>NZ_JBIARH010000014.1:0-182099 GCF_042889785.1 Streptomyces sp. NPDC002476 | reverse complement strand
AGCGGGCTCCCGACGCCCTGCGACTCCGCCTCCCGCGTCGTCGTCGGTCACCGACGCCCCTTCCCCGAGCTCTCAGCTGCTTTCGAGCAGGGGAGACCCCATCCGCCTCCCTCCTCCGCCCTGGAGTCGAAGCCGCATGACGCCGCTCGCCGATCCACTCCCTGTTGTTCCCCAGGTCGTTAGAGTGGCGGGGACCCAACCGACCGTGCCGTCTGAGATCTGAGGAACACGTGCGCCGACTTGCCGGCCTTCTCGTCGCCCCCCTGTTGCTGCTGACAGGGGCCTGTGGCAACGACAATGGCTCCGCTTCCGAGTTCCCCGCGATCACCGCGGGGGCGAAGTTCGGGGAGAAACCCACTCTGTCCAAGGGGTCCGGTAACCCGCCCAAGGAGCTGAAGACGAAGGTCCTCAGCCAGGGCGACGGTCCCGAGGTCAAGAACGGCGAGGCGGTCCAGGTCAACTACCTCGGCCAGTCCTGGGACTCCGACAAGCCCTTCGACAACAGCTTCGACCGCAAGCCGTTCGATCTGACGCTCGGCGCCGGGATGGTCATCCAGGGCTGGGACAAGGGCCTGGTCGGCAAGAAGGTCGGCAGCCGGGTCCAGCTGGTCATCCCGCCGGACCTCGGTTACGGCGCACAGGGCCAGGGCGACATCAAGCCCAACTCCACCCTCGTCTTCGTCGTCGACATCCTGAAGGCGACACAGATCCCGGCATCCGCCAAGGGCACCGTGGTCGCCCAGGACGACGTCGACCTGCCGAAGGTCGGCACCAACACCGACGGCAAGGCCCCGAAGGTCACCATCCCGTCCAAGAGCACCCCGCCGTCGAAGCTGGTCTCCAACTACGTCCTGGAGTCCAAGGGCGAGGTCGTGAAGGACACCGACAGCGTCATCGTGCACTACGTGGGCCTGGTGTGGAAGGACGGCAAGACGTTCGACAGCACGTACGCCACGGGCCGGACACAGACCTTCCCGCTCGCCCAGGTCACCCTGAAGGGCCTCAAGAACGGGCTGGTCGGCAAGAAGATCGGCAGCCGCGTGCTCCTCGTCGTCCCGCCGGACCAGGGATTCGGCGACCAGGCGCAGCAGACCATTCCCGCGAAGTCCACGCTGGTCTTCGCAGTGGACCTGCTGGCGAAGATGTAAGACTGTCCCGGTTGCGCAGTTCATCATCAAGAGGAGCAACTCAGTGAGCATCGAGAAGCCCGAGATCGACTTCCCGGGCGGCGAGCCGCCGGCCGACCTGGAGATCAAGGACATCTGGGAGGGCGACGGCGCGGTGGCCCAGGCGGGCGACACCGTCTCGGTCCACTACGTGGGCGTGGCCTTCTCCACCGGTGAGGAGTTCGACGCCTCCTGGAACCGCGGCACCCCGCTGCGGTTCCAGCTCGGTGCCGGGCAGGTCATCTCCGGCTGGGACCGGGGCGTGCAGGGCATGAAGGTCGGCGGGCGCCGCCAGCTGACCATCCCCGCGCACCTCGCGTACGGCGACCGCGGCGCCGGTGGCGGCCGCATCGCCCCCGGCGAGACGCTGATCTTCGTCTGCGACCTGGTCGCCGTCTGATCCGCGCCCCTACGCGACGAGGGCCCGTGCCGCAAGGCGCGGGCCCTCGCTTTTGTCCCGGAAGCGGGGAGCGGTACGGTCGACGATCGTAGAGCGGAGAAGAAAGGGCGTCGATGGCGATCGCCAAGGCCGAGCGGCTGATGAACCTGGCCCTGTGCCTGCTGGGAACGAGGCGCCCGCTGAGCAAGCGTGAGCTCCGGGGGTCCATCGAGGCGTACTTGGAAGCGGGCTCCGACGATGCCTTCAACCGGATGTTCGAGCGCGACAAGGACGACCTGCGCGAACTCGGTCTGGTCATCGAGACCGTGGAGAACCTGGACGGCGACACCGGGTACCTCGCCCGCCGCGACAGCAACCGCCTCCCCCCGATCACGCTGGACGCCGAGGAGGCCGCCGCGCTCGGGCTGGCCGCGAAGGTCTGGCAGCAGGCACGGCTGGCCGGTGCCGCCAGCGGCGCGCTGCAGAAGCTCCGGGCGGCCGGGATGCCGGAGACCGAGGACACGTACGAGGTGCACAGCGCCCTCGAACCCCGCATCCCCGTGCACGAGGCCGCGTTCGAGCCGCTGATGCTGGCCTGCCGGGACCGCCGCCCGGTGACCTTCGACTACCGCAAGGCCAACGCCGCCCGGCCCGAGACGCGCCACGTCGAGCCGTGGACCCTGGAGTGCTGGCGCGGCCACTGGTACCTGGCTGGCTGGGACCGGGACCGCCGCGCCGAGCGGGTCTTCCGCCTCTCTCGGATCACCGGCAAGGTGCGTTCGCGAGCGGCCGGGACGTTCACCACCGAGGTGCCCGACGTCGTGACCGTCCGCGAGACCGTGGAGAGCTGGGCGGGGGAGACGGCCACCCGGACCGCGCTGATCAGGCTGCGCACCGGCGCCGGATACCCGCTGCGCTCGCGCGCCGTTTCGGTCCGGGAACTCGGCAACGGGTGGGACGAGTTGGAGATTCCGTACGGGCACGGACTGGACGCCTGGCTCGTCGAGTTCGGCCCGGACGTCGTCGTGGAGGAACCCGCGGACCTGCGGGCCGACGTGGTGGAACGGCTGCGCGCCGTGGCCAAGGACTGAAGGGGGCCGTTCATGGCCACGAACGCGATCGACCAGACCCGCCGGATGCTCTCCCTGGTCACCTATCTGCGCGAGCGCCCCGGCGCCCATGTCCAGGACGTCGCCCGCGCCTTCGGGATCACCGAGGACGAGCTGATCTCGGACCTCGACGTGCTGCCCATGTGCGGGACGAGCTTCCGCGGCGGCGACCTGCTGGACATCGACACCGACGGCGAGCGGATCTGGTGGCACAACCCCGACGACGTCGCCGAGCCGCTGCGGCTCGCGGCCGACGAGGCGACGGCGCTCCTGGTCGCCGCCCGCGCCGTGGCCACGCTGCCGGGCCTGCGCGAGAGCGACCGGCAGGCGCTGCTGCGGGCCACCGCGAAGCTGGAGACCGCGGCCGGTGAGGTGGGGGCGGCCAGTTCGCGGCTCTCGGTCACCTTCGAGTCCGAGGGCGGTGTCTTCGCCGAGGTCGACCGGGCGATCTCGGAGCGGCGCCGGCTGTGGCTGCGCTACTACTCGCCCGCGCGCGACGAGCTCACCGAGCGCGAGGTGGACCCGATCCGGCTGTTCGCCGTGGGCCACACGTACATGGAGGCGTGGTGCAGGTCCTCCGAGGACCGGCGCACCTTCCGCCTCGACCGGGTCGCTGCGATCCGGCTGCTGGACGAACCGGCCGCACCGCCGGAGCTCGAACTGCGCGACCTGTCCGAAGCACTGGTCCAGCCCTCGGCCGAGGACCCGGAGGTCGTGGTCGAAGTCGGCCCCGGCGGGCGGTGGGTCGCCGAGTACTACCCGCACGACACCGCCCGGGAACTCCCGGACGGCGGGCTGCGGATCGCCCTGCGCACCCCCGACCCGGCCTCGCTGCGCAGGCTCGCGCTGCGGCTCGGCGGAGAGGGGCGCATCGTCTCCCCGCCGGAGCTGGCGCGGAGTGCCCAGGAGGCGGCCCGTGCCGCACTCGCCGCCTATGACGCCCCGGTCTGACCGGACATTCGAGGGAGATGTGAGCGATATGTCTGCGATGTCAGGTGTGCCGACCGTGGTGATCCCGGACTCCGTGCGCTTCAGAGCGGCCTGTCCGGACTGCCGGGAGCGGTTCGAGCTGACGGCCGGGGCGATCCGGCTCGCCGTGGGCGCCAGCCGCCGCACCACGTTCTACTCCTTCACCTGCCCGGAATGCGGCTCGGCCGTCCGTAAGCCCGCGGGGGAGCGGATAGTCGAGCTCCTCACCCACGGCGGGGTACGGACGCTGCGCCTCCACAGCAGTCTCTAGTGCCCCTCCCGGCGCCGGCCGCCCCGGGGCTCAGGTTCCCTCCGCGTTCCATGTCCACCACCCGTCACCGGCCACCCGCCGCCGTCCTCGGAATTCTCCGAGGCCCCGACACATCGAGGATCCCCGCATGTTCTGGCCCATGCTCGCCATCGCCCTGGGCTTTCTCGGGATCGCCGTTCTGGGCGTGCTGGCCGTCAGGGTCTTCATCGAGGTCCAGCGTCTGGGGCGCCAGGTGACGCTGACCACTCAGCGCATCAACCGTGCCGCGGAGGACCTTGAACGGGCCGCGACGGACCTCGCCGCCACGGGCGAGGCGTTGCGCTAGGGCGTGTTGCGAACGTCCCGTCCGGCCCGCGACGCCTGGCACGGCACCTCGCCACGTTGTCGGGATCGTCCGCGTACGTCCAGCGCGAGGGCGACCCTCCGCCTTGCGACGCACCGCACCGGACGCCGCGGGCCCCGCCCTTCGGGCGGACGACGCTCCTTTCGAAACACGCCCTGGCCGGGCTCCCCCGCAGACGTACACCTCCGGGCGACAGGAGCACAGCAGCCGCGGCCCCACGCGTTCGTGTGAGGCTGTGACCAGGGCCGGTCGGTCGTCCAGAGCGCGGCCTCCTGTTTCCCGGAGTCGGGGGGGTACGCTGCTCGAGCGGCTCGCAGAGCGAGGCGTGGGCCGTCACCGCGGGGACGCACGGGTATTGCCCCGTGTTCACTCCCGCGGGATACGATCGCTGACAGTACGACGATCGGACGCCCGTTGTTCGATCCGCCCCACCCCGGCTGCCTCGGTGAGAAGGTACACGCTTATGTTCGGAAAAATCGGCGCTCCCGAGATCATCCTGATCCTCGTCGTCATCGTTCTGCTGTTCGGCGCGAAGAAGCTTCCTGACATGGCTCGCTCGCTCGGCAAGTCCGCCCGCATCCTGAAGAGCGAGGCCAAGGCGATGAAGTCCGAGAGCGGCCCGTCGGCCACTCCGGCCGAGCCGGCGGCCAACGACCAGGCCCAGGACCAGGCCGCCCCGCGTACCATCAAGGCCGCGCCGGGTGACGTGACCAGCTCCCGCCCGGTCGCCGAGCCGACCGACTCGACCAAGCGCTGACAGTAACGGGCCGACGCAGGCGCCGGGGATTCGGTGACGGCCTGCTGCACGAGATGAGGACGTGGGTTGCTCAAGTCTTCCCGCAAGCAGGAGAGGGACCCAGAGGGCCGCATGCCCCTGGTGGAGCACCTGCGAGAGCTGCGTAACCGGTTGGCGAAGGGGCTGCTGGGGATCGTCGTCGTCACGATCGTCGCCGCCTTCTTCTACAAGGGGATCATCGAGTTCTTCACCAACCCGGTACTGAAGGCAGTCGGTTGCGAGTCGAGCTTCGCCGAACTCGCCAAGAGGGAGGACGGCACCTGCGCGCGCATCGTCCTGAACGGTCTGCTCACCCCGTTCACCCTGGCCCTCAAGGTCTCCCTGATGGCGGGCATCGTCGTCTCCTCGCCGATCTGGTTGTACCAGCTGTGGGCCTTCGTCGCGCCCGGGCTGCACAGGCACGAGAAGAAGTACTCCCTCGCCTTCGTGGGCGCGGGCTTCCCGCTGTTCCTCGCCGGCGGCTTCTTCGCGTACAAGACCCTGCCCACGATGGCGCGGGTGCTCCTGGACTTCTCACCGGCCGATCTCGACAACCAGCTGCCGCTGGACGAACTGCTGGATCTGATCACGCGCATGGTCGTGGTCTTCGGGCTCGCCTTCGAACTGCCCCTGCTGCTCGTGATGCTCAACTTCGGCGGGGTCCTCACCGGCAAGCGGATGCTCGGCTGGTGGCGGGGCATGATCATGGGGATCACGGTCTTCGCGGCGGTGGCCACTCCCAGCACCGACCCGGTCAGCATGCTGCTGCTCGCCGGACCGATCTGGGTCCTGTACTTCCTGGCCACGGGGATCTCCCTCGTCAACGACCGGCGCAAGGCGCAGCGCGAGGCGGCGGGCCCGGGCGACGACGAGGCGTCGGAGCTGGACCTCACCCCTGCGGACATCGGAGAGGTCGAACCGGTCCGGTCCCGCGGCGCCCTGCCGCACCAGACGAGCTCGGACCGTGACCGGGTGAACGGTTACGACGACATCACCTGACCTGTAGGGTCCCCCGGGTGACCAGCGAGATCACCCTTTTCGTCAATCCCACCGCGGGACGCGGCCGGGGCGCGCGTGCCGCGCAGCCGGCCGCTTCCGCGTTGCGGGACGCGGGATTCTCCGTGCGCACCGTCCTCGGCGAGCATGCCGACGACGCCCTGCGACGGGCCCGCGAGGCCGTCGCGGGGGGCACCGGCGCACTGATCGCCGTCGGCGGGGACGGCATGATGTCCCTCGCCCTCCAGGCCGTCGCCGGGACGACGACCCCGCTCGGCGTCGTCGCCGTGGGCACCGGGAACGACTTCGCCCGCGCGCTGGGGGTGCCGGTCGTGGACCCGGCCGGCGCCGGACGGCTGGCCGCCGAGGCGCTCAAGGGCGGCGGCGTCCGCGAGATCGACCTCGGCAGGGTCGGGGACCGGTGGTTCGGGTCCGTGCTCGCCTCCGGCTTCGACTCCCGGGTCAACGACCGCGGCAACCGAATGCGTTTCGTGGGCGGGCGGTTCAAGTACGACCTCGCGATCCTCGCCGAACTCGCCGCGTTCCGGCCCGTCCCGTACCGGCTGCGGCTGGACGGCGGGCCGGTGCGGGAGATCGAGGCGACGCTCGTCGCCGTCGGCAACGGGACGTCGTACGGCGGCGGCATGCGGATGTGCGCCGACGCCGTCATGGACGACGGGCTCTTCGACGTGGTCGTGGTCGGGAACTGCAGCCGCGCCGCGCTCCTGAGGGTCTTCCCCCGGGTCTACCGGGGAACGCATCTCGGCCACCCCGCGGTGACCGTGCACCGGGCCTCCTCGGTCGAACTGTCCGCGGCCGGTGTCACCGCGTACGCGGACGGTGAACCGCTGGGGGCGCTGCCGCTCACCGCGACGTGCGTACCGGGCGCGGTCACGGTGCTCGCGCCCGGTTCTCCCGGCGTACTTTAAAGATCGAGCCGCTGTCACAGGCGGCGGGTACGCTCGTAGGCAAGATGACAGAGGACCTCTCACCCGCTGAGCGATACCAGGCTTCTCGGATCCGTGCCGCCGAGCTGGCCACCGCACTCGCACCCTTCCGGGAGCTGTACGAATTCGAGCTGGACCCCTACCAGATCGAGGCATGCGAGGCACTGGAGGCCGGAAAGGGCGTGCTCGTCGCCGCCCCGACCGGCTCGGGCAAGACGATCGTCGGTGAGTTCGCCGTGCACCTCGCCCTCCAGCAGGGGCGCAAGTGCTTCTACACCACCCCGATCAAGGCCCTCTCCAACCAGAAGTTCGCCGATCTGGTCAAACGCTACGGACCGGACAAGGTCGGCCTGCTGACCGGTGACAACAGCGTCAACGGCGACGCCCCCGTGGTCGTCATGACCACCGAGGTCCTGCGGAACATGCTGTACGCGGGCTCGCAGGCGCTGCGCGGCCTCGGCTACGTGGTCATGGACGAGGTGCACTACCTCTCCGACCGGTTCCGGGGCGCCGTCTGGGAGGAAGTGATCATCCACCTCCCGGAGTCCGTGACGCTCGTGTCGCTCTCGGCGACCGTGTCCAACGCGGAGGAGTTCGGCGACTGGCTGGACACCGTCCGCGGCGACACCGAGGTCATCGTCGCCGAGCACCGTCCGGTGCCGCTCTGGCAGCACGTGCTCGCGGGCCGCCGGATGTACGACCTCTTCGAGGAGGAGAGCGACCACGGCGGACGCGGTACCGCACGCCGCGAGGTCAACCCCGACCTCACTCGGCTCGCCCGGATGGAGAACCAGCGGACGTACAACCCCCGCGACCGCCGCCGGGGCAAGATGGTCCGCGAGGCGGACCGGGAGCGCGAGCGCCGCCAGCGCGGCCGGATCTGGACCCCGGCCAGGCCCGAGGTCATCGACCGGCTGGACGCCGAGGGGCTGCTCCCGGCCATCACGTTCATCTTCAGCCGGGCGGGCTGCGAGGCGGCGGTGCAGCAGTGTCTGCACGCCGGACTGCGGCTCAACGACGAGGCGGGGCGCCGCCTGGTCCGCGAGATCGTCGAGGAGCGGACCGCGTCCATCCCCGGCGAGGACCTCCACGTCCTGGGCTACTACGAGTGGCTCGAAGGGCTGGAGCGGGGCATCGCCGCGCATCACGCCGGCATGCTGCCCACGTTCAAGGAGGTTGTCGAGGAGCTGTTCGTGCGCGGTCTCGTCAAGGCGGTCTTCGCGACCGAGACCCTCGCCCTCGGCATCAACATGCCCGCGCGCTCGGTCGTGCTGGAGAAGCTCGTCAAGTGGAACGGCGAGCAGCACGCCGATGTCACGCCCGGCGAGTACACCCAGCTGACCGGGCGGGCCGGCCGCCGCGGCATCGACGTCGAGGGTCACGCCGTGGTCCTGTGGCAGCGCGGCATGGACCCGGTACAGCTGGCCGGGCTCGCTGGCACCCGCACCTACCCCCTGCGGTCCAGCTTCCGGCCCTCGTACAACATGGCCGTCAACCTGGTGCACCAGTACGGGCGGCACCGCTCGCGCGAGCTGCTGGAGACCTCCTTCGCGCAGTTCCAGGCCGACCGGTCCGTGGTCGGGATCTCCCGGCAGGTCCAGCGCAACGAGGAGGGGCTCGCGGGCTACCGCGAGGGCATGACCTGCCACCTCGGCGACTTCGAGGAGTACGCGCGGCTGCGCCGCGACCTCAAGGAGCGGGAGAACGAACTGGCCAAGCGGGGCGCCACCCAGCGACGGGCCGAGGCGGCGGCCTCCCTGGAGAAGCTGCGGCCCGGCGACGTCATCCACGTGCCCACCGGCAAGTTCGCCGGGCTGGCGCTGGTCCTCGACCCCGGTCTGCCGGCCGGCCGGGCCAACGGCCACGGGCACCGCGGTCTCGAATACCACGACGGGCCGCGGCCGTTGGTGCTGACCGTCGAACGGCAGGTGAAGCGGCTCGCCTCCATCGACTTCCCGGTTCCGGTGCAGGTGCTGGAACGGATGCGGGTGCCGAAGTCGTTCAATGCGCGCTCGCCGCAGTCGCGCCGCGACCTGGCCTCCGCCCTCCGGACGAAGGCCGGGCACATCGTGCCGGAGCGGCACCGCAAGGGACGGTCCCCGGCCGCCGACGACCGGGAGATAGCCCGGCTGCGGGCGGCCCTGCGCGCCCACCCCTGCCACGGGTGCGACGAGCGCGAGGACCACGCCCGGTGGGCCGAGCGCTACCACCGACTGCGGCGCGACACCAAGCAGTTGGAACGCCGCATCGAGGGCCGGACGAACACGATCGCCCGGACCTTCGACCGCATCGTCGCGCTGCTCACCGAGCTCGACTACCTGCGGAGCGACGAGGTCACCGAGCACGGGCGGCGGCTCGCCCGCCTCTACGGGGAACTGGACCTGCTGGCCAGCGAATGCCTGCGGGACGGCGTGTGGGAGGGCTTGAACCCCGCCGAACTCGCGGCCTGTGTCTCGGCGTTGGTGTACGAGGCGCGGCAGGCCGATGACGCGGTGGCGCCCAAGCTGCCGTCGGGGCCCGCGCGGGCCGCGATGGGGGAGATGGTCCGGATCTGGGGCCGGCTCGATGCCCTGGAGGAGGAATTCAAGATCAATCAGGCGGAGGGGGTCGGGCAGCGCGAGCCCGATCTGGGCTTCGCCTGGGCCGTCTACATGTGGGCGTCGGGACGCACGCTGGACGAGGTGCTGAACGAGGCGGAGATGCCCGCGGGGGACTTCGTCCGGTGGTGCAAGCAGGTGATCGACGTGCTGGGCCAGATCGAGGCCGCGGCGCCCCGGGACGGCAGTACGGTCGCGCGCAACGCGCGCAAGGCGGTGGACGCGGTGCTGCGCGGGGTGGTCGCCTACAGCTCCCTGGGGTGACCCGGGGTCCGGGATGGGCGCCCGGACGGTGCTGCTGGAACGCGTCCCGGCCGGGGCGGGTGGCCGCTCTGCGCGCCCTGGAGAAGCACATCGGCCGCCGCGCCACCACATCGCGCCGATCGAGGTCGGCGGCGTCAACTCGATGCTGTCCGTTGCCTGCGCCGCCGAGGCGGGACTTCCGCTGGTCGACGGGGCCGCCTACTTCGGGTACGACGTGGACTACCTGCCGTTCCGCCGGGACTGCCCCGCGCGACGGTTGCGGGGCGGGCCGAATCACGCGGCGGGCTCCGGGACCGGTCGGTGGCACGGGTCCGGTCGCGGTCGGCCGGTCCGCGGGAGGCGGACCGGCCGACCGCCGGTTCGGGCAGAGTCCCTTGCTCAGGCCGGACGGTCGGCTCGGGCGGACTGGTCGACCCGGGCCGCTCGCCTGCCGGTCGTGTGCTTGCCGGCCTTCATCGACGCGGCCGCGCAGACCAGCCCGAGCAGCAGGGTCAGCGCGCCGATGATGACGTTGTTCAGGATCACCCCGAGGCTCGGGGCGCTGCCGACGACCCAGGTCGAGATGATCATCCAGATGCCCATGGCGCAGATGGCCCAGCTCAGGCCGTACATCCGCTCCGGCATGGCGGTGAACCCCAGACCCAGTGCCGCGAT
This sequence comes from Streptomyces sp. NPDC002476, assembly GCF_042889785.1. Classification (NCBI taxonomy): domain Bacteria; kingdom Bacillati; phylum Actinomycetota; class Actinomycetes; order Kitasatosporales; family Streptomycetaceae; genus Streptomyces; species Streptomyces sp. NPDC002476. Next base: position 171,629 of record NZ_JBIARH010000014.1, on the reverse strand, counting down.
CGCGATACCCATGATCAGGTTGTGCGTCGACAGTCTGGGCTGGGTCCCCAGGAAATTGACCACCCAGGGCGAGATGGCGCAGTAGAGACCGACGAGGAACACCGGTGCGTCCACGAGCGCCACGTCCCGCCCGCCCATCACGCGGGCGTAGCGGTCGCGCATTTCGGAAACATCGGGGTGACCGGCCATGTCACGGCCGGCGTGCGAGAGGTTCGACATGGGGTTCGTCTCCTTCGCTTCTGCAGACCTGGCCGCCTCTTCCGAGCGATAGCGGCCTGCTCTGCCATTCTGCTCTTATATGCCCCTTATGTGTAGTTCTGGGGTGTGTGGGCATCCGGAGAAGCGGAACGCTTACTGGGCGACCGGCCGTCCAGCCGCTGCGCCAGGGCGCCCAGGTGGGCCGTTCGCAGCACCCGGTTCCCGAACCCCGGAAGCGGAACGTGCAGCGGTCCGGTCCAGCGCGCCGGAATCGCGGCGTACCCGTACACGGCACCCGCCAGCGCGCCGGTCACGGCAGCGACCGTGTTCGTGTCCCCGCCCACGTCGACCGCGGCGGACAGCGCCTCCTCGAACGTACGCGTGGTGCGCAGCGCCCACAGCGCGGTGCCCAGGCACGGCCACACCGCCCCGTTGAACTCCGTCGCCGCGCCCGGGTGCCAGCCGGGTGCGAGAACGGTCGCCCACCGCTCGCGGTGATCGCCGTGCACGCGGTCGAGCGTGTCCGGAACGGCGGTGAGCGGATCGTCGCCGTTCAGCGCCACCCGGACGAGTTCGTGCAGAACGGCGGTGCCCTCCCAGGCGGCCCGGTCGCCGTGGGTGAGCGCGGCGATCCGGCGGGCGGCGTCCATCGTCGCCGTCCGCCCCGCACGCGCGAAGTACACCGCCGACGTGGCGGCCCGCATCAGCGAACCGTTGCCCGCGGCACGCCCCTCGGCCTGGAAGTGCAGAGCCGCCGCGAGGTCCCAGGGGTCGCCGCTCATCAGTACGGCCTCGGTCTGCAGGCCGATGTCCTTCGGCCCGGCGTCCGCCCAGCGGCGGAACCGGTCGAAGAGGTCGGCCGGATCGAAGCCGCCCCGCTCCAGCAGGGACTCGGCGACCAGCACGGCCATCTGTGTGTCGTCCGTGGCCTCGCCCGGCTCCCAGCCGCCGCCCCCGCACATCGTGCCGACGCCGTCGGGGAAACGCGCCGCGTACGCGCCGGCGGGGCCGAACTCGAACGGCGCGCCCAGGGCGTCGCCGACCGCCGAGCCGACCACCGCCCCCGCGACCCGGTCCGGCCGGTCCGGGGCCACCGGCCGCCTCGGCCGCTCCCGTCGGTTCCATGAGGTCATGGGCGGAGCGTACGGGGACCGGCCTCCTCACGCGCGCACTTTCCCCCAGCGGTCCCGGTCGCGAGTACGGGGGCGGCGATCCGCTCCGGTGCCGGCCGGCGCTCAACGCAGGCCGCGGGCCCGTTCGAAGCGGGTGCGCGCCTCGCCGAGGTCCACGATCGGCTCCGGGTAGTCCGGAGCCGCCTCCCGGGCGGCCGGTTTCCACGGCTCGTGGACGGCGCCGCCCGTCAGCCCGGCCAGCTCCGGGACCCAGCGGCGCACGTAGTCGCCCCGAGGATCGAACCGCTTTCCCTGGACCACCGGATTGAAGACACGGTTCGGCCGGGTGTCCGTGCCCGTGCCGGCCACCCACTGCCAGTTCAGCTGATTGTTCGCCAGATCGCCGTCGACCAGCAGGTCCAGGAAGTGCGCGGCGCCGACCCGCCAGTCCACGTACAGTGTCTTGGCCAGAAAGCTCGCCGTCAGCAGGCGCGCCCGGTTGTGCATCCAGCCCTCGTGCGCCAGTTGCCGCATCCCCGCGTCCACGAGCGGGTAACCGGTGCGCCCGGCCCGCCAGGCGGCGGCCCCGTCCTCGTCCGCACGCCAGCGGTCGCCGCGCGGGCGGTAGTCGTCGTGCGCGGCACCGGGGCGGGCGGCGAGCACCTGGTGGTGGAAGTCCCGCCAGGCCAGCTGCCGTACGAACGCCTCGGCGCCGATGCCGCCGCGTCGCCGCGCCCGCTGGACCGCCTCGGCCGCGGAGAGGCAGCCGAAGTGGAGGTAGGGGGAGAGATGTGACGTCGCGTCGGCGGACAGATCGTCATGACGGCTCCCGTAGGCGTCCATCGGACCGTTCACCCAGGCGGACAGCAGTCGGCGTGCCACCGATTCGCCGCCGGTGGCGAGTCCGGGCGACACCCCGGTCACCTCCTTCCGCTGCGGCAACGGCTCGCCCCGCACTTCCTCCGGCACCCGCACCGCGTGGGGAGCGGCCAGTACACCTCGTACCCCCGTCGCCTCCCAGCGGCGGAAGTAGGGCGTGAACACCGCGAAATGGTCCCGGCCCGCCGGAACGACCCGGCCCGGCGGGAGCGCGGTGACCACCGCGTCATGGACGTGCAGCGCGCAGCCGGCCGGCGCCAGCGCGGTCCGCAATCGCTCCTCGCGGCGCAGCGCGTAGCCGCTGACGCCCGCCGCGACGTGCAGCTCGCGCGCTCCGGTCGCCACGACCACGGCACGGGCGGCCGCCACCGCGTCGCCGCTCCGGACGACCAGTCGGCCGCCGCGGCGGCGCAGGCCCCCGTCGAGGTCGTGGAGGCAGTCCGCGAGGAACGCCCGGCGGTTGGGGGCGTCGAAACCGGCCTGCCGGATCCCGTCGTCACGCACGAACAGCGGGACGACTTCGTCCGCGTCGCGCACGGCCGCCCGCAGCACCGGGTTGTCGTGCAGCCGCAGGTCGGAGGTGAGGAGTGCCACGGACACCGGCATGGGGCGTACGCCTTTCCGTCGTCGTTCGCACGCCCGGGAGGCCGGGGAACGCGGGTCCGGAAGGCCGTGCTGCGGGGAACCGGGGCCGAGGCGCGCGGGTCCGGAGGCCGATGGCGCGGGCCCGGAACGGTGCGGCAGCGGGGCCGGGGCGCGACGGTCCGGGGGGTGACGCTCCGGGGCCGGGCGTGCGCGAGATCCTTCCACGTGGCCGGGCCGGGCGCCCGTCGGCCGCCCGGAGCGTCCCCCTCACGGCCGTACCGGCGCAGGTCCGTTCGACGCGGGGCCGCCGCGCTCACCCCGGAAACGCGTGTGCCCCCGGCCGGGGGCACACGGGAGCGGGCGGTCTCATGCCGCCGCGCTCTCCTGTTCGCGCTCCACCTGGGCGTTCCACTCGCGCTTGACCGCGCGCCAGGCGTCGTCGTTCTGGCCGAGCCGCCAGTACCCGGAGATCGACAGCCGGGAGAGCGGGATCCCGCGTTCCAGGCGCAGATGGCGGCGGATCTCCTTCACGAAGCCCGCCTCGCCGTGGATGAACGCCTGGACGTCGCCCTGCGGGAACTCCAGCTCCGCGACGGCGGCGACCAGAGCTTTGCCGACATGGCCCTCCCCGCGGTGCAGCCAGGTCACCTCGACCCCGTCCGGCGTCACGATCTTCTGCTCCTCGGAGGCGTCCGCCACCTCCACGAAGGCGTGCACCACCGCGCCCGCCGGCATCCGCTCCAGGGAGGCGGCGATGGCAGGGAGGGCGCTCTCGTCGCCCGCCAGGAGGTGCCAGTCGGCCGCGGCCTCCGGGACGTAGGCCCCACCGGGCCCGAGCATCGTCACCTGCTGGCCCGGGACCGCGCGCAGCGCCCAGGGCCCGGCGAGGCCCTCGTCGCCGTGGACCACGAAGTCGACGGCCAGCTCCCGGGCGGCCGGATCCCAGGAACGCACGGTGTAGGTGCGCGACGAGGGCCACAGCTCCCGGGGCTGCTCCTCGCGGATGCGGGCCATGTCGAACGGGTGCGGGTAGTCCGCGCCCTCGGGCGCGAAGCAGATCTTGACGTAGTGGTCGGTGAACCCGGCGAGTTCGAAGTCGGCGAGCCCGTCGCCGCCGAACACGACGCGCACCATGTGCGGGGTGATCCGCTCGGTGCGCAGGACCTCGGCCCGCTGCGCCTTGGGTGCCTGCCGTGCCGGTCGCTCTGCCACGAGGTTCTCCCCTGATCCGATTTGCTTAGGCTTGCCTAAGCTAGCATCTCAGGCGTGCAGTGTGGAGAGCAGGCGCTGCAGGGCACCTCCCAGCCCCCAGCGCTTCGCGAGGGTCTCCAGGGCGACGGGATCGCGCGGCTCGGCGGGCAGTGCCGGGTCGAACGCGGGCAGCGGTACGTCACCGGCGACGCGGACCACCTTCGGGGCGACCGCCACGTAGTCCCGGGCCTCGTCGAGCCGCTTGCGCTGCGAGGGCGTCAGCCGGGAGGACGGGTCGTCGACGGCGGCCATGATCCCGGCCAGGTCACCGAAGGTGTCCAGCAGTTTCGCCGCGGTCTTCTCGCCGATGCCGGGAACCCCGGGCAGGCCGTCGCTCGGGTCGCCGCGCAACAGGGCCAGGTCGGCGTAGCCGGAACCGTCCACCCCGTACTTCTCCCGCATCCAGGTCTCGTCGGTGAGCTGGAGCGAGCCGACCCCCTTCAGCGGGTACAGCACCCGCACGCCGCGGGCGTCGTCGACCAGCTGGTACAGGTCGCGGTCGCCGGTGACGATGTCCACCGGCCCGGTGGCCAGGCGGGTGAGCGTGCCGATCACGTCGTCCGCCTCGTAGCCCGCGACGCCGACCCGGGCGATGCCCAGCGCGTCCAGCACGTCCTCGATCACCGGCACCTGAGGGGCCAGCGTGTCGGGGGTCTCCTCCTCGTCGGGCAGGCCCTCGGCGGTCTCGACCGCCACCCGGTGCGCCTTGTACGAGGGGATCAGCTCCACCCGCCAGTGCGGCCGCCAGTCCGCGTCCATACAGGCGACCAGGTCGTCCGGGCGGTGGTCCTGCACCAGGCGCGCGATGAAGTCGAGCAGCCCGCGCACGGCGTTGACCGGCGTCCCGTCCGGTGCGCGCACCGAATCGGGGACCCCGAAGTAGGCGCGGAAGTAGAGGGAGGCGGTGTCCAGGAGCATGAGTCGTCGCGTCACACCCCGATGATGCCGCACCCCGCCGACGCCGCCCGTCGGCCGCGTGGGCGCGGCGGGGTGAGGGGCGGGCCGGGGTGCCGTCGCGGGCCGGGGTGCCGTCGCGGGCCGGGGCGCCCGGTCCGGTGCGTGCCGTTCACCCCGGGGCGATCGCGTGCATACCCCGTTCGAATGTGACCTGAATCACTCTTGCGTTTGGCTCGTGTAAGTGGGGGCAGGCGCGCAGCCGGAGCGGAACACGTAGCGATTTCAACCAGTGCACGTGCCGTGCGGACCGAATCCGCGCCGCTCCACGGTCTGCCGGAGGGGGTGGCAGACCGTTTTTCGGTTCAACGCGCGAGGTGTATGTGTCAAGGCTGCAAGCCGAACACCTGTACAAGGTGTTCGGTAGACGACCCGATCAAGCAGTGCGAAAGCTCGAAGGCGGCGCCGACCGCGACGAGCTGCGCGCCGACGGAACGACCGCAGCGGTGATCGATGCCTCGTTCGCCGTGGAACCGGGACAGATCTTCGTCGTGATGGGTCTGTCCGGGTCCGGAAAGTCCACGTTGCTGCGCATGCTCAACGGGCTTCTGGAGCCCACAGCCGGACGAGTCCTGTTCGACGGCCAGGATCTGACCGCCCTGAGCCCCGCCGAACTGCGCCACGTCCGGTCCTCCAAGATCAGCATGGTGTTCCAGCACTTCGCGCTCTTCCCTCACCGGAGCGTGCTGGAGAACGCCGCGTACGGTCTCGAAGTGCAGGGCGTGCCGCGCGCCGAGCGCGAGAAGCGCGCCGTCGAGGCGCTGGAGCTGACCGGCCTCGCCGGCTGGGAGAAGTCCTGGCCCGACGAGCTGTCCGGCGGCATGCAGCAGCGTGTCGGCCTGGCCCGCGCCCTGGCCACCGACGCCGACCTGCTGCTGATGGACGAGTCCTTCAGCGCGCTCGACCCGCTGATCCGCCGCGACATGCAGGACCAGTTGCTCGAACTGCAGAAGCGCCTGAAGAAGACCATCGTCTTCATCACCCACGACCTCAACGAGGCCATGCGCCTCGGCGACCGCATCGCCGTGATGCGCGACGGCAGGATCGTCCAGCTCGGCACCGCCGAGGACATCCTCGTCACCCCGGCCAACGACTACGTCGCCTCCTTCACCCAGGACGTCGACCGCACCCGGGTGCTCACCGCGGGCGCCATCATGGCCGAGCCGCACACCGTCCTGGGCACCAGCACGGACGACGGCGAGGAACTGCGTACCCCGGACGACGTGCTGCGTGCGGCCCCGGCCACCGTCACCGAGTCCACGCCGATCATCGAGCTGTTCACCCCCTGCTCGCGCAGCGGGGTCGCCGTCGCCGTCACCGACACGGAGGGCGAGCTCGTCGGCGTCGTGCCGCGTGCCCGGCTGCTCGCCGTCCTCGGTGAACCGATGAGCCCCACCGAGGTCCCGCAGGACGTCCGGACCCCGGCCGCCGACGCGAAGGGCGCCGAGAACCCGAAGAAGGTGGCCAGTGTTTAGGCTTCCTCTCGGTGACTGGGTCGACTCCGCCGTCGACTGGCTCCAGATCCATCTGTCCTGGCTGTTCGACGCGATCAGTTCGGTCGTCAGCGGCATGTTCGACGGCATAGCCGCCGTGCTCTCCGCCCCCGCCCCGCTGCTCTTCGCGGGCATCGTCGCCGTCATCGCCTGGTGGCTGCGCGGTCTGCTCGCCGGTGTGCTCGCCTTCGTGGGATTCGCCCTCATCGACTCCGTCGAGCTGTGGGACGAGGCGATGGACACCGTCACGCTGGTGCTCGTGGCCACGATCATCTCGTTGGTGCTGGCCGTGCCGCTGGGCATCTGGGCCTCCCGCTCGAAGGCCGTGAGCGCGGTGACCCGGCCCGTCCTGGACTTCATGCAGACCATGCCCGCCATGGTCTATCTGATCCCCGGCGTCATCTTCTTCGGCGTCGGCGTGGTCCCCGGGATCATCGCCACCATCATCTTCTCGCTGCCCCCGGGCGTCCGGATGACCGAACTGGGCATCCGCCAGGTCGACGGCGAGCTGGTGGAGGCGGCCGAGGCGTTCGGCACCACCCGGCGCGACACTCTGCTGCGGGTGCAGCTGCCGCTGGCGCTGCCCACGATCATGGCGGGCATCAACCAGGTCATCATGCTGGGCCTGTCCATGGTGGTCATCGCCGGCATGGTCGGCGGCGGCGGCCTCGGCGGCGCCGTCTACCGCGCCATCGGCAACGTCGACGTCGGCCTCGGCTTCGAGGCGGGCATCTCCATCGTCATCGTGGCCATGTACCTGGACCGGATGACCGGCGCGCTCGGCCGCGAGGTCTCGCCGCTGGCCCGCCGGGCGGTCGCCAAGGCGCAGGCCATGGCCGGCGGAATGAAGATCTGGAACCACCGCCCGCAGCCCGTCGTCGCGGTCGTCGGGGTCGTCGTCCTCGCGCTCGTCGCGGGCGGCATGGGCCTCTTCGGTTCCGGCGGCGCGGACCAGGGCACGGGCGCCGACGCCGCGAAGCCGGGCACCGGCAAGAAGATCAGCATGGGATACATCCCTTGGGACGAGGGCATCGCCTCCACGTTCCTCTGGAAGGAGATGCTGGAGCGGCGCGGCTACCAGGTCGATGTCGAGCAGTACGAGGCCGGGGCGCTGTACACCGGCATGGCGGGCGGCCAGATCGACTTCGAGACCGACTCCTGGCTCCCGGTCACCCACGCCCAGTACTGGGAGAAGTACCAGGACCGGCTGGAGGACCTGGGTCCCTGGTACGGCCCCACCTCGCTGGAGCTGGCCGTCCCCGCGTACATGAAGGACGTCCGGTCCCTGGAGGACCTCAAGGGCAAGGGTGCGCAGTTCGAGGGCCGGATCGTCGGCATCGAGCCGAGCGCCGGCGAGATGGGCCTGCTCAAGGAGAAGATCCTGCCGGGCTACGGCCTGGACAAGGAGTACAAGGTCGTCGACGGCTCCACGCCGTCCATGCTGGCCGAGCTGAAGCGCGCGTACGCCAAGAAGGAACCGATCGTCGTCCCGCTCTGGTCGCCGCACTGGGCCTACAACCAGTTCGAGCTCACCAAGCTCGAGGACCCCAAGGGCCTGTGGGGCAAGGGCGACGGCGTCCACACCCTGGCCCGCAAGGGCTTCTCCGCCGACAACCCCGAGGTCAGCAGCTGGCTCAAGAACTTCAAGATGAGCGAGGAGCAGCTCACCAGTCTTGAGGCGGAGATCCAGAAGGCCGGCTCCGGCAATGAGCAGGAGGCCGTCCGCACCTGGCTGGAAGCGAACCCCGGCGCCGCCGACAAGTGGACCCCCGTGGCGGGGGCCGGCAAGGCCGGGGGCGCGAAGGGCAAGGACGAGCGCTCCCGCCCCCTCGATGTCGCCTGGTTCCCCTGGGAGGAGGACATCGCCGCCACCTACCTGTGGAAGGCGGTCCTGGAGGAGCGCGGCTACCAGGTCAATCTCAAGCAGTTCGAGGTCGGCCCGATGTACGCGGCGATGTCCCGCGGCCAGATCGACGTGCAGTTCGACGGCTGGCTGCCGTACACGCAGAAGAACTACTGGGAGAAGTACGGTTCGCAGCTGAGCGACCTCGGTTCCTGGTACGGCCCGACGTCCATCGAGGTCGCGGTGCCTTCCTACGTGAAGGACGTCGAGTCCCTCGCCGACCTCAAGGGCAAGGCGTCGCGGTTCAAGGGCCGGATCGTCGGCATCGAGCCGGGCACCGCCACGATGGAGAACCTCAAGAAGAACGTGCTGCCGACGTACGGTCTCGACAAGGAGTACCAGGTCGTCGACTCCTCGACACCCGGCATGCTGGCCGAGCTGAAGCGCGCGTACGCCAAGAAGGAGCCCATCGCGGTACTGCTGTGGACCCCGCACTGGGCGTACGACGAGTTCGACATGACCAAGCTGAAGGACCCCGAGAAGGCCTTCGGTGACGGCGACCGTCTGCACACCATCGCCGGCAAGGACTTCCCGAAGACCTACCCGCAGCTGACGAAGTGGTTCAAGGACTTCAGGCTGAGCGAGGACCAGCTCGCCGGACTGGAGAACGAGATCCAGAAGCGCGGCGCCGGTCACGAGGAGGAGGCCGTCGGCGCCTGGATGAAGGAGAACCCGGACATCGTGGACACGATGGCCCCGCAGTAAGGTCCGGACAGGGACTCCCGGACACCGGGGGAGGGGTGGGCACCGCCACGGGCGGGCCCACCCCTTTCCGTTGTCCGCGGGCCGGCGAGCAGCGGTCCGTGAACCGTCCACCGGTCCCGCCCCGGAGGGCGTACGCGGGTCGTGCGGAAGCCGTACGCGGGTCCGTGCGGAACCGCCCGGAGGGGCCCTAACCGGCCGATCTCGCGCAACCATGTGCGGAACGCGCCGACAACCGGAAGGATGAACAGTCGGGAGGGAGCCGCACATGGACGAGAAGGAAACACTCCGAGTGGGCGCCGCGATCCGCCGAAGGCGCAGGTCCCTGGGGCTCACACTGGCCGCGGTCGCGACGCGCAGCGGTCTGTCCGTGCCGTTCCTCAGCCAGATCGAGAACGAGCGGGCACGGCCCAGCACCCGGTCCCTGGACCGGGTCGCCGGAGCCCTGGAGACCACGCCGGCCCGGCTGCGTGCCGCCGCGGACTCGGCACGCGCCGTCGACGTCGTACGGGCGGCCGGGAGCCGGGCGGACACCGGGACCGGAGCGGTCGCCGGGCGCCACGGCGACTGCCAGGGGATCGAGGAGGCCGGCGGGCACGAAGGGAGCGGCTCGGCCGACGGGGTGCGCAGGGTGGTGCGCGGACGTCACCAGCTCAGCGCCCTGGAGTTCACCGGTGAACTCGACCTCGGGCGCGAGTTCCAGCACCGCAACGACGAGGTGATGTACGTGGTGCGGGGCGCCGCGGAGGTGGAGGCGGAAGGGCGGGCGTACCGGCTGGAGGAGGGCGACACGCTGTTCCTGTCCGGCGGGGTGCGGCACCGCTGGCGGGCCACGACGTCCGGCACGCGGTTGCTGGTCGTCGCGGTCTCCGAGCACATCGACGCGACCGTCGACCCGCGCCGCTGAGAGGGTGTCCGTCGTGCGCGTCGTCTCCCTGGTGCCCTCGCTCACCGAGGCCGTCGCCGTCACCGCCCCCGGCCGGCTCGTCGGCGTCACCGACTGGTGCACCCACCCCGCCGGGCTGACCGCCGCCCGCGTCGGCGGCACCAAGAACCCCGACGTGGCCGCGATCGTCGCGCTGCGGCCCGACCTCGTCCTCGCCAACGAGGAGGAGAACCGCGCCCCGGACCTCGCGGCTCTCCGGGACGCCGGTGTCGAGGTGCTCGTCACTGAGATCCGCACCCTCGACCAGGCGTTCGAGCAGCTGGAGCGGGCCCTGGCCGCCGCCTGCGGCGCGCCCCGGCCGCGCTGGCTGGACGACGCCGAGGCCGCCTGGGCCGCGCTGCCCCCGCCCCGGGCCCCGCGCCGTGCGGTCGTGCCCGTCTGGCGCAGGCCCTGGACGGTGCTGGGCCGCGACACCTTCGCCGGCGACCTGCTGTCCAGGCTCGGCGTCGACAACGTGTACGCGGGCCACGCCGAGCGCTACCCCCGGATTCCGCTCGACCGGCTCAACGCGGCCGGCGCCGATCTGGTGGTCCTGCCCGACGAGCCGTACCGCTTCACGGCGGGCGACGGGCCGGAGGCGTTCCCGGCGCTGCCCGCCGCACTCGTCGACGGGCGGTACCTCACGTGGTACGGGCCGTCGCTGGCGCGGGCGGCTGCGGCGCTGCGAGCAGCGCTCCGCTGAGCAGCCCGCGCAGCGTCCGCGCCCCGGCCACCGCCCATGCCGTCACCAGCAGTACGTACAGCGCGACGGCCAGCCAGGTGTACGCGTCGAGGCCGGTGTGCCGGGCCAGCCCCGCGGCGCCCGTGACACACGTGCCGACCGGGAAGGTGAAGCCCCACCACGTCATGGCGAAGGGCATGCCGCCCCGCATCGCGCGCACCACCAGGGCGGAGGCCAGGGCCAGCCACATCAGCGCGAAACCCATCACCGGCACCCCGTAGAGCACGGCGAACGCCTCGAAACCCGCGGCGTACGGCGCCGGGACCGTCCCCTCCGCCACATCGGCGAGCTGGCCGACCGCCGTCGTCGACTGGCCCAGCGGCCCGAGGACCAGGAACAGCGTGGGCGTCAGTGCGAGCGGCAGCGGCCCCTGGTGGACCAGCCGGGCGAAGATCAGCGGCAGCATGACCAGCGTGGCCAGCAGGCTCAGCCCGAACATCGCGTAGCAGGCCAGCAGCGCCGCCTGGCGCCACTGACCGGCGGGCAGCTCGGGGATCAGCAGCGGGCCGAGCGCCGCGGAGACCATCGGGGCCACCACCGGCAGCAGCCACACCGGCGAGGCGGTGCCGGCCCCGATCCGGTGGTGCGCCACCATCAGGTACGGGATCGCGACCGCCGCGGCCAGCCCGATCAGCGTGCCCGCCGTGTACAGCACCGCGTCCAGGGCCACGGCCGCCCCGTGACCGATGACGTCCCGGCCGACCACCATCGTCGAGCCCCCGACGGCCAGCAGCGCCATCGAGAGGCAGCCGTAGAACGGGGCGACGGTGGGGTCCAGCAGATGGTGGCGGGCCTGGTCGCGGTGGGCGGCCCAGTGCCCGGCACGGGCCACGAGCACCGCGGCCAGCATGACCACCGCGAGCGCCCACACCACCGTGCAGGCGCCCCGCAGTCCGGGAACGTGCACCGGCAGCGTGGCTCCCGCGCTCGCCACGATCGAGGTGCCCATGACGCTCGCGTACCAGTTGGGGCCGATGTGCCGCAGCCGGGGGAGGGAGGGAACATCCGGTCGAGCGGTGGCGGACCGCCCGGTCGGCTGCGGGGCGTCGGACTGCCGGGGCTGTGAAGAGATAGCCATGCCACGATTCTCGGAAGTGGCGCGAAGCCCCACCAGGGACTCTGTCCCTATGAGGTCATAAGCTGAATTTATGACCGCTGACCCGCACGTTCCGCTTTCCCACCGGGTTCCCGACCTCGGCGCGCTGGAGCTGCTGCTCGCCGTCGCCCGGCACGGCAGCCTGGGGCGCGCGGCCCGCGCCGTCGGGGTCACCCAGCCCGCGGCCAGCAGCCGGATCCGGTCCATGGAGCGGCAGCTCGGTCTGGCCCTGCTGGACCGTTCACCGCGTGGTTCCCGGCTCACCGACGCGGGCGCGCTGGTCACCGACTGGGCGCGCAGGATCGTCGAGGCGGCCGAGGCGTTCGACGCCGGTACCCAGGCGCTGCGCGACCGCCGGGACTCCCGGCTGCGGGTCGCGGCCTCCATGACCATCGCCGAATACCTGCTGCCGGGCTGGCTGATGACGCTGCGCGCCGAGCGGCCGGACACCGCGGTCTCGCTGCTCGCCGGGAACTCGGCGGCGGTCGCGGGGCGGCTGCTCGCCGGGGAGGCCGATCTCGGGTTCGTGGAGGGCCTGTCGGTGCCGGCGGGGCTCGACGGCACGGTCATCGCCCACGACCGCCTCGTCGTCGCGGTCGCCCCGTCCCACGCATGGGCCCGCCGCCGCACCCCGGTGACCCCGCGGGAACTCGCCGAGACCCCCCTGGTACTGCGGGAGCCGGGCTCGGGGACCCGCCAGGTCCTGGACGCGGCCCTGGCCGCGCACGGCGGGCTCGCCGTGCCCCTGCTCGAACTCTCCTCGACGACCGCGGTGAAGGGCGCGGCCCAGAGCGGGGCCGGACCGTGCGTGCTCAGCGAGCTGGCGGTGGGCGAGGAACTGTCCGCCCGGCGGCTGGTGAAGATCCCGATCGGCGGCATGCGGCTGCGGCGCCAGCTGCGCGCGGTGTGGCCCTCCGGCCACCGCCCGACGGGCCCGGCGCGCGATCTGCTGTCCCTTACGGCGCGGGACGCCCGGCCGCACTGAGGGCGGGCGGGACCCGCCCGTGGAGCCGGTGGTGCGCCCCGCCCGCCGGTCGGTCGCCCGTTCACCGAGGCGGGGCGAGGCCCTCCAGCGTCGCGCGGGCCGGGACCGGGCGGGATGTCGAGGCCGCCGCCACCAGGGCCCGTGCCACCCGCAGGTCCTCGCCCATCTCCGGATGCCACTGCACCCCGAGCACCCAGGACGGCGCCGCGGGCAGCTCGACCGCCTCGACCGTTCCGTCCGCCGCGTGCGCCGAGGCCACCAGGCCCGGGGCGAGCCGTCGTACGCACTGGTGGTGGTAGGTGGGGACGGCGCTCTCCTCCGGCACGATCGACGCGTAGAGCGTCCCCGCCACGGGGGCGACCGGGTGCGAACCGAGGACCCCGGCCGCCCCCAGCGGTCCGCCGTGCCCGTCGAGGTGCTGGGTCAGTGTGCCGCCGAGCGTCACGTTGAGCAGCTGCATGCCGCGGCAGACGCCGAGCAGTGGGGTGCCGCGCTCCAGCGCGGCCCGGATCAGGGCCGTCTCCCAGATGTCGCGTTCCTCGGCGGGAGGGCCCGTCCTGAAGTCGCGCTCCGCGCCGTACAGGGACGGCTCCACGTCCGCGCCGCCCGCGACGACGAGACCGTCCAGCCGGGCCACGGCGGCTGCGGCCCGGGCCGGGGCGTCCGGCGGGAGCAGCACGGCCAGGCCGCCCGATCGCTGGATCATGCGCGGATAGGCGGCGGGGAGGAGCGCGGCGGGCAGCTCCCAGACGCCCCAGCGGGCCGCGGGTTCCAGATAGGTGGAGACGCCGATGAGAGGTTCGGACACGGGACGGTCCCTCCGGTCGGCCGCCGCTGGGCGGGCGGCGGGCTCGGTTCCATCATGTCAATGGTGGCAGAGGATACCTTTGGGATCGGGTGGGAGCACCGCCCGGGCGGCTCCGGTCCCGGCCGCTCGGGCCGGGAACCTCAAGAGCCCGGGCGGGGTCCTCGGCGGCCCGCGCCGGGAGGCTCAGGCCAGGAAGCCGCGCAGCAGCGCGGCCGTACCGTCGCAGTGCTCGCGCGTCACCGCGCGCGCGGCCTCCGCGTCCCCGTCCAGGACCGCCTCGACGATGCTCGTGTGCTGGTGCTGGGAATGCTCCAGGTTCCGCACCAGCAGTGGTATGCAGTCCAGCAGGTCGTTCACCGTGGCCCGGACCGCCGCGTACTGCGCGGTCAGCGAGGGCGAGCCGGCGAGTTCGGACAGGGTCAGATGGAAGAGGGTGTCGCGCCTGCGGTATTCGGGCAGAGGGGCCTCGTGCGTCGCCGCCAGAGCAGCCCGCAGCCGCTGCACGCCCGCGTCCGTCAGCGCCTGTTCGGCGCAGAGCCCGGCCGCCCCGGCCTCCAGCACCTCACGGAAGCGCAGCACGTCCTCCAGGTCGACCGACTCCACCTTCCGGCGCAGCTCCGCCTCGCCCGTCCCGGCGCACCGGGGCACCACGAACGTGCCGCCGTACCGCCCCCGCCTGCTCTCCACCAGGCCCTGGTCGTGCAGCACCTTCAGCACCTCGCGCAGCGTGACCCGGCTGATCCCCAGCAGTTCGGCCAGCTCGCGCTCGGCCGGCAGCCGCCCGCCGCCCGGCACCAGGCCCAGCCTGACCACCTGGAGGATCTGCTCCAGCGCCTCCTCGAAGCCGTTGCCCGCCCGGACCGGCCGGAGCACGGGCAGCAGACGGTCGGTGAACTCGTTTTCCTCGGCCACGCCCCGTGGTTCCCTTCACAATCAAAGGTTCTCTCCCATACCTTAGGGGGTCCGGCAGTGGCCCGCACGGGAGCAGGAGCGGGGCCGGGGTGCGTGCATCGCGAGGCGGAGGACCGAGCCGATGCGGGGCATCGGCGATCGACGACGACGCCGCGAGACGCGTGCCCGGGTCCGCGACGCCCGCTGCCGGACCCTCTCATGCGTTCCGGCTGACCGAAGGAGGAGTGTCCCGTGGCAGACCCGACGGCACCGCTCGGCATCGAGGAGCTGCACGCCCTGGTCGCGAACGGCGAGATCGACACGGTCGTCCTGGCCTTCCCCGACATGCAGGGGCGGCTCCAGGGCAAGCGGTTCGCCGCCCGCCACTTCCTCGACGAGGTCGTGGAGCACGGCACCGAGGCCTGCGACTACCTGCTCGCCGTCGACACCGACATGAACACCGTCGACGGATTCGCGATGTCCTCCTGGGAGAACGGCTACGGCGACTTCGCCCTCCACGCCGACCTCACCACCCTGCGCCGGACCCCCTGGAACGAGGGCACGGCCCTGGTCGTCGCCGACCTCGCACGGGCCGGCGGCGCCCCGGTCGCCGCAGCGCCCCGCCACATCCTGGACCGCCAGCTGGAACGGCTCGCCGCGCACGGCTACACCGCCCACGTCGGTACCGAACTCGAGTTCATCGTCTTCCGGAACACCTACGAACAGGCGTGGGACCGCAACTACCACGACCTGACCCCAGCCAACCGGTACAACGTCGACTACTCGGTCCTCGGCACCGGCCGCGTCGAACCCCTGCTGCGCCGCATCCGCAACGAGATGGCCGCCGCGGGGCTCACCGTCGAGTCGGCCAAGGGCGAGTGCAACCCCGGACAGCACGAGATCGTGTTCCGCTACGACGAGGCCCGGATCACCTGCGACCAGCACGCCGTCTACAAGACCGGGGCGAAGGAGATCGCCGCCCAGGAGGGCGTGGCGCTCACCTTCATGGCGAAATTCAACGAACGCGAGGGCAACTCCTGCCACATCCACCTCTCGCTCCGCTCCACCGACGAGCCCGGACACAGCGTCATGGCCGACGGGGACGGCGGCATGTCCCCGGTGATGCGCCACTTCCTCGCCGGACAACTGGCCACCCTGCGCGAGTTCTCCCTCCTCTACGCACCGAACATCAACTCCTACAAGCGCTTCCAGCCCGGCTCCTTCGCCCCGACCGCCGTCGCCTGGGGCCACGACAACCGCACCTGCGCCCTCCGCGTCGTCGGCCACGGCCACTCGATGCGCTTCGAGAACCGGCTGCCCGGCGGCGACGTCAACCCGTACCTCGCCGTCGCCGCGATGGTCGCGGCGGGCATCCACGGCATCGACAAGGGCCTCGAACTCCCCGAACCCTGCGCGCGCAACGCCTACACCGCCGACTACGACCACGTGCCCACCACCCTGCGCGAGGCCGCCGGACTCTGGGAGCGCAGCGAGGTGGCCGCGGCCGCCTTCGGCGACGACGTCGTCGCGCACTACCGCAACATGGCCCGCGTCGAGCTCGAAGCCTTCGACGCCGCCGTGACCGACTGGGAGCTGCGCCGCTCCTTCGAACGTCTGTGAGGCACCCGTGACCCCGACCGACCGGCCCGAACGGCCTCTGGAACACCACGTACTCGACCCCGCGACCGAAGAACTCCTCGCCACCGTCCCGTCCACCACCGTCGCCGAGGTCGACGCGGCGGTCGTACGCGCGAGGGCGGCCCGGCGCGTCTGGGCCGCCCTCGCCCCCGCCGACCGCGCCCGCGGGCTGCGCCGCTTCGCCGCCGCCGTCGACGCCGAGGCCGAGGAACTGGCCCGTCTGGAGGTGCGGGAGGCCGGACACACCATCGGCAACGCCCGCTGGGAGGCAGGTAACGTCCGTGACCTGCTCGACTACGCCGCCGGGGGAGTGGAACGCCTCACCGGACGGCAGATCCCGGTGCCCGGCGGACTCGACGTCACCCTCCTCGAACCCCTCGGCGTCGTCGGCGTGATCGCGCCGTGGAACTTCCCCATGCCGATCGCCGCCTGGGGGTTCGCCCCCGCCCTCGCCGCGGGCAACGCCGTCCTGCTCAAACCTGCCGAGACCACGCCGCTCACCGCCCTGCGCCTGGCCCGGATCGCCCTGGACGCGGGACTGCCCGAACACCTCCTCCAGGTGCTGCCCGGCGCGGGCGCCGTCACCGGCGGCGCCCTGGTCGAACACCCCGGCGTCGACAAGATCGTCTTCACCGGCTCCACCCGTACCGGCAGACGGATCATGGCCAGGTGTGCCGACCGCGTGAAGCGGCTCACCCTCGAACTCGGAGGCAAGAGCCCCAACATCGTCTTCGCCGACGCCGACATCGAGGCCGCCGCGGCAGCCGCCCCCATGGCGTTCCTGGACAACGCGGGCCAGGACTGCTGCGCCCGCACCCGCATCCTGGTCCAGCGGTCCGTCCACGACCGCTTCCTCGAACTCCTCGCTCCCGCGGTCGAATCGGTCGTCGTGGGCGACCCGTCCGACGAACGCACCGGCATGGGACCGCTGATCTCCCGGGAGCACCGCGACCGGGTGCGCGCCCTCGTGCCCGAGGAAGCGGAGGCTATCCGCGGCAAGGCGCCCGAAGGACCCGGCTTCTGGTTCCCGCCCACCGTCCTCACCGGCGTGGGCCCGGACGCGCCCGTCGCCGCCGAGGAGGTCTTCGGACCGGTCGCCGTCGTCCTCCCGTTCGACGACGAGGGTGACGCCGTCCGGCTCGCCAACGCCACGGAGTACGGCCTCGCCGGCTCGATCTGGACCCGGGACGTGGGCCGCGCGCTGCGCGTCTCGCAGGGGGTCCGGGCCGGGAACCTCTCCGTCAACTCGCACGCGAGCGTCCGTTACTGGACCCCGTTCGGGGGCTTCGGCCGGTCCGGACTCGGCCGGGAACTCGGCCCCGACGCCCTCGCCGCCTTCACCGAGACCAAGAACGTCTTCATCAGCACGGAGGACTGAACCGACATGACCACCACCGACGCCGAGAACGTCTGCCGCCGCCTGACCGGCCGGACCGCCGTCATCACCGGGGCCGGCAGCGGCATCGGTCTCGCCACCGCCCGCCGCCTGGCGTCGGAGGGCGCCCACGTCGTCTGCGCCGACATCGACGAGACGACGGGCAAGGCCGCGGCCGAGGAGGCCGGCGGCATCTTCGTACGCACCGACGTCACCGACCCCGAAGAGGTCGAGGCTCTCTTCGCGGCCGCGTTCGACACCTACGGCTCCGTCGACATCGCCTTCAACAACGCGGGCATCTCCCCGCCCGAGGACGACTCCATCCTCACCACCGGCCTGGAGGCGTGGAAACGCGTCCAGGACGTCAACCTCACCTCCGTCTACCTCTGCTGCAAGGCCGCCCTGCCCTACATGCGGCGACAGCGTCGCGGCTCGATCATCAACACCGCGTCCTTCGTCGCGGTCATGGGAGCGGCCACCAGCCAGATCTCCTACACCGCGTCCAAGGGCGGAGTCCTCTCCCTGTCCCGTGAACTCGGCGTCCAGTTCGCCCGCGAGGGCATCCGGGTCAACGCGCTGTGCCCGGGACCGGTCGACACCCCGCTGCTCCGGGAGCTGTTCGCCGAGGACCCGGAGCGCGCGGCCCGCAGGCTCGTGCACATCCCGGCCGGGCGGTTCGCCGACGCCACCGAGATCGCGGCGGCCGTCGCGTTCCTCGCCAGCGACGACGCCTCGTTCGTCAACGCCACCGACTTCCTCGTCGACGGAGGCATCTCCGCCGCCTACGTCACCCCGCTCTAGAACGACCGGAGGCGGGGGCCGTCCGGCCCCCCGCCGCGGGACGCCCGCCGAACTCAGAGGAACGTACGGCCCTCGCCCCGGTACGTCGGCACCGTCGCCGTCACCCGGTCGCCCTCGACCAGCCGCAACACGTCGAAGCGTTCGCACAGTTCACCGGCCTTCGCGTGCCGGAACCACACCTTGTCGCCGATCAGCAGATCGTCGGCCGGTGAACCCAGCAGCGGCGTCTGCACCTCGCCGGGCCCCTCCTGGGGGTCGTAGCGCAGCCCCTGGGGCAGATACGGGACCGGCAGCCGGTCCGTCCCCGCGGGGCCGGACGCCGGGTAGCCGCCGCCGAGCACGGTCACCACCCCCACCCCCGGGCGGCGCACCACCGGCTGGGCGAACAGCGCCGCCGGACGCGCCGTGAACGACGTGTAGTTGTCGAACAGCCGGGGCACGAACAGCCCCGACCCGGCCGCGATCTCCGTCACCGCCCGCTCCGCCGCCGTGTGCTGCACACTGCCGGTGCCGCCGCCGTTCACGAACTCCAGGTCCGGGGCGACCGCCCGCACGGCCCGCACCGACTCGGCCCGCCGCACGACCAGCTCCCTGCGGCTCGTGGCCTGCATCAGCCGGACCGCCCGCGAGCGCAGCGGATGCCCCGCGACCGCGTCCCCGACCCCGGCGATGTGCCCCTCGTACGCCATCAGACCCACCAGCCGGAAGCCGGGCCTGCGCACCACCGAGCGTGCCAGCTCGGCCAGTCGGGCGGGCGTCCGCAGCGGCGAGCGGCGGGAGCCGATCCGGACCCGGCCGCCCAGCAGACGCAGCGAGGTGTCCAGTTCGAGACAGACCCGGATCTCCTCCCGGCCGCCGGCCCGTGCCGCGTCGATCAGCTCCAGCTGCGCGGGGTCGTCCACCATCACCGTCACGGTCGCGGCGAGCTTCGGGTCGGCGGCCAGCTCCGCGAAACCGGCCCGGTCGGCCGACGGATAGGCCAGCAGCACGTCGTCGAAACCGGCCCGCGCCAGCCACAGCGACTCGGCCAGGGTGAACGACATGATCCCCGCGAACCCGGGCCGGGCCAGCACCCGTTCCAACAGGGCCCGGCAGCGCACGGACTTGCTCGCGACCCGGACCGGTTTGCCGCCCGAACGGCGCACCAGGTCGTCGGCGTTGGCGTCGAACGCGTCCAGGTCGACGACGGCGAGCGGGGCGTCCAGATGGGCGGTGGCCCGGTCGTAACGGGTCCGGTCAGCGGCGCGGGCAGTCATGGCCGCAGCTTGCCAGACGTCCGTACCGCTGGGTAGGGGGTGATCCGCGCAGATCGCCCCGCCGCCCCGGCGTCCCGCTCCCAACCGGGCCCCGCCACCCCGTAGAGTGACGGCACGCGGCGAACCAACGGGCCTGCCTGCGGCGTCGGTCCGCGCACGGTACGGAATGGGATCAGGGGGGCGGATGAGTACCGAGGCGCAGCGTCCTCCCGTTCCGCCCCGCCCGGCCGTGGCCCCGGCCCCCGTCCCCGCACCCGCCGCACCGCCCTCCCCGGTCCCGCCGCCCGCCTCGGCGGCAGCACCCGTACCGACCCCGACGGCCGCCACGGCACCGCCGCCCGCCGCGACGCCACCGGTCCGCGCCCCGCACCCGCATACGTACCGGCAGCCGTTCCCCGATACGCCCGCGGAGACCACCACCCGGCTGCGCCCGGTACGGACCCGCCACCCCGCCCGTACCGCGGCCGCCGCGGTGTGTGTCGTGCTCGGGCTCGGACTGATCGGCGGCGCCGCCACGGGCGCCTGGCTGACCAGCACCTCCTCCGCCGACCCCGCCGTCCGCAGCCCCTACACCGTCGGGCGCTCCGCCTGGCACAGCGTCCCCGTGGACACACTCTTCCCGCGCGTCCTCGACGGCCGGGGAGCGGGGCCCGGCGGCGCCGACCGGGTCTGGACCAGGCTCGCCGTGGCCCCGGACGGCGGCTGCGCGCCGGCCCTGGACCCGCTGCTGGCCCGGGCCCTGCGCCCGGTCGGCTGCGAACGGCTGCTGCGGGCCACGTACACCGACGCCACCACGAGCTCCGTCACCACGGTCGGGGTGATCTTCACCGAGGGGGACGCCCGGGCCATGACGGCGCTGCGCGACCGGTTCTCCGAGCAGCACCTCGACCGCCGCGCCGACCTGATGCCCCGCACCTACCCCGTCGACGGCACGGTCGCCGCCGCGTTCGGCGACCGGCAGCGTGCCGCCTGGTCCGTCCGCGTGCCGACCGGAATGCCCGTCGTCGTGTTCGCCGTCTCCGGGTTCGCCGACGGGCGCCCCGTCACCGACCCGCGACCCGCGGACCGGGCCGCCGACCCCGAGGCGAAGGGCACGGTCGCCGAGGCCGGGCTCGGCCACGAGGCCGGAGGCGTCGCCGACCGGATCGAGCGCGGTCTGCGCCGGACCGTCACCGACCTCACGGAGAAGCCGCGATGAGCCGCGCCCGCCACCACCGCCGCCTGCTGGGCGCGGTCTGCGCCGCCACAGCGTTCGCGCTGCTGCCCGCGGTCCCGGCTCGCGCCGACGCCATACGGGACCAGCAGTGGGGTCTCGAGGCGCTCCACACCGACCAGGCGTGGCGGACCACCAAGGGCCGGGGGATCACCGTCGCCGTCGTCGACACCGGGGTCGACGGCAGCCTCCCCGACCTGGACGGCCAGGTACTGCCCGGCAAGGACATGATCGGCTTCGGCGCCCGCCGCGGCGACCATGCCTGGGCGCGGCACGGCACGGCGATGGCGGGCATCATCGCGGGCCGCGGCCACGGAGCCGGTGGCGCCGACGGGGTGCTCGGCGTGGCGCCCGGGGCGAGGATCCTCCCGGTCCGGGTGATCCTCGAAGCCTCGGACCCGGCCCGCGCCAGGGCCCGGGAGTCCCGCGGCTCGGCCCTCGCCGACGGCATCCGCTGGGCCGCCGACCACGGCGCCGACGTCATCAACCTCTCGCTCGGCGACGACAGCGAGTCGGCCCACCCGGAAGCGGATGAGGACGCCGCGATCCAGTACGCGCTGGGGAAGGGGGCCGTTGTCGTCGCCTCCTCGGGCAACGGCGGGGAGAAGGGCGATCACGTCTCCTACCCCGCCGCCTACCCGGGGGTGATCGCCGTCGCCGCCGTCGACCGGTACGGCACCCACGCCGCCTTCTCCACCCGCCGCTGGTACACCACCGTCAGCGCGCCCGGGGTCGACATCGTCGTCCCCGCCCCCGACCGTCAGTACTACGTGGAGTGGGGCACCTCCGCCGCGGCCGCGTTCGTCTCCGGGGCGGTGGCGCTGGTGCGCGCCGCGCATCCCGGACTGACCCCGGCCCAGATCAAGCGGCTGCTCATGGACACGGCCCGCAGCGGCTCCGGCTCCGGCCACGACGACGCCCGGGGGTACGGCATCGTGGACCCCGCCGCCGCGATCGAGGCGGGCTCCGCGCTCCGCCCCGCCGGTCTGCGGGCCGAGTCGGCCGAGGCCGGGTACCGCGAGCGGTACTTCGGACCGGGGCCCGCCCCCGAGCACCACGACACCAGGCCCACCGGCCGGCTCGCCCTCGCCGCCGGCGGTCTCGGGGCCGTCCTGCTGGCCCTGGCCGTGGTGCTGTGGCGCGGCGGGGCCGGCGGCTGGGCCGAAGCGCGGCGCCGGGCCTGATCCGGTACGCCGACGGGCATCCGGCACGGCGGCGGAGTGCACGCCGACCTGCCGGAAGGGCGCGCGGGCGCGGGGACTACGCTCACCCCGTGGAGCTGAAGAACATTCCGGACCCCGGTTACTCCGACGACGACGGCTCGGCCGACCCGGCACTCGCGGCGGCGCTCGCCGCCTGGGCCGAGGACCGGACGGCGGTCGGCCCGGTACTCGAAGCACTCCAGGGGACCCGGCTGCTGGTCCCCGTCGTCGCCGTGCTCGGCGAGGTGGAGGTGGACGAGAACGGGCTGCGTCGCGAGAAGACCAGCGACATGGCCGTCCCCACCCTCCTGGCCGGGGACCGCCGCGCCCTGCCCGCCTTCACCTCGACCGACTCGCTGGCCCTCTGGGACCCCGGGGCCCGCCCCGTCGCCGTCCCCCTGCACCAGGCCCTGCGCGCCGCCGCGCACGAGAAGGCGGACACCGTCGTGCTCGACCTCGCCGGACCGGTCGCGTTCGAACTGACCGGTCCCGCGCTGCTCGCCCTCGCCGAGGGCCGTACCAGCGCCGATCCGCTGGACGACCCCGCGGTCACCACGGCGGTGCGCGACGCGGTCGCCGCCGAGCCGGCCGTGGTCCGCGCACATCTCGGCCCCGGCCGGGCCGACGGCACCCTCGCCCTCGTCCTCGACGCCGGGACGGATCCCGCCGACGCGGCCCGCCGGGTCGCCGAGCGGCTGGCGGCCGACGAGGTCCTGCGCGCCCGTCTGGTGCGGGGCCTGGACCTGGCGGTGCTCCCGGCCGACGCGGCGGCACCGGGCGAGGCCCTGTTCACGCGCTGAGCCCCCGGAGCCCGTACGACACGCGTGAGCCCACCGCCCCCGGGGGCGGTGGGCTCACGTCTGCGCGGAAGAAGGAAGAGCGGGTCAGCCGAAGATCGGACCGGTGTACTTCTCGCCGGGGCCGGTGCCGGGCTCGTCCGGCACGAGCGACGCCTCGCGGAAGGCGAGCTGGAGCGACTTCAGACCGTCACGCAGCGGAGCCGCGTGGAAGGAGCTGATCTCCGTCGTACTGGCGTCCAGCAGACCGGCCAGGGCGTGGACCAGCTTGCGGGCCTCGTCGAGGTCCTTGTGCTCGTCGCCGTCCTCGGTCAGGCCGAGCTTCACGGCGGCGGCGCTCATCAGATTGACCGCGACCGTCACGATCACCTCGACCGCGGGCACCTCCGCGATGTCGCGGGCCATCTCGTCGAAGCCGGGGGAATCGTTCACGGGGGTCGCGTCACTCATGCGCCATACGATAGGCGCACGTGAACGCCGTGCCGTGGGCGGGAGTGCGGGGAGACACCGGGTTAGCGCACGCTCTGCGGAACTGCTAGCCTTGTGTGACGACCGGCTGGGCGACTATGTGCCCGGCCCACAAGTGGAGGCTCCGATCTCCCACCTGGCTGCCCCTCGGGGCGGCGGGTCACCGGTCAGGCGGTGCCCATCGTTCCGTACGGACGATGGAGCCGCCCGATGCGCCCCGCGGAGGACCGCGGCGGTGTTCCGGTTGTTCCAGGAGCCCCGCCTGTGTCCCGTCGGGGCATTTTTCTTGTCCTTGTGCGGTTGGTCTGATCGAAAACAGACGTTACGCGGCTGTCCGCCAGGCGGTCGCGTGGTGCTACCGAGGAGGATCCATCAGCGCCGAGCCCCGCATCAACGACCGGATTCGCGTTCCCGAGGTGCGACTTGTCGGTCCCAGCGGCGAGCAGGTCGGGATTGTTCCGCTTGCCAAGGCCCTGGAACTCGCGCAGGAGTACGACCTCGACCTGGTCGAGGTGGCGGCGACCGCCCGTCCGCCCGTGTGCAAGCTCATGGACTACGGGAAGTTCAAGTACGAGTCGGCCATGAAGGCCCGTGAGGCGCGCAAGAACCAGGCGCACACGGTCATCAAGGAGATGAAGCTCCGGCCGAAGATCGACCCGCACGACTACGACACCAAGAAGGGTCACGTCGTCCGGTTCCTCAAGCAGGGCGACAAGGTCAAGATCACGATCATGTTCCGTGGTCGTGAGCAGTCCCGCCCCGAGCTGGGCTTCCGACTGCTCCAGCGTCTGGCTTCGGACGTGGAGGACCTCGGTTTCATCGAGTCCAACCCGAAGCAGGACGGCCGGAACATGATCATGGTTCTTGGCCCGCACAAGAAGAAGACCGAAGCTATGGCCGAGGCCCGCGAGGCCCAGGCCGCCCGCAAGGCGGGGCGTCAGGGTTCCGGCTCCGACGCCGCCGCCGAGGGCGGGAACGCCCAGGCTTCGGGAGAGACACCTTCCGAGGCGTGATCTCAGGGGCCGCCATCCAGGCGGCCCCGGGTCCCCCCGGAATCCCCACCAAGAACTGACGCCCCTGCTGTCCGGTGCCTGCACCGAGAGGGGCGCCACTGACGAGGAGAGAACGGCGCGATGCCGAAGAACAAGACGCACAGCGGTGCCAGCAAGCGTTTCAAGGTCACCGGCTCCGGCAAGGTGATCCGCGAGCGCGCCGGCAAGCGCCACCTTCTTGAGCACAAGTCGTCCAAGAAGACCCGCTCGCTGACCGGCACGGTCGTGCTGGCCCCGGCCGACGCCAAGAAGGTCAAGAAGCTTCTCGGCAAGTGAGTCCGTCGCCCCGGGTGATCCCGCGGGCGCGACCTCGACTGAGACCGGGACCCATTCGTTTTCGGGTCGTGTGAGTCCAACCACGGCCCCGCTGCAAGGAGTTGACAAGTGGCACGCGTCAAGCGCGCAGTAAACGCCCACAAGAAGCGCCGGGCGATCCTGGAGCAGGCCAGCGGTTACCGCGGCCAGCGCTCGCGGCTGTACCGCAAGGCGAAGGAGCAGGTCACCCACTCCCTCGTCTACAACTACAACGACCGCAAGAAGCGCAAGGGCGACTTCCGCCAGCTGTGGATCCAGCGCATCAACGCCGCTGCCCGTCAGAACGGCATGACGTACAACCGCCTCATCCAGGGTCTGAAGGCCGCCAACATCGAGGTGGACCGCAAGATGCTGGCCGAGCTCGCGGTCAACGACGCCAACGCGTTCGCCGCCCTGGTCGAGGTCGCCCAGAAGGCCCTTCCGAGCGACGTCAACGCCCCGAAGGCCGCCGCCTGATCCAGGCCGCACCTTCCGTTCGCTGAGCCGGACCCGCAGGCGCTCGCCGTCTGCGGGTCCGGTGCTTTGCACTCCCGTTCCGTTCCGTACGTCCGTCACCTCCGTACGCAGAGAGGCTCGCCGCCGACCATGGGCACCCCCGAACTGATCTCCCCGCGATCCCCGCGCGTCACCGCCGCCCGGCGGCTGGCCAAGCGCAACTTCCGCGGCAAGGAGCGCAGGTTCATCGCCGAGGGCCCGCAGGCCGTGCGCGAGGCAGCCGGACACCGCGGCGCCGACGGCGAACCCACCCTGATCGAGCTCTTCGCCACCGTCGAGGCCGCCGAGCGGTACGCCGACATCGTCGACGCCGCCCACGCGGCCGGCGCCCGGGTGCACCTCGCGGACTCCGGTGTCCTCGCCGACGTGTCGCAGACCGTCACCCCGCAGGGCCTGATCGGCGTCTGCCGCTTCCTCGACTCCCCGTTCGACGCCATCCTCGCCGCGCGGCCGAAACTGGTCGCCGTGCTCGCCCACGTACGCGACCCCGGCAACGCCGGCACGGTGCTGCGCTGCGCCGACGCCGCGGGCGCCGACGCCGTCGTGCTCACGGACGCCTCGGTGGACCTCTACAACCCCAAGTCCGTCCGTGCCTCGGTCGGTTCGCTCTTCCACCTGCCGGTCGCGGTCGGCGTCCCGGTCGAGCAGGCCGTACAGGGGTTGAGGGGGGCGGGCGTACGTATCCTCGCCGCCGACGGCGCGGGCGACGACGACCTCGACGACGAGCTCGACGCCGGGACCATGGGCGGGCCGACCGCCTGGGTCTTCGGCAACGAGGCGTGGGGGCTGCCGGAGGAGACCAGGGCGCTGGCCGACGCCGTCGTGCGGGTGCCGATCCACGGCAAGGCGGAGAGCCTCAATCTGGCGACCGCTGCTGCCGTCTGCCTGTACGCCTCCGCGCGGGCCCAGCGGTCCCGCTCCTGAGCCCGCTCCCGGGCCGGGACGGGGGTCCGTGACGGCGCCGTGACCGTGCCCCGCCGGACGGCGCACGGCGCAGGGCGGGCGCGCGCCCCCGCAGGGTGTCGCACCGTCACCGACGACTAGTAGGGTGACGGGCCCGGGGGCCCACTGCACCGGTCGGCATCGCGAGAGGTGGGATAAGGGATATGGGCGTCGGCATGAACAGGCCGCACGGGACACGCACCGCCGCCGTGCACGCCTGCGAGGAACCCGACGCAGCGGACGGGCCGCCCGACGGCCGGAGCCCCGCACCCGATCCCCGCCCGGACGCCGACGCCCCCGGGGATCCCCACCGGGGCATCGACCCCGACGACCTGCCCGACGGGCTGGTCGTCGCCGACGGGTCCGGCCGGATCGTCCGCTACAACGCCGCGGCGGCCCGCATCACCGCCGTGCCCCGGGCCGCGGCCCTCGGCCGCCTCCTGGAGCAGGCGCTGCCGCTGGAGGACCTCAAGGGCCACCGCTGGTGGACCCTGACCGATCCGTACGGGGGGCTGGCCACCCGCACCGGCCAGCCCGAGCGCCACCTGCTGCTGCCGGGCGGCCGCGAGGTCCTGGTCTCCGCACGGTACGTGCGCGAGCGCCCGACCGGTCCCGTGCGCCGCGTGGTGGTCTCCCTGCGCGGCACCGAGGCCCGCCGCCGCAACGAGCGCAGCCACGCCGAACTGATCGCGACCGTCGCCCACGAACTGCGCTCCCCGCTGACCTCGGTCAAGGGGTTCACCGCGACGCTCCTCGCCAAGTGGGAACGGTTCACCGACGACCAGAAACGGCTGATGCTGGAGACCGTCGACGCCGACGCGGGCCGTGTCACCCGGCTCATCGCCGAACTCCTCGACATCTCCCGGATCGACTCCGGCCGGCTGGAGCTGCGCCGGCAGCCGGTGGACCTCTCCGCCGCCGTCGAGCGCCACGTCCAGGCCCTCACCGCCAAGGGACAGGACCCCGACCGCTTCCTCGTCCGCACCTGCCAGCCGGTGCCCGCGGTCTGGGCCGACCCGGACAAGGTCGACCAGGTGCTCGGCAACCTCCTGGAAAACGCGGTGCGCCACGGCGAGGGAACCGTCACCATCGAAGTCGCACCCGCACCGGCGGACGACGACGAGAAGGGAACGGCCGTCACCGTGAGCGACGAAGGTCCCGGCATCCCCGAGGAATCGATGTCCCGCGTCTTCACCCGCTTCTGGCGGGGCAGCAAGCGCGGCGGCACCGGTCTGGGCCTCTACATCGTCAAGGGCATCGTCCAGGCGCACGGCGGGACGATCACGGTCGGCCGCGGCCCCGGCGGCGGCGCCGAATTCCGGTTCGTCCTGCCGGTGAGCACTCCCGCCTACCTCGGATAGCGGCCTCCACGCCCCGGTCCACGCCTCGGACGGCCGCGTTCGCGCGGCGGCCGGACGGGCCGGGGGCGGGGTGCCCGGAGGCCGCCCGCGCCGCCCGCGGACCCTGCGCACGTCCGGAGCCCTTTAGACTCGTCCTTTGGCACCTTTGCGTCCTCCGGCCGTCGGGCGGGGCCGCCGGGGTCCGGGGCGTCCCCGGTTCAGAGCAGTACCAGCCAATCGGAAGCACGGGAAGAGATGTCGGCACCGAACAAGTCGTACGACCCAGTCGAGGTCGAGGCACTGAAACCGGAAGAGATCGAGCGCATGCGGGACGAGGCGTTCGCCGCCTTCGCCGCCGCCGGTGACCTCGACGCGCTCGCCCGGGCGAAGACCGCGCACACCGGCGGCACCTCGCCGCTGGCGCTCGCCAACCGCGAGATCGGCGCGCTGCCGCCCCAGGCCAAGGCCGAGGCGGGCAAGCGCGTGGGCCAGGCCCGCGGCGCCGTGAACAAGGCCCTCGCCGCCCGCCAGGCGGAGCTGGAGGCCGAGCGGGACGCCCGCGTGCTGGTCGAGGAGGCGGTGGACGTCACGCTGCCGTACGACCGTGTCCCGGCCGGCGCCCGCCACCCGCTGACCACCCTCATGGAGCGCGTCGCGGACGTCTTCGTGGCCATGGGCTACGAGATCGCGGAGGGCCCCGAGGCCGAGGCGGAGTGGTTCAACTTCGACGCGCTGAACTTCGTGCCCGACCACCCGGCCCGGCAGATGCAGGACACCTTCTTCGTCCGCGGCGCCGACGGCGCGGACACCGACGAGTCCGGGGTCGTGCTGCGCACCCACACCTCGCCGGTCCAGGCCCGCACCCTGCTCGACCGCGAGCCCCCCGTCTACGTCGTCTGCCCCGGCCGTGTCTACCGCACCGACGAGCTCGACGCGACGCACACCCCGGTCTTCCACCAGATCGAGCTGCTGGCCGTCGACGAGGGCCTCACCATGGCCGACCTCAAGGGCACCCTCGACCACATGGTCCAGGCGCTCTTCGGCGCGGACATGAAGACCCGGCTGCGGCCGAACTTCTTCCCGTTCACCGAGCCGTCCGCCGAGATGGACATGGTCTGCTACGTCTGCCGCGGCGCGTCCGTCGGCAACCCGGACCGCCCCTGCCGCACCTGCGGCAGCGAGGGCTGGATCGAGCTCGGCGGCTGCGGCATGGTCAACCCCAGGGTGCTCATCGCCTGCGGCGTCGACCCCCAGAAGTACAGCGGATTCGCCTTCGGGTTCGGCATCGAACGGATGCTGATGTTCCGCCACAACGTCGAAGACATGCGAGACATGGTCGAGGGTGACGTCCGTTTCACCCGGCCGTTCGGGATGGAGATCTGATGCGTGTCCCGCTTTCCTGGCTGCGGGAGTACGTCGACCTGCCGGCGACGGAGACCGGCCGTGACGTACAGGCCGAGCTCGTCGCCGTCGGCCTGGAGGTCGAGACCGTCGAGCAGATCGGCGCCGGCCTCAAGGGCCCCCTGGTCGTCGGACAGGTCCTGACCATCGAGGAGCTGGAGGGCTTCAAGAAGCCCATCCGCTTCTGCACCGTCGACGTCGGCGACGCCAACGGCACCGGCGAGCCGCAGGAGATCGTCTGCGGAGCCCGCAACTTCTCCGTCGGCGACAAGGTCGTCGTGGTCCTCCCGGGCGCCGTCCTGCCCGGCGACTTCGCGATCTCCGCGCGCAAGACGTACGGCCGGACCTCGCACGGCATGATCTGCTCCGCCGACGAGCTCGGCATGGGCGACGACGGCACGCACGGCATCATCGTGCTGCCGCCGGAGCACGAGGTCGGCACCGACGCCATCGAACTGCTCCAGCTCGTCGACGAGGTCCTGGACATCGCCGTCACGCCCGACCGCGGCTACTGCCTGTCCATGCGCGGTGTCGCCCGCGAGACCGCCATCGCGTACGGCCTGCCGCTGCGCGACCCGGCGCTCCTGGACGTGCCCGCGCCGAACGCGTTCGGCCACCCGGTGAAGGTCGCCGACCCGGTCGGCTGCGACCGGTTCACCGCGCGGACCGTCGTCGGCCTCCAGCCCGAGGCGCGCTCCCCGATCTGGATGCGGCGCCGGCTGCAGAAGGCCGGGATGCGCCCGATCTCGCTCGCCGTCGACATCACCAACTACGTGATGCTGGAGCTCGGCCAGCCGCTGCACGCCTACGACCGCACCCGTCTCGACGGGCCGATCGGGGTGCGCCGCGCCCAGCAGGGCGAGAAGCTCACCACCCTCGACGGCACGGTCCGCGTCCTGGACGCCGAGGACCTGGTCATCACCGACGACCGCGGCCCGATCGGCCTCGCGGGCGTCATGGGCGGTGCCAACACCGAGATCGCGGACTCCCAGGACGGCACCCACGGCACCACCGAGGTCGTCATCGAGGCGGCGCACTTCGACGCGATCTCGATCGCCCGTACCGCGCGCCGCCACAAGCTGTCCTCCGAGGCGTCCAAGCGCTTCGAGCGCGGCACCGACCCGCAGGCCGCGGCCGCCGCCGCGCAGCGCACCGTCGACCTGCTGGTGCTGCTCGCGGGCGGTACGGCCGAGGCCGGGGTCACCGAGGTCTGCGCCCCGTCCGCGCCCCGCACCATCGCGATGCCCGCGTCCCACCCCGACGAGGTGGCCGGCGTGGAGTACGGCCGCGAGACCGTCGTGCGCCGCCTCCAGGAGGTCGGCTGCGACGTCTACGGGCAGGACGAGCTGATCGTCACCGTGCCGTCCTGGCGTCCCGACCTCAGCGAGCCGAACGACCTCGCCGAGGAGGTCATCCGGCTGGAGGGCTACGAGAACCTCCCGTCCACGCTCCCGACGCCCCCGTCCGGGCGCGGGCTCACCGATCGCCAGCGGCTGCACCGCCGGATCGGCCGGGCGCTCGCCGGGGCCGGGTACGTCGAGGCGCTGAACTACCCGTTCGTCGGCGGCGCCGTGTTCGACCAGCTCGGGCTCGACGCCGACGACGCCCGTCGCCGCACCGTCGACCTCGTCAACCCGCTGTCCGACGAGGAACCGTCCCTGCGCACCACGCTGCTGCCGGGGCTGCTCGGCGCGCTGCGGCGCAACGACGGCCGGGGCGGTCACGACCTGGCGCTGTTCGAGACCGGGCTCGTCTTCGGGCCCGCCGACGGCGCGGCGAAGGCCGTCCGGCTGTCCGTCGACCGCCGTCCCGGCGACGAGGAGATCGCCGCGCTCGACGCCGCGCTGCCGCACCAGCCCCGCCACGCCGCGGTCGTCCTCGCGGGCGCCCGCGAGCAGGCCGGCTGGTGGGGCGCGGGCCGCCCGGCGGACTGGGCCGACGCCGTCGAGGCCGCCCGCACGGTCGCCCGGGAGGCGGGTGTCGAGGCGACCGTCCGGGGCGCCCAGCACGCGCCGTGGCACCCGGGCCGGTGCGCCGCGCTGTACGTCACGGTGAACGGGGAGGAGACCCTCCTCGGGCACGCCGGCGAGTTGCACCCGCGCGTCGTCAAGGCGCTCCATCTGCCGGAGCGCACCTGCGCCATGGAGGTCGAGCTGGACGTCCTGGAGCGGGCCGTCGACGGACCGGTCCGGGCGCCCGGCATCTCCGCCTTCCCGGTGGCGACCCAGGACGTCGCGCTGGTCGTCGCGGAGAACGTCCCGGCGGCCGACGTGGAGCGGGCGCTGCGCGAGGGTGCGGGTGAACTCCTCGAATCGCTGCGGCTGTTCGACGTCTTCACCGGCGACCAGATCGGCGCGGGCCGCAAGTCCCTGGCGTACGCGCTGCGCTTCCGCGCCGCGGACCGCACGCTGACCGTCGACGAGGCCACGGCCGCCCGCGACGCCGCGGTGGCGCTGGCCGCCGAGCGGACGGGCGCGGTGCTGAGGGGCGCGTAACGGCACACCGCGCATCGCGCGGCATGGGACGAAGGGGCGTGTCCGGGCTTCGGACACGCCCCTTCGTGCTCGCAGGGAGATGTGTTCGCGGGTGCGGTCCGACCCGTCCGACACCCTCGCGGAGTGCGCCCCGGGACGGCGCGGGAACGCGAACGGGGCCGGACCGGGTGCACCGGTCCGGCCCCGAAAGGGCGCGGTCGGGGATCAGGAGTACACGTAGAAGCCCGAACCGGTCTTGCGGCCGAGCCGCCCCGCGTCCACCATGCGCTGGAGCAGCGGGGGAGCGGCGTACAACGGCTCCTTGAACTCCGCGTACATCGAATCGGCGACCGATGCCACGGTGTCCAGCCCGATCAGGTCGGAGAGCTTGAGCGGCCCCATGGGGTGGGCGCAGCCGAGCTCCATGCCGTTGTCGATGTCCTCGCGGCTGGCGATCCCCGACTCGAACATCCGGATCGCGGAGAGCAGGTACGGGATCAGCAGCGCGTTGACGACGAAGCCGGACCGGTCCTGGGCGCGGATCGGGTGCTTGCCGAGGACGTCCTGCACCAGGGCCTCCGAGCGCTTCACCGTCTCGTCGGACGTCGTCAGCGCGGGGATCAGCTCGACGAGCTTCTGCACCGGTGCCGGGTTGAAGAAGTGGATGCCGATGACCTGGTCGGGGCGGGAGGTCGCCACGGCCAGCTTCACCAGCGGGATGGAGGAGGTGTTCGAGGCCAGGATCGCGTCCGGCCGGGTCACCACCTGGTCGAGCACCTGGAAGATCTCGGTCTTGACCTGCTCGTTCTCCACGACGGCCTCGATGACGAGATCGCGGTCGGCGAACTCTCCGAGGTCGGTCGTGAAGGTCAGCCGGGCGAGTGCCTCGTCCCGCTCCTCCGGTGTGATCTTGCCGCGGTCGGCGGCCTTCGAGAGGGAGTTGTGGAGCCTGGTGCGGCCGATCTCCAGCGCCTCGCCGGTGGTCTCGGCCACCTTGACCTCGAGACCGCTGCGGGCGCACACCTCCGCGATGCCCGCGCCCATCTGGCCACAGCCCACCACTCCGACGCGTGAAATATCGGCCATAGAGTCCGTCACCTCGTGCCTTTCGCTGATCTCCGAGTCGCAGGTTCCCGTGTGAGTCCGGTGCCCGCCCCGACCCCCCGACGTTACTCCGCCGCATACGGGTGATCGCGGGCCGGGGCGGGCATGCTCTGCCGTACGCCCGGACACGGAGGCGACGGACACCGGCGCGGACCGACGGCGACGGCGGTGCCGGCGCCGGTGGTCACGACGAGGACGACGAGGGAGAGAGACGGCAGGTGCGAGACGAGATGCGGCAGATGGCCCGAAGAGGCTTTGTGACGGGAGCGGCCGGAGCGGTCGCCGGAGCGATGGGCGGGGCCGTCCTGGCGGGTGACGCCGTCGCGGCTCCCGCCCGGCAGGGTTCCGTCTCCCGGACGGTCGACGGCCCCGGGCGGGAGGGCGCGCCGCCGCACGGTGGCGGCCACCGGACCGCGCGGCGCGAACTGCGCGGTGTGTGGGTCGCCACCGTCGCCAACCTCGACTGGCCGTCGAAGCCCGGTCTGACGGCCGCAGCGCAGCGCGCGGAGCTGACCGACCACCTGGACGAGGCCGTCGACCGGCGGCTGAACGTCGTGATGCTCCAGGTCCGGCCGACCGCCGACGCCCTGTGGCCCTCGCCGTACGAGCCATGGGCCCAGTACCTCACCGGCGTCCAGGGCAAGGACCCCGGCTGGGACCCCCTGGGCACCGCCGTGCGCGAGGCCCACGCCCGGGGGCTGGAGCTGCACGCCTGGTTCAATCCGTACCGGGTCGCCAACCACACCGACCCGTCCCGGCTGGCCGCGGCCCACCCCGCCAGGCGGCACCCCGACTGGGTCCTGCCGTACGGCGGGAAGCTCTACTACAACCCGGGCCTCCCCGAGGTCCGCCGCTTCGTCCAGGACGCGATGCTGGACGCGGTACGCCGCTACGACATCGACGCCGTGCACTGGGACGACTACTTCTACCCGTACCCGGTGGCAGGGCAGGAGTTCGCCGACGACGCCGCGTACGCGAAGTACGGTGCGGGGTTCCCCGACCGGGCCGCCTGGCGGCGCGACAATACCGACCGGCTGGTGCGAGAGACCGGCGAGCGGATCAAGAAGATCAAGAAGAACGTCCGGTTCGGCATCAGCCCGTTCGCGGTCTGGCGCAATGCCGCGACCGATCCGCGCGGCTCCGCCACGAAGGCGGGCGTGCAGACCTACGACGACCTGTACGCCGACACCCGCGGCTGGGTCGAGAAGGGCTGGATCGACTACATCTGCCCGCAGGTCTACTGGAACCTCGGGTTCGCCGCCGCCGACTACGCCGAACTGGTGCCCTGGTGGAACGAGGTCGTGCGGGGCACGGGCGTCGATCTGTACATCGGCGAGGCGCTGTACAAGGCCGGTGATCCCGGCCAGCCGGCCGCCTGGCAGGATCCGGCCGAACTCTCCCGCCACCTCGACTTCGCCGCCGCCTGCGACCAGGTGCGCGGCCATGTCTACTTCTCGGGCAAGGACGTGGTCGAGGACCGGATCGGCGCGATGACCCGCGTGGTGGACGACCACTACCCGGGCCGGGTGCGCCCGCCCCGCTGAGGGAACGGCGGAGCGGACGCCGGGACGGGGCGGGCGACCGGGAGGAATCCGGTCGTCCGCCCGTGGCCCGGGAGCGACGAGCGCCGCCGTGGAGGCCGCTACGGGCTCTCCGGTGTCCGCTTCCTGTCGGCGGTGTGCTGTACGACGCTGTCGGGACCAGGCGAAATCAGGTGCTCGTGTCCGTCCTCGGACCGGACGCGGTACGGGGGAGCGCCCCCGGCACCGAGCACTTCGACGATCTCTTCGACCTTGTCGCGCTGCCCCACGGTCCTGCCGTGCGTCAGCAGCCGGTCGCCCGCGTGTGCCTCCATCGGGAGTGACCTCCTCACGGGTGGCGGTCCTTGTCGACAAGTCTATGACCGAAAAGTGACTTCGCCCGCTGGGGGAGCGGGGATCGCGGGCCGGACGCCGGGGCCGGGTCCGCACGCGTACGGCCACCGGGACGCCGTCCCTTCCGGGGGCGTCCGGTCAGCCCTCCTTGTTGCCCTCGTCCGTGCTGTCGTCGCCCTTGCCCTCGCCCTCGCCCTTGTCCGGGGAGTCGGAGAGGAACGCGAGGGCCTCGGCGATGGCCGCCTCGGCAGTCGACTTGTCGATACCGAGACCCGACAGCACGCCCGCGCCGTCCTCCTGCTCCAACAGGGCGAGCAGGATGTGCTCGGTGCCGACGTAGTTGTGCCCCATGCGCAGCGCCTCGCGGAACGTGAGTTCCAGCGCCTTGCGGGCCCCGGCGTCGTACGGGATCAGGTCCGGCACCTCGTCCGCGGCGGCGGGCAGGGCCTCGGTCGCGGCCCGGCGGATCGCGTCCGGAGTGATGCCCTGGGCCTTGACGAAGGCGATGCCCAGCCCCTCCGGCTCGCTGAGCAGCCCCAGCACCAGGTGTGCGGCGCGCAGCTCGTCGTTGCCCGCCGCACGGGCCTCGTTCTGTGCGGCCATGACGACGTTCTTGGCCCGCGGGGTGAAGCGGCCGAAGCCCTGGCTCGGGTCGAGGTCCGACGGCTCGCCGGGGTCCTTGGCGACGAACCGCTTCTGGGCCGCCTGCCTGGTCACGCCCATGCTCTTGCCGATCTCGGTCCAGGAGGCGCCCGAGCGCCGGGCCTGGTCCACGAAGTGGCCGATCAGATGGTCGGCCACGTCGCCGAGGTGGTCCGCGGCGATGACGGCGTCGGAGAGCTGGTCGAGGGCGTCGGTGTGGGTCTTCTTGATGGCCTCGATCAGGTCGTCGAGGCGCACGGGATGGGGCATGCGTACGGGATTCACCATGCGTCAACCGTAGGTTGACAGTGGAGGGGTGTCAACCGCGAGTTGACAGTGGGGGTGCCGGGAACGACGGAGCGCGCCGCCCGACGGGGTCCGTCGGACGGCGCGCTCGTTCAGAGGCCGCGCATGCGCTCGGTCATGCGGTCGTGCAAAGGATGCGTACGCCGCGCGCGAGGGCGCGGGCGCGGGTCAGAGGACGCCGCTGTCCGCGATGGTGATCTTCGCCTGGGGGCGGCCGCTCTGCGTGCCGAGAGCCTCGATCTTCTTGACGAGGTCCATGCTCGCCTCGTTGTCGACCTCGCCGAACACCACGTGCTTGCCGTCCAGCCACGACGTCACGATGGTCGTGATGAAGAACTGGGATCCGTTGGAGTCGGGGCCACTGTTGGCCATGGACAGCAGGCCGGGCTTGGAGTGCGCCAGCTTGAAGTTCTCGTCGGGGAACTTCGCCCCGTAGATGCTCTTGCCGCCCGTGCCGTTGCCGGCGGTGAAGTCGCCGCCCTGGAGCATGAATTCGGGGATGATCCGGTGGAAGGACGATCCCTTGTAACCGAAGCCCTTCTCGCCGGTCGCCAGCGCGCGGAAGTTCTCCGCGGTCTTGGGAACGACGTCGTCGAACAGTTTGAACGTGATCCGCCCGGCGGGCTCGTCGTTGATGGTGATGTCGAAGTAGACCTTGCTCGTCATGGAACCATCCTGACATCGACGGGTCCGGGGCCGCCCGGCGGGAGCGGTTCCACGCCACCGGGGCGCCCCCGTAGTCCGCAGCGCGGAAGCGGACCGCCCCGGTTGTCCGCACTGCGGAAGGCGGTGGTGTGCGCTGTCCGACTGTGGTTACCTGGGCGCATGATCGTGCTCGTGACCCGCCGCCACGTGGACTACGCGCGTGTCACGACCATGAGTTGTCCCACCGCCCGCTGACGCGGCCCCGTGGTGGCCCCATCCCGCGCCGTAGCCGCGCACACCCCCGCGTACGCCCTCCGGCACGGAGCCCCCGTACGCCTGCTTCCCGCACCCCGCCGCTCACACCGTCACCACCCCGCCCGCCGCCGGGCATCGCACGTGTACCGAGGAGAAGCATGAGCCAGCCGACCGACGCCGTCACCGCCGGCCACACCCCCGAGGACGAGCCGACCGGATCCGCCACCCCCGCCTGGTCGTTCGAGACCAGGCAGCTGCATGCCGGCGCCGTCCCCGACCCGACCACCGGCGCCCGGGCGGTCCCGA
Organism: Streptomyces sp. NPDC002476; assembly: GCF_042889785.1. Taxonomy (NCBI): domain Bacteria; kingdom Bacillati; phylum Actinomycetota; class Actinomycetes; order Kitasatosporales; family Streptomycetaceae; genus Streptomyces; species Streptomyces sp. NPDC002476. Next base: position 135,204 of record NZ_JBIARH010000014.1, on the reverse strand, counting down.
TCTACCAGACCAGCTCGTTCGTCTTCCGCGACACCCAGCACGCGGCCGACCTCTTCTCGCTCGCCGAGCCCGGAAACATCTACACCCGTCTCCACAACCCCACCCAGGACGTCTTCGAGCAGCGGATCGCCGACCTCGAAGGCGGCGTCGCCGCCGTGGCCCTCGCCTCCGGGCAGGCCGCGGAGACGCTCGCCGTCCTCAACGTGGCGGGCGCCGGCGACCACATCGTCTCCAGCGCCTCCCTCTACGGCGGCACGTACAACCTCTTCCGGCACACCCTGCGGAAGTTCGGCATCGAGGTGTCCTTCGTCGAGGACCCGGACGACCTCGACGCCTGGCGGGCCGCCATCCGGCCCGGCACCAAGGCCCTGTTCGCGGAGACCCTCGGCAACCCGCGCGGCAACGTCCTCGACATCCGCGGCCTCGCCGACATCGCGCACGAGGCCGGGCTGCCGCTGATCGTCGACAACACCGTGCCCACCCCCTACCTCCTGCGCCCCATCGAGCACGGCGCCGACGTCGTCGTCCACTCGGCGACCAAGTTCCTCGGCGGACACGGCACCACCCTCGGCGGCGTCGTCGTCGACGCCGGGACCTTCGACTTCGGCGCGCACCCCGAGCGCTTCCCCGACTTCGACGAGCCCGACCCCAGCTACCACGGCCTGCGCTACTGGCCCGCCCTCGGCCCCGGCGCGTACGCCATCAAGCTCCGCGTCCAGTTGCTGCGCGACCTCGGCCCGGCCATCGCGCCGCACTCCGCCTTCCTGCTCCTGCAGGGCGTGGAGACGCTGAGCCTGCGCATGGAGCGCCACTCGTCCAACGCCCAGGCGCTGGCGGAGTGGCTGGAGCAGCGCGACGAGGTCGCGGCCGTCCACTACGCCGGACTGCCGTCCAACCGCTGGTACGAGGCCGGGCGCCGCTACCTCCCGCGCGGCGCCGGGGCCGTGCTCTCCTTCGAGCTGCGCGGCGGCGTCGAGGCGGGCAAGCGCTTCGTGGACGCCGTCGAACTCTTCAGCCACCTCGCCAACATCGGTGACGTGCGCAGCCTCGTCATCCACCCCGCGTCCACCACCCACAGCCAGCTCGACGACGCGCAGCTCGCCGCCACCGGCACCTCGCCGGGCCTGGTGCGCCTGTCGGTCGGCATCGAGAACCTGGACGACCTCAAGGCGGACCTGGAGGCCGGCTTCCGGGCCGCGAAGGAGGCGTCCTGAACACCGCCGACCACCCCGCCGACGGGACCGCCCCGAGGGCGATCCCCCCTCCTGCCACCGGCGCGTGGCAGGAGGGGGACCCCCCGGGGCGCCGCACGTGGTACCACCGTCCGGAGCCCCTGCCGCTGGAGGGAGGCGGCCACCTCCCGGACGTACGGCTGGCGTACGAGACGTGGGGGCGGCTCGCGCCCGACCGCTCCAACGCGGTCCTCGTCCTGCACGCGCTCACCGGTGACAGCCATGTCGCCGGACCGGTCGGGCCCGGCCACCCCAGCCCCGGCTGGTGGGACGCGCTGATCGGGCCGGGCCGGGCGCTCGACACGGACCATTGGTTCGTGGTGGCGCCGAACGTCCTGGGCGGCTGCCAGGGAAGTACGGGCCCGGCCTCGCCGCGCCCCGACGGCCGTCGCTGGGGCGGGTCGTTCCCCCGGCTCACCCAGCGCGACCAGGTGCTCGCCGAGGCCGGGCTCGCCGACGCGCTGGGCATCGACCGCTGGGCCCTCGTGCTCGGCGGCTCCATGGGCGGGATGCGGGCGGTGGAGTGGGCCGTGTCCCACCCGGAGCGCGTCGCGTCGCTGCTGCTGCTCGCCACGACGGCGGTGGCGAGCGCGGACCAGATCGCCTGGGCCACCGCCCAGCTCCACGCGATCCGCGCCGACCCCAACTGGCGGGGCGGCGACTACCACGACGCAGGACCGGGGCAGGGGCCGCACGCGGGCCTCGGTGTCGCCCGCCGTATCGCCCACATCACCTACCGCGGGGCCGAGGAACTCGACGCCCGCTTCGGCAACCGTGCCCAGGACGGGGAGAATCCCTCGCTGGGCGGCCGCTACCAGGTCGAGTCCTACCTCGACCATCACGCCGCCAAGCTCGTCCGGCGCTTCGACGCGGCCAGCTACGCCGTGCTCGCCGAGGCGATGAACGCCCACGACGTGGGCAGGGGCCGCGGCGGCACGCGCGCCGCCCTCGCCCGGGTGACGGCGCGGACCCTGGTCGCGGGGGTCGACTCCGACCGCCTCTACCCGCTGTCGCAGCAGGAGGAGCTGGCCGCCGGGATCCCCTCGGCCGGCCGTGCCCGGGTGGTCGCCTCGCCGTACGGCCACGACGGATTCCTCATCGAGACGCCGCAGATAGCCGCGCTGGTACGGGAACTCCTGGACGACGTACGGGACACGGCCGCCGTACAGGCCGGGTGAGCGCCGCCGTCGGGGGACCACCGTCCTGGTGTCTCCCGGCGGCAGCCCGGCCCGTCGGCGATCCGGGCCGTCGGCGATCCGGGCCGTCGGCAACCCATGGGTCAGTGTCCCGGCCTTCACCGGAGCCGGTACGAGTGCCGCCGCCGCTCACACCTGTCCCTGCCTTGACCTTGACACGGTGACAGGGTCTTCACTGCTGGCCGAGGAGGTGGTCTCGATGACAATCACGGGACGGGACACGGACGCGATGCGAGCGCTTCAGGAGTTGGAGGACGGCCGTTCGTCCGTGCGGCTGAGGGCTGCTCTGGCCGTCGGCACCACGCCCGACCCGCGCTTCGTCGACAAGCTTGTCGAGCGATGCGCGATCGAGCCGGAGTTCTTCGTCCGCGACATGCTGACCTGGGCGCTCACCCGCCACCCGGTGTCCATGACGCTGCCCGGGCTGCTCCGCGAGGTCCGCGCGGAGCGTGCGCAGGCGCGTAGCCAGGCGCTGCACACGCTGTCCAAGATCGGGGACCGGCGGGCGTGGCCGGCGATCACGCGCACGCTCCTGGCGGACGCCGACGACGAGGTGGCGCGGAGCGCCTGGCGGGCCGCGGTCGTGCTCGTACCGGAGGGCGAGGAGTCCGCGTTGGCCGCGGTGTTGGCGACGCAGCTCGGGCGCGGCGGGCGGGAGACGCAGCTGAGTCTCAGCCGGGCACTGGTCGCGCTGGGTGAGGCGATCGTGCCGGCTCTGCGTGCCGCGACGACGGTCCCGGACCCGCGCATCCGCGCGCACGCGCTCGCCACACGACGGCTGCTGCGCGATCCGGACACCGGATTCGAGTTCGCGATCGAGGAGGCGAAGCGCATCGTGGTACTCGGCGGATCCGACCGGGAGGCATGACGGGACGTGTTGATCGGTGAGGTGGCGCGGCGGTCCGGGGTCAGCGCTCGCATGCTCCGGCACTACGAGTCGCTCGGTCTGGTGCGTCCTTCGGGCCGCACCGGCTCCGGTTATCGGGAGTACTCCGGGGAGGACATCCAGCGGATCTTCCACATCGAGAGCCTGCGGTCGCTGGGGCTGTCGCTGCGTGAGATCGGACGCGCGCTCGACGACCCCGGCTTCACGCCCTCGGCGCTCGTCGACGACCTCATCCGTCAAACGCGCGAGCGCGTCGCGGCGGAGACCGATCTGCTCACGCGGCTGCGCCGGATCGATGCCGCGGACCCCGCCGACTGGACGGATGTCCTCAAGGTCGTCGCGCTCCTCCAGGCGCTGGGGTCCAAGAGCGCCGACGCGCGCCAGCGCGCGGCCCTCTCCTCGGTCGACGAGGTTCCGGTGCCGGTGGAGGCCCTGGTCGAGGCGGTGCTGAGCGAGACGGAGCCGAATGTCGCCGGGGCCCTTCGATGGGCGCTGGCGCGATCGGGCGGCCGCGGCCCTGCACTGCTGGCGGAGGGCCTCGGCTCACCGGTGGCCGTGGTGCGGGAACGTGCCGTTCAGGCCCTCGCCGAGATGCCCGGTGGTGAGGCTGCCGCGCTGCTGCGGGACGCCCTCACGGACCCCGACGCCGCGGTCCGCGGCCATGCGGCCCTGGCGCTCGGCGCACGCGGTGCGGCCGAGACGGTCCCGACGCTCGTCGACATGATCGTGGAGGGAAGGAACGACACCGATGCGGCCGATGCGCTGAGCGTGCTGGCGAGCGACACCGCGACGGCGGACCGGATCGCGAGCGGGCTCGTCGACCGCCTCGCCCACGACACCACCGAGGCGCCCGCACGCGGACGGCTGACGCAGGCGCTGGCGGGCATCCCCGGGACGCGGGCGTCACGTGCCCTCGTGGAGCTGTCGTACGACGCGGACCCCGCCGTCGCGCTGACCGCGGCGTACCTTCTTCGGCGTGGTCGGTCACACGGCGGGCGGATACCGAGGGCAGTCATTGCATAAAAGTGCAAAGGTGCGTATAGTCATGCCATCGACGAGGAGGGTTTCGATGGTGGTACGTGCAGCGGTGGCAGGGGCGAGCGGATACGCCGGCGGAGAGCTGCTCCGCCTCCTGCTGGCCCACCCCGAGGTCGAGATCGGGGCCCTCACCGCCCATTCCAGCGCCGGACAGCGGCTCGGTGCGCTGCAGCCGCATCTGCGGCCGCTCGCCGACCGGGTGCTGGAGCCGACCACGCCCGAGGCGCTCGCCGGGCACGACGTCGTCTTCCTCGCCCTGCCGCACGGCCAGTCCGCCGCCGTCGCCGAGCAGCTCGGTGACGAGGTGCTCGTCGTCGACATGGGCGCCGACTTCCGACTCGCGGACGCCGCGGCCTGGGAGAAGTTCTACGGCTCGCCGCACGCCGGTACGTGGCCGTACGGGCTGCCCGAACTGCCGGGCGGGCGCGCGGAGCTGGCCGGGTCCAAGCGAGTCGCGGTGCCCGGCTGCTACCCGACGGCCGTCTCGCTGGCGCTCTTCCCGGCGTACGCGGCCCAGCTGGCCGAGCCCGAGGCCGTGGTCGTCGCCGCGTCCGGCACCTCCGGGGCGGGCAAGGCGGCCAAGCCGCACCTGCTCGGTTCCGAGGTGATGGGCAACATGTCCCCGTACGGCGTCGGCGGGGTCCACCGGCACACCCCCGAGATGGTCCAGAACCTCAGCGCGGCGGCCGGTGAGCCGGTCACCGTCTCCTTCACCCCGACCCTGGCGCCGATGCCCCGAGGCATCCTCGCCACATGCAGCGCGAAGGCGAGGCCGGGGGCGGGTGCCGAAGCCGTGCGAGACGCCTACGAGAAGGCGTTCGCCGACGAGCCGTTCGTCGAGCTGCTCCCCGAGGGGCAGTGGCCCGCCACCGCGTCCGTGTACGGCTCCAACGCCGTGCAGATCCAGGTCGCGTACGACGAGGCGGCGCACCGGATCGTCGTCGTCTCGGCCATCGACAACCTCGCCAAGGGCACTGCGGGCGGCGCCCTCCAGAGCATGAACATCGCCCTCGGACTTCCCGAGGACACAGGTCTCTCCACGATCGGAGTCGCACCGTGAGCGTCACGGCAGCACAGGGATTCTCGGCGGCGGGCATCGCCGCCGGGATCAAGGAAAGCGGAAACCCCGACCTGGCCCTCGTGGTCAACCACGGCCCGCGTCGCGCCGCCGCGGGCGTCTTCACCTCCAACCGCGTCAAGGCCGCCCCCGTCCTCTGGTCGCAGCAGGTGCTCAAGGGCGGCGAAATCGGTGCCGTCGTCCTCAACTCCGGTGGCGCCAACGCCTGCACGGGCCCCAAGGGTTTCCAGGACACGCACGCCACCGCGGAGAAGGCCGCCGAGGTCCTGCCCGGCCGCAGCGCGGGCGAGATCGCGGTCGCCTCGACCGGGCTGATCGGCACCCTGCTCCCGATGGACAAGCTGCTGCCCGGCATCGAGAAGGCCGCCGCCTCCCTCAGCGAGCACGGCGGCGAGAAGGCCGCCATCGCGATCAAGACCACCGACACCGTCCACAAGACCGCCGTCGCGGGCGGCGAGGGCTGGACCGTCGGCGGCATGGCCAAGGGCGCGGGCATGCTCGCCCCCGGCCTCGCCACCATGCTGGTCGTCCTCACCACCGACGCCGACGTGGACGCCACCGGGCTCGACTCCGCGCTGCGCGCCGCCACGCGCACCACCTTCGACCGGGTCGACTCCGACGGCTGCATGTCCACCAACGACACCGTGCTGCTGCTGGCCTCCGGCGCCAGCGGGATCACTCCGGGCCAGGACGAGTTCGCCCAGGCCGTGCGCGCCGTCTGCGCCGACCTCGCCCGGCAGCTCATCGGCGACGCCGAGGGCGCCTCCAAGGACATCCGGATCGAGGTGATCAACGCCGCGACCGAGGACGACGCCGTCGAGGTGGGCCGCTCCATCGCCCGCAACAACCTCCTCAAGTGCGCCATCCACGGCGAGGATCCCAACTGGGGCCGGGTCCTCTCCGCGATCGGCACGACGAAGGCCGCCTTCGAGCCCGACCAGCTGAACGTCGCCATCAACGGTGTCTGGGTCTGCAGGAACGGCAGCTTCGGCGAGGACCGTGACCTGGTCGACATGCGCTACCGGGAGGTCGCCGTCACCGCCGACCTGGCCGCCGGCACCGAGTCCGCCGTCATCTGGGCCAACGACCTCACCGCGGACTACGTCCACGAGAACAGCGCGTACAGCTCATGACCACGGCGCGGAAGCACACCGCACTCCCGAAGGCGCAGATCCTCATCGAGGCACTGCCCTGGCTGACCCGGCACCACGGCAAAACGGTCGTCATCAAGTTCGGCGGCAACGCCATGATCGACGACGAGTTGAAGGCGGCCTTCGCCCAGGACGTCGTGTTCCTGCGCCAGGCCGGCCTCAAGCCCGTCGTGGTGCACGGCGGCGGCCCCCAGATCAGCGCCCAGCTCGACAAGCAGGGCCTGGTCAGCGAGTTCAAGGCCGGTCTGCGCGTCACCACGCCCGAGGCGATGGACATCGTACGGATGGTGCTGGCCGGACAGGTCCAGCGCGAGCTCGTCGGACTGCTCAACCGGCACGGCCCGCTCGCCGTCGGCCTGACCGGCGAGGACGCCCACACCATCACCGCCACACGGCACCGCCCGGTCATCGACGGGGAACCCGTCGACATCGGCCGGGTCGGCGAGATCACCGCCATCGACACGGGCGCGATCCAGGCGCTGCTGGACGACGGCCGCATCCCCGTCGTCTCCTCCATCGCCCGTTCCGCCGACGACCACCACGTCTACAACGTCAACGCCGACACCGCGGCCGCCGCGCTCGCCGCCGCGCTGGGCGCCGAGACGCTGATGGTCCTCACCGACGTCGAGGGCCTGTACGAGGACTGGCCGAAGAGCGACGACGTGATCAGCCGCCTCACCGCCACCGAGCTGGAGAAGCTGCTGCCCGAGCTGTCCAGCGGCATGGTGCCCAAGATGGAGGGGTGCCTGCACGCCGTACGGGGCGGCGTCGAGACCGCCCGGGTCATCGACGGCCGGGTCCAGCACTCGATCCTGCTGGAGATCTTCACCGACGAGGGAATCGGCACGATGGTCGTGCCCGACGAGGCATCCGGCACCCAGGGGGAGTCATGAGCAACCAGGAGTACGCGCAGCGCTGGCAGCACGCGCTCATGGACAACTACGGCACCCCCCGGCTCTCCCTCGTCCGGGGCGAGGGGGCCAGGGTGTGGGACGCCGACGGCACCGAGTACCTCGACCTCGTCGGCGGCGTCGCGGTCAACGCGCTGGGCCACGCCCACCCCGCCGTCGTCGAGGCCGTCTCCGCCCAGGTCGCCTCCCTCGGCCACGTCTCCAACCTCTACATCGCGCCGCAGCCCGTCGCCCTCGCCGAACGGCTGCTCCAGCTCTTCGGCCGCGACGGGCGGGTCTACTTCGCGAACTCCGGCGCCGAGGCCAACGAGGCCGCCTTCAAGATCGGCCGACTGACGGGCCGGACCCGCATGGTCGCCACCGACGGCGGCTTCCACGGCCGGACCACGGGGGCGCTCGCGCTCACCGGCCAGCCGGGGAAGCGCGAGCCGTTCCAGCCGCTGCCCGGCGACGTCACCCACGTCCCGTACGGGGACGCCGAGGCCCTGCGCGCCGCCGTCACCACCGACACCGCGCTGGTCGTCATCGAGCCGATCCAGGGCGAGAACGGTGTGGTCGTGCCGCCCCAGGGCTATCTGGAGGCCGCCCGGGAGATCACCCGGGCCACGGGCACCCTGCTCGTCCTCGACGAGGTGCAGACCGGCATCGGCCGCTGCGGCCACTGGTTCGAGCACCAGGCCCACCAGGGCGTGGAGCCCGATGTCGTCACCCTCGCCAAGGGGCTCGGCGGCGGGCTGCCGCTGGGCGCGACCGTCGCCTTCGGCCCGGCCGCCGAGCTGCTGAAGCCGGGTCACCACGGCTCGACGTTCGGCGGCAACCCGATCGCCTGCGCCGCCGGTCTCGCCGTCCTGGACACCCTGGCGGCCGACGGAGCCCTGGACCGGGTGAAGCGGCTCGGCCGGAGGATCCGGGACGGAGTGGAAGGTCTCGGGCACCCTCTGGTCTCCCACGTCCGCGGCTCCGGCCTGCTGCTGGGTATCGTGCTCACCGAGCCCCGCGCGCCCCAGGTGCAACAGGCGGCTCAGGGAGCCGGAATCCTGGTGAACGCCCCCGCCCCCGACGTCCTGCGGCTGATGCCGCCGCTGATCATCGGTGACGCCGAGGTGGACGCGTTCCTCCGGGTACTTCCCGGCGCCCTCGACGCGGTACACGGGGACGGACGATCCGGAGAATGAGGCGACGACGATGACCGAGGCGCAGGAGACCGAGCAGAGCGGGCCCTCCGTGCCGCAGACCCGCACCGCGCGCCACCGCCGGATCGTGGACATCCTGAACCGGCAGCCGGTGCGCTCGCAGAGCCAGCTGGCCAGGCTGCTCGCCGACGACGGGCTGAGCGTCACCCAGGCGACGCTCTCCCGCGACCTCGACGAACTGGGTGCGGTGAAGATCCGCAACACCGGCGGCGAGCTGATCTACGCGGTGCCGAGCGAGGGCGGTTTCCGCACCCCGCAGGCTCCGCTGGGCGGATCCGCGAAGGAGGAGCGGATGCGCCGGCTCTCCGCAGAACTGCTCATCTCGGCGGAGGCGTCGGCCAACCTCGTCGTGCTGCGCACGCCCCCGGGAGCCGCGCAGTTCCTCGCCTCGGCCATCGACCAGGCCGAACTGCACGACATCCTCGGCACCATCGCGGGCGACGACACGCTGCTGCTGATCAGCCGGGACCCGGCGGGCGGCCAGGCCCTCGCCGACCATCTGCTGCGCCTGGCCCAGAACGAGCGCTGACCGACGCGGCGTCCGGTGCCGCCGGGCCGGTCCCGGATGTCACCGGGACCGGCCCCCGCACGCTTCGTACGTGCCGTCGGCCGTCCGCGGCCGGGCCGCCCGTCGTCCCGGAAGCGTCGGCCACCGGTTCATGGACGCTCTCAGTAGCGGATGATCGAGGTCGGGCCCGAACGGGTCCCGATCGCGATGTGCGGACGACGGGCCGGTTCCACCCAGCCGAGGATCCGGTCCATCGCGGCCGCCGTTACGGAGACGCACCCGGCGGTCGCGCCGCGTCCGTCGACGTGGAGGAAGATCCCGGCGCCACGCCCGCGCACCGGGCGCGCGTAGTTGAAGCCGATGACGAGGGCGCGGGCGTACTGAGTCGGATGGCCGGCCAGCCGCTCCGCCTCGCTCGCCCGGCAGTCCGCGGGCCGGGGCTCCACCCAGCGGTTGTAGGCGCGCGCCGCGTTGTCCTGGCACCACCACGACCGGCCGGTGATCCGGCGGTACGGATGGACGGTGCCGTGCGGCGCCGCCCCGGTCCCGAAGGCGTACGGCAGGCCGTACAGACCGGTGGGCGTGGTGGAGGTGCCCTGCCTGCGGGTCGCCCCCTCGGCCAGGCCCTTCGCGCCGAACCGGGCCGGGGCCGACCCGGCCCTCGACCAGACGCCCCGGCGCAGCTCCCACCAGGTGACGGTGCCGGTGGTGGAGCCCCTGGCCGGGGCCTCGGCCGTGATCAGCTGAGTGCCGCCGCCGGTGCCCGCCATCCGGGCCGGCAGGGGCGGCGCGGCGACGGGCCGGGCCGCGACCGTGCCCGCCAGCGCGAGCAGGACCGTACCGATCAGCAGGGATCTGCGCATGCCCGGACGGTAGACCCCGCGGCGCCCCGCCGCACCCGGACCCGCCCCGGACGGCTCGGAGCCCGCCGGGAGACCTGCGGCCGGGCGGCCACGCCCGTCGCCGGGCGCTCAGTCCCGTTCCGCGCCCGGCATCACCGGCAGCGGGAGCGGCAGGCCCGGCAGCCCGTCGATGCTCGTCGCGACGTGCTCCTTCTTCTCGAAGTACACGCCGAGCGACGCGTCGTCCTCGCGCGCGAAGCGCTGGGCGTGCAGGGGCCGGTCCGCGTCGTACGACATGCAAGGGACGGCGAATCCGCAGGTGTCCCGGATCAGTTCCGCCCGCACCACGATGACGGCGCGCAGCCCGTGCGGGCCGGGATCCACGTGGCGGAAGTGCCCGAGCAGCGACGGGAACCGCGGGTCGTCCCGGAAGACCGGCTCCCCGCGGCCGTGCACCCGCACGATGTTCGGCGGCCCCTGGAACGCGCACCACATCAGGGTGATGCGGCCGTTCTCCCGGAGGTGGGCGATGGTCTCGGCGTTGCTGCCCGCGAAGTCCAGGTAGGCCACGGTCCGTTCGTCCACGACCGCGAAGGAGCCGCTGACGCCCTTGGGGGAGAGGTTGACCGTGCCCTCGCCGTCCAGCGGCGCGGTCGCGGTGAAGAAGATGCGCTGTTCCTCGATGAAGGTCCTGAGCCGCCCGTCGATTCGTTCGTACGTCTTTCCCATGGCGGCCATTGTCGCCGCGGAGCCCCCGCCGGGGCAGGCCGTTCCGGCGGCCGGGACGCATACGGCGAGGGCACGGCCCGGTGCGCACGGGGGAGCGCGGGGCGGTGGCCAGCCGGTCACCGAGCGGCCCGCGACGGCGGCGGAAACAGCGCCGAGGGGTCCGCGACGCGCCGCCCACCAGCACCTTTGACAAACCATACGGAGGACTGCATAGTTATACCCATCAGTGATTGCACCGTAAGGAGAAACCCGTGACCGAGCGCGTCGTACTCGCCTACTCGGGCGGCCTGGACACCTCCGTCGCCATCGGCTGGATCGCCGAGGAGACGGGCGCCGAGGTCATCGCCGTTGCCGTGGACGTCGGCCAGGGCGGCGAGGACCTGGACGTCATCCGCAAGCGCGCGCTCGCCTGCGGTGCCGTCGAGGCCGAGGTCGCGGACGCGAAGGACGAGTTCGCCGAGGGCTACTGCCTCCCGGCGATCAAGGCCAACGCCCTCTACATGGACCGCTACCCGCTGGTCTCGGCCCTGTCCCGGCCGGCCATCGTCAAGCACCTCGTCGCCGCCGCGAAGAAGCACGACGCCGGCATCGTCGCCCACGGCTGCACCGGCAAGGGCAACGACCAGGTCCGCTTCGAGGCCGGCATCGCCGCGCTCGGCCCCGACCTGAAGTGCATCGCCCCGGTCCGCGACTACGCGATGACCCGCGACAAGGCGATCGCCTTCTGCGAGGAGAAGAACCTCCCGATCGCGACCACCAAGAAGTCCCCGTACTCCATCGACCAGAACGTCTTCGGGCGCGCCGTCGAGACGGGCTTCCTGGAGGACATCTGGAACGCGCCGATCGAGGACATCTACGAGTACACGCAGAACCCGGCCACCCCGCGCGAGGCCGACGAGGTCGTCATCTCCTTCAAGGAGGGCGTGCCCGTCGCCATCGACGGCAGGCCCGTCACCGTCCTCCAGGCGATCCAGGAGCTCAACCAGCGGGCCGGCGCCCAGGGCATCGGCCGGATCGACATGGTCGAGGACCGTCTCGTCGGCATCAAGTCCCGCGAGGTCTACGAGGCCCCGGGCGCGATCGCGCTGATCACCGCCCACCAGGAGCTGGAGAGCGTCACGGTCGAGCGCGAGCTGGCCCGCTACAAGCGGCAGGTCGAGCAGCGCTGGGGCGAGCTGGTCTACGACGGCCTGTGGTTCTCGCCGCTCAAGTGCGCCCTGGACGGCTTCATCGAGGAGGCCAACCAGCACGTCACCGGCGACATCCGGATGACCATGCACGCGGGCCGCGCCGTCGTCACCGGCCGGAAGTCGGAGCAGTCGCTCTACGACTTCAACCTCGCCACCTACGACACCGGCGACACCTTCGACCAGTCCAAGGCGCAGGGCTTCATCGAGATCTTCGGCCTCTCGTCGAAGATCGCCGCCAAGCGTGACCTGTCCTGATCCCCAGCTGTTACGTCACCGCCTCCCCGGACCCTCCGTGCGGGGAGGCGGTCGCACATCCACCCCTTGTCCTTCCGAGGAGCACGCAGTGAGCAACGGCACCAGCAACGGCGACGTACGCCTCTGGGGCGCCCGCTTCGCCGACGGTCCCGCCGAGGCCCTGGCCAGGCTGTCCGCCTCCGTCCACTTCGACTGGCGGCTCGCGCCGTACGACATCGCGGGCTCCCGCGCCCACGCGCGCGTGCTGAACAAGGCGGGCCTGCTCACCGACGACGAGCTGGACCGCATGATCGCCGGGCTCGACCGGCTCGAATCCGATGTGGCGGACGGTTCGTTCACCGGCACCGTCGCCGACGAGGACGTCCACACCGCGCTGGAGCGCGGCCTGCTGGAACGCCTGGGCCCGGAACTCGGCGGCAAGCTGCGCGCCGGCCGTTCCCGGAACGACCAGATCGCCACGCTCTTCCGGATGTACCTGCGCGACCACGCCCGGATCATCGGCGGGCTGATCGCCGAGCTCCAGGGCGCGCTGGTGGGCCTCGCCGAGGCCCACCCGGACGTCGCGATGCCCGGCCGCACGCACCTCCAGCACGCCCAGCCGGTCCTCTTCGCGCACCATGTGCTGGCCCACGCGCAGGCCCTGTCGCGGGACGCCGAGCGGCTGCGGCAGTGGGACGAGCGGACGGCCGTCTCCCCGTACGGCTCCGGCGCGCTGGCCGGTTCGTCCCTCGGGCTGGACCCGGAGGCGGTCGCCGCCGAGCTGGGCTTCGAGCACGGGTCCGTCGGCAACTCGATCGACGGCACGGCCTCCCGCGACTTCGTCGCCGAGTTCGCCTTCATCACCGCGATGATCGGCGTGAACCTCTCCCGGATCGCGGAGGAGGTCATCATCTGGAACACGAAGGAGTTCTCCTTCGTCACCCTGCACGACGCCTTCTCCACCGGCTCCTCGATCATGCCGCAGAAGAAGAACCCCGACATCGCCGAGCTGGCGCGCGGCAAGTCGGGCCGCCTCATCGGCAACCTGACGGGCCTCATGGCCACGCTGAAGGCGCTCCCGCTGGCGTACAACCGGGACCTCCAGGAGGACAAGGAGCCGGTCTTCGACTCCTGCGACCAGCTGGAGGTCCTGCTCCCGGCGTTCACCGGGATGATGGCCACCCTGACCGTCAACCGCGAGCGCATGGAGGAGCTGGCCCCGGCCGGGTTCTCGCTCGCCACCGATGTCGCCGAGTGGCTGGTCAAGCAGGGCGTGCCGTTCCGCGTCGCGCACGAGGTCGCGGGCGCCTGCGTGAAGGAGTGCGAGCGGCAGGGCATCGAACTCGACCAGCTGACCGACGAGCAGTTCGCGAAGATCTCCGAGCACCTGACGCCCGAGGTCCGCACGGTCCTGAACGTGCCCGGCGCGCTCGCGTCCCGCAGCGGACGGGGCGGGACCGCCCCGTCGGCGGTGGCCGTCCAGCTCGCCGAGGTGAAGGCCGACCTCGCGGTCCAGCGGGAGTGGGCCGCCGCGAAGAAGAACTGACGGCGGTTCGGGAAACCGGGGGGCGGGAGGGCGCGCACGCGCTCCCGCCCTCCGGTTCCGCCGGGCCGGGTTACGTTGACGGGGAGCGCACCCGAACGACGAGGAGCCCACGATGCCCTTCGCACGGCTGGCCACAGCGACGACGCCGACCGCCCACATCGGGCTCGGCCTCGCGGCGGTCGGCAGACCCGGCTACATCAACCTGCACCGCGACCGCGACCTGCCCGGCGACCGCGGCGTCGAGGCGCTGCGCGAACGCACCCACGAACTGCTGGACGCCGCCTACGCGCAGGGCGTCCGCTACATCGACGCGGCCCGCTCGTACGGCCGTTCGGAGGAGTTCCTCGCCGACTGGCTGAAGGCGCACCCGGAGGCGGACGATGTCGTCGTCGGCAGCAAATGGGGCTACACCTACACCGCCGACTGGAAGGTCGAGGCCGAGGCGCACGAGGTGAAGGATCACGGCCTCGGCACGTTCCTGCGCCAGCGCGCCGAGACCGGCGCCCTGCTCGGCGACCGTCTCGACCTCTACCAGATCCACTCGGTCACCGTCGACAGCCCGGCCCTGACCGACCGGGAGCTGCACGCGCGGCTCGCCGGGCTCGCCGCGGAAGGGGTCACCGTCGGCCTCTCCACCAGCGGCCCCCGGCAGGCCGACGCCATCCGGGCCGCGCTTGCCGTCACGGTCGACGGCGAGCCGCTCTTCCGTACCGTCCAGGCCACCTTCAACGTACTGGAGACGTCGGCCGGAGCGGCGCTCGCCGAGGCGCACGACGCCGGACGCACCGTCATCGTCAAGGAGGGCATGGCGAACGGGCGGCTCGCCGGAACGGAGGCCCCCGCGGTGATCCGGGAGATCGCGACCGACGCCGGGGTGGGGGCGGACTCGGTCGCGCTCGCGTTCGTCCTGTACCAGCCGTGGGCCGGGGTGGTGCTCTCGGGCGCGGCGACCGTCGGCCAGCTCGCCGGGAACCTGCACGCGGCCGTCGTCGACCTGGACGAGGATCGGCGCTCCCGGCTCGGCGCGCTCGTGGAGGATCCGGAGTCGTACTGGCGGTCCCGGGCCGCGCTGCCGTGGGGCTGAGCGAGGGGGCGCGTGGGCGCCGGCGGACCGGGTGAGCGGTGCGCCCCGGCCGGTCCGGAGTCCCTGCCCGGCCTCGATCCGACCGTCCTCGACGGCTGACGGGCGCCCGCCCCGTGCGGCGGCCGGGGCGGCCTGCGCACAGGGCCCGGGGCGACCCGGCGCGCGGCTCAGCGTGCGCCGCCCCGGCGCCCGTCCGCCCACCCTGCGAGCGTCTCGAAGTCGCCCGGCAGCAGCCCGGTGCGCGGATCGATCCACAGCAGCAGCGCCGCCGCCCCCTGCTCCTGGACCCACTCCCGGTCCCGGTCGGCGATCTCGTCGTCGATCCAGGCGAACGGCCGGCCGGCCGCGTACGCCACGATGTACGGCGTCTTCCAGTACGTGTCCTCGGGAGCGGCGACGGGAAGCGACGGCCAGTCGATGTACGGCAGCCGGGGCAGCCCCAGACGCGGCCCGATCCACGCGTTGGCCTCGTCCATCCAGGTCGTCGCCCAGACCAGCTCGTAGCGCCCGGCGAGGCCGAGCAGCGCCCGCCCGTGCTCCGGGTTGAGCAGGACGGGCAGCGGCGGTCCGAACTCCCAGCCCGTCGGCCGCGTCCAGTGCAGCGTGTAGCCGTCCGGGGCACGGCGGTTCATGAGTGCCGCGTACGGGTTGAGCGGACCGTCGATGTCGATCAGCAGCAGCGGCTTCATACCGACATGGTCCTCTTTCGTCCGCCGCGGCGGACGACGGCCCCGTACCGCGCGAGGCGACAGGTCTCCCGGTACGGGTGCCAGGCTCCTCGGTACGGACGACGATCTTCGGTGAGACATTTTTGTCTCATATGGTTTATCGTCGTCTCATGAGTCTCGACCGTGAACAGGTGCTCCGCAGCGCCGCCGTCCTGCTGACCCGAAAATCGACCGCCACCATGGACGAGGTCGCCCGGGCCGCGGGAATCGGGCGCGCCACCCTGCACCGGCACTTCGCGGGACGGGATGCCCTGGTCAGGGCGTTGGAAGACCTGGGCATCCGGGAAGTCGAGGCCGCGCTCGACGCCGCCGCGCTGGACGAGGGGACATCCGAGGAGGCGCTGCGGCGGCTGGTCGCGGCCGTCGAGCCGAGTGCCGGGCTGCTGTCCTTCCTCGTCACGGAGAACCAGCTCTTCGAGGGCGACGAGCTGAATGAGGGCTGGAGCCGGCTGGACGCCCGGGTCGCCGCCTTCTTCCGGCGCGGCCAGGAACGCGGCGAGTTCCGGATCGACCTCACCCCCGCCTGGCTGACCGAGACCCTTTACGGCCTCGTCTCCGCCGGGGCCTGGGCCGTTCAGGCGGGCCGGATCGCCGGGCAGGACTTCCAGTACATGATCGTCGAGTTGCTGCTCGGCGGCGCGCGTCGGAGCGTGGAACGATGAGTGCACTCGACCAGCACGTGCAAGCCCCTCGGGAACTGCGGAGGCCGGGGCGGTGGATCGCCCTGGCCGTCCTCGTCCTGGCGGTGCTGCTCGTGGCCGTCGACGCCACCGTCCTCGCTCTCGCCACCCCGTTCCTCACCGAGGACCTCAAGCCGTCCGGCACGCAGCTGCTCTGGATCGGCGACGTCTACTCCTTCGTCATCGCCGGTCTCCTGGTCTCCATGGGGAGCCTCGGCGACCGCATCGGCCGCAAGAAGCTGCTGCTGTGCGGGGCGATCGCGTTCGGCGCGGTCTCCGTGCTCAACGCGTACGCGAGCAGCCCCGAGATGATGATCGCGGCCAGGGCGCTGCTCGGGGTCGCGGGCGCCACTCTGATGCCGTCCACGCTCGCCCTGATCCGCAACCTCTTCCATGATCCGCGCGAGCGCAGTCTCGCCATCGGCATCTGGGGAGCCATGGCCTCGGCGGGCGCGGCGGTCGGTCCCGTCGTCGGCGGGTTCCTCCTGGAGCACTTCTGGTGGGGCTCGGTCTTCCTGATCAACCTGCCCGTCATGGCCGTCCTGGTCGTCGTCGGCGCCAGGATGATCCCCGAATCGAAGAACCCGGCCCCGGGACCCTGGGACCTGGGCAGTGTGGCGCTGTCGTTCCTCGGCATGATCGGTGTCGTGTACGCCATCAAGGAGATGGCCGCGCACGGGGTGGGCTGGGGTGCGTCCGTCGCCGGTCTCGGCGGTCTGGCCGCGCTCGGCTGGTTCGTACGCAGGCAGCTCACGCTTCCCGCGCCCCTGCTGGACATGCGCCTCTTCCACCACCGCGGCTTCTCCGGAGCGGTCCTCGCGGACCTGTTGACCATCCTCGGCCTGTCCGGTCTGGTCTTCTTCCTGTCCCAGTTCCTGCAACTGGTGCAGGGCCGCCGACCGCTGGAGGCGGGACTCGCCGAACTGCCCGCGACCGTCGGGGCCGTCGCCGCGGGTCTGGTCGCCGGGCGGGTGGCCCGCCACTACTCGGTGCGCTCGGTGGTGTCCGGCGGTCTCGGCGCGATCGGGCTGGCGCTCGCCGCGGTCACCACGATCCACAAGGAGACCGGCTATCCGCTGATCGGCGCCGTGCTGCTGGTCGTCGGCCTCGGCGCGGGGTTCGCCTTCACCGTCACCGCGGACGTGATCCTCTCCAGCGTCCCGAAGGAGCAGGCGGGCGCCGCGGGCGCGGTCTCCGAGACGGCGTACGAACTCGGCGCGGCCCTCGGCATCGCCCTGCTCGGCTCCGTCGTCACCGGCGTCTACCAGGAATTCGTCACCCCGGAGGGCATCCCGGCCGCCGCCGCGGCAGCCGCCCACGACTCACTGGGCGGGGCCGTCGAAGCGGCCCACGGCCTTCCGGCGTCGCAGGCCGACGCACTGGTCGCCGCGGGGCAGGAGGCGTTCGTCGAGGGGCTGCGGCTGGCGGCGGGCGCGGGCGCGGCGGTCCTGCTGGCGACCGCCGTCGCGGCCTGGTTCCTGCTGCGCGGCCAGAAGCTGGCGGAGGGCATCGTGCCCGAGTAGCCGCCCACGGTCCCGGCCGCCCCGCGCGGCGGCTCACCGCTCCGGTCCTGCCCGAGCAGCGGCCCGCCGTCCGCCCGCGCAGCAGGAGCGTCGGGCGCACCGGCGGCACGCACCCGAAAACCGGGCGGCACGCACCCGAAAACCGGGCGGCACGCACCCGAAAACCGGGCGGCACGCACCCGAAAACCGGGCGGTGCGCAGACGAAAGCGGTGCGCACACGGAAGGGGGCCGTACCCGCGCCGGGTACGGCCCCCTTCGCCCTGCCGTGCGTCAGCTCACGCCGCCTTGGCCTTCGTTGCGTACATGTCGACGTACTCCTGACCGGACAGCCGCATCACCTCGGCCATCACGGAATCGGTCACCGCCCGCAGCACATAGCGGTCCCGGTCCATGCCCTCGTAGCGGGAGAACTCCATCGGCTCGCCGAAACGGACCCTCACCTTCCCGGGACGCGGCAGACCGGCGCCGGTGGGCTGCAGCTTGTCCGTGCCGATCACCGCGAACGGCACCACGGGCGCGCCCGTCATCAGCGTCAGCCGAGCGATGCCGGTACGGCCCCGGTAGAGCCGGCCGTCGGGGGACCGGGTGCCCTCGGGGTAGATGGCGAACGCCTTGCCCTCCTCCAGCACCCGACGGCCCGTCATCAGCGCCGCGACACCGCCCCGGCCGCCGTCCCGGTCCACCGGGATCATGCCGCAGCCCGTGAAGAACCAGGCCATCGCGCGGCCCTTGAGCCCCTTGCCCTTCACGTACTCGTCCTTGCCGATGTAGAACACCGGCCGGTCGCAGCAGATCGGCATGATCATGGAGTCGATGAACGTCAGGTGGTTGCCCGCGAGGATCACCGGACCGTCCCCGGGGATGTTCTCCGCGCCCTCCACCTGGGGGCGGAACATCAGGCGCAACAACGGTCCGAGCACTGCCTTGATGAGCGCGAGTCGGGACAACGGTTCCTCCGGTGTAGCGGCCGGGCCGGCCGGGGCGCGGGATCGTGACGGTCCATGCAGGTGAGGACGATACTCGCGGGTACCCGCCGACCGCACGTCGGGTTCATCCAACGGATACCGGACGTTGACACGTGTTTGCGCCAAGTTCGTCCGGCTGCCGCTCCCTCGACGGTACGACTGCCTACGCTCGGCCCGCGCCCGACAGGTGCGAGACATCACACGCGAGGAGCATTCATGACAGAGCGCGCGCAGGCGGGTCCCGGCCGCAGAACGATGCTGGGGGCAGGGGCCGCCGTCCTGGGCACGGCCGCCCTCGGACTCGCCGGCGGAACGGCCGAGGCCGCCGGCACGACCGGCCGCGACGCCGCCGAACGGGCGGGCCGGCCGGGCACCGGACACGGCTTCCGCCTCGACCTGCCGGTGCCCACCGTCATCGGGCACCGGGGCGCCAGCGGCTACCGGCCCGAGCACACCCTGGGCTCCTACCAGCTCGCGCTCGACATGGGGGCGCACGTCATCGAGCAGGACCTGGTGCCGACCAAGGACGGCCATCTCGTCTGCCGTCACGAGAACGACATCACCGCCACCACCGATGTCGCCGCGCACCCCGAGTTCGCGAGCCGCCGGACCACCAAGAAGGTCGACGGGGTCTCGCTCACCGGCTGGTTCACCGAGGACTTCACCCTCGCCGAACTGAAGACGCTGCGGGCCAAGGAGCGCATCCCCGGCACCCGTCAGAAGAACACGCTCTACGACGGCCGCTGGGAGGTCCCCACCTTCGAGGAGGTCCTGCGCTGGGCCGACCGCGAGGGCCGCCGGCGCGGAAAGCCGGTCTGGCTGTACGTCGAGACCAAGCACCCCACCTACTTCCGCGGTCTGGGCCTCGGCCTGGAGGAGCCCCTCGCCAAGCTGCTGCGCCGCTACAACCGCCACCGCCGCAACGCGCCGCTCATCCTCCAGTCCTTCGAGCCCAGCAGCATCCAGCGGCTCTCCCGGCTTGTCGCCACGCCGGGCGTCGTCCTGCTCTCCGGGCCGTCCGAGCGGCCCTGGGACTTCGTCGCGTCGGACGACCCGCGCACCGTCGCCGACCTGGTGAAGCCCGAGGGGCTGAAGTGGATCGCCTCCTTTGCCCAGGGCATAGGGCCCACCCTGGACCTGATCATCCCCAAGGACGCCTCCGGGCGGCTCACCGAGCCGACCACCCTGGTGCGGGACGCGCACGCCCGTGGCCTGGTGCTCCACCCGTACACCATGCGCAACGAGAACTCCTTCCTGCCGGCCGGCTTCCGGCGCGGCACGGACCCCGCCGCGTACGGTGACGCGTTCGGCGCCTTCCGGGCGTACTTCGAGACGGGGATCGACGGCATCTTCTCCGACAACCCGGACACCGCCCTTCTCGCCGCGGCGGACTTCACCGCGAGGTGACACCGGCCCGTACGCGGGACGTCGTCACCACCCGGCCGGGGAATGCCCCGGTCGGGTGGTGACCGCCGGACCGGGCGACCGGTTGCCGGGGCGGGGGAGTTGGTTGGGCATGACCCTTCCAGATCCCGCCCCCGCGGCGAGCACCGCCACTTCCGCGGCCGTCGTCCACGCCCTCCGTCCACTGGTGCACGCCGAGGCCGCGGCGGAGGCCACCACCTCTGCGACCGGGGCCGCGATCGAACCCGCCGACCTCGAACAGGCCGTCTGGCTGCGGCTGCTGGAACGGCTCGCGCGGGGCCGGCCACCGGCCGACACCGGCCGGTGGGTGCGCGAGACCGTGCGGGCGGAGGCCCGCCGGGCCCGACGCACCGCCCGGCGCGAACACCCCTACCGCGACGCGTCCTTCGCGGATCCGTCCGAAGGACCCGAACGGGCCGCCCTCGACGCCGAGGAACGCCGGGCCCTGCGTGCCGCGATCGGGCGGCTGCCCGGCCGGTGCACCCGGCTGCTGGCGGCGCTGCTCGCCCCCGACGACCCCACCTACCGGGAAATCGCAGGGAAGTTGGGTATGTCACAGGGGAGTTTGGGCCCTATCCGTTCCCGATGCCTTGGATGTCTGCGCAGAATGCTCGCGGCGGAGGTTGTCGCTCCCGGCCCCCGGGGAAGGGAGCGTGGGACAACCGGTGGATCAGGTGGGCGGAGGCATGCGCACATGGGCATGAGCGTGATCATCTCGGCGGCGACGGCACAGGACGCCGAAGAGATCCTGAAACTTCAGTACCTCTGTTTCCAGGGCGAGGCCGAGCTGTACGGCAACTACCGCATCGATCCGCTCGTCCAGACGCTCGACTCGGTACGCGCCGAGATCGCCACGCAGCTGGTGTGCGTGGCGCGCCTGGGGGACGAGGTGGTCGGTTCGGTCCGCGGCTTCACCGACGAGGACGGCACCGGCCGGATCGGCCGGCTCTGCGTCCACCCCCGGCTCCGGGGACACGGGCTCGGCGCCCGGCTGCTGCGGGCGGCCGAATCGGGACTCGTCGACGAGCGGTCGGCCACCCGCTTCCGGCTGTGCACCGGGCATCGCAGCGAGAACAACCTCCGGCTGTACCAGCGCGCGGGATACGCCGCGGTGGGCAACGAGACCGGACGGGACGGCGTCCGGATGGTCCTGCTGGAGAAGGACGCGACCACTCCCGTGTACGTGGCCAGCGCGTAGACACCGGGCACGGGGCGAACGGGCAAGGGCGCGCCGGGGTACGGGGGCCGGTTCGGTGCGCACCGGTTCCGCCCGGCGCGCCCCCGCGCTCACGCGCTCTTCGCGCGGCGCAGCCAGATGATTCCGGTCACCGGCAGGATCACCGGGATGAACAGGTAGCCCATCCCGAAGTCGGACCAGACGGTGGCGTCCGGGAACGCCGAGGGCGCCACCATCGTCCAGGTCCCGACGATCAGCACGCCCAGCAGCTCGGCGGCGCAGCACACCAGCGCCGACCTGCGCGCCCGCTCGCCGCCGCGCGCCAGCGAGTACGTGATGAACCCGTAGACGACGGCGGCACAGGCCGACAGCACATAGGCGAGCGGCGCCCTGTCGAAGTCCAGGATCATCTGCACGATCGAACGGGACGCCGCCGCGACGGTGAAGACCCCGTAGAACCAGAGCAGCACCCGGCCGGGACCGGTGCCGAGGTCGAAGGGCCGCTGCTCGCCGGAGTCCGTCGCGGGGGTGCGGTCGGTGTCGGTCACGGTCGGTTTCCCCACATGTCCACGTTCAGTTTCCC
The DNA here is from genome assembly GCF_042889785.1 of Streptomyces sp. NPDC002476. Taxonomy (NCBI): domain Bacteria; kingdom Bacillati; phylum Actinomycetota; class Actinomycetes; order Kitasatosporales; family Streptomycetaceae; genus Streptomyces; species Streptomyces sp. NPDC002476. Next base: position 113,304 of record NZ_JBIARH010000014.1, on the reverse strand, counting down.
CAGATGTCGTAGAGCCGTACTTCGAGCACGGCCAGCACGACCGCTCCCGCCGACACCGTCACCGAACCCCAGCGGGTCCGCTCGCTGAGCGACAGGAAACCGGCCGCGGGCACGGCGAGGAAGGCCCCGGCCAGATAGGCGACGAAGATCGCCGTACCCTGCTCCGGCCGCTCGCCGCGGGCCAGCCGCACGATGCCCACCACCAACTGGGCCAGTGCCAGCAGCAGGACCACGGCCATCCCGATGAAGTGCCAGTCCTTGGTCGGCTGGTCCCGGTATGCGGCCAGTCCGCACCAGGCGGCGAGGGCGAGCGCGGACACGGCGACCGCGATCGTCAGGGCGTCAAGCATGAAGCGAGCGTATTACGGGGGAGCCGACGCCCCGCGTGCGCCCCCGTCCGACGCCCACCGGTCCGACGCGAACCGGACCGAGGCGTCCCGCCCGCGCCCGCCGGACGTACGGACCGCGACGGCGGCCCTCGCCCCGGATCGTGGCCTTGACCACAGCGCGTGCCGCCGACGGGCCTGCGGTTCGTGGCGGAGACAACACCTGCCCGGCCGCATTTGTGCAGGTCACATCCCCGGTAGCAGGAATCGTGGTGGGCGCGGGAGCGGGTCGGCCCGAGTGTCCACGGCTGTCCGCCATCCGGACGCGCCGGCCGGGCGGAATCTGACATCTGTTTTACTTGGGACATGACCACGACGAGCAGCCGCACGTTTGCGACCGAGGCGAACATGACGCCCGGTGCTCGTCGTATGTGTCGAATGCGCACCTTCTGAGGGCCCCCGCCCGATCCTCGCGCCCCGAAGCGAGACCGAGCCCGCGCCGTCCGCACCCAGCGGAACGAGCCCTTCCGTGCACCGCCGCCCCGGCCATCACATGCCTCGCGGCCCTGCCCGGCCCCGCTCGGAACGTCCGAACAGGTCTCATCAGACGAATGCCCCGTGCCCGGCGGACATCGCGCCGCGCACTCGACAGTGACGGAAACCCTGTGATCACCACTACGGGCCTCACGAAGGTCTATCAGGCGCGCGGCCGTGAGGTCACCGCGCTGGACGGCGTCGACCTGCACGTCCGCGAGGGAGAGGTGTACGGCGTCATCGGGCAGAGCGGCGCCGGTAAGTCGTCCCTCATCCGCTGCGTCAACCTCCTGGAACGCCCCACATCGGGCACCGTGACCGTGGCCGGACAGGACCTCACCGCCCTCGCCGGCCGGGGACGGCGGGCCGGGAAGGGGCTGCGCGAGGCGCGCAGCCGCATCGGCATGGTCTTCCAGCACTTCAACCTGCTGGCCTCCCGCACCGTCCAGGCCAACGTCGAACTGCCGCTGGAAATCCTCGGCGTCGGCGCCAGGGACCGGTCCCGCAAGGCCCTCGAACTCCTCGGCCTGGTCGGCCTCGCCGACAAGGCCAGGGCGTACCCCGGCCAGCTCTCCGGAGGCCAGAAGCAGCGCGTCGGCATCGCCCGCGCCCTCGCCGGGGACCCCAAGGTGCTGCTCTCCGACGAGGCCACGTCGGCGCTCGACCCCGAGACCACCCGCTCCATCCTCCAGCTGCTGCGCGACCTCAACCAGCAACTCGGCCTGACCGTGCTGCTCATCACGCACGAGATGGACGTCGTCAAGACGGTCTGCGACTCCGCCGCACTGATGCGCAAGGGGCGCGTCGTCGAGTCCGGCACCGTCTCCGAACTGCTGGCCACCCCCGGCTCCGAGCTGGCCCGCGAACTCTTCCCCGTCGGCGGTACGCCCTCCGGCCCCGACCGCACGGTCGTCGACGTCACCTTCCACGGCGAGGCCGCCACCCAGCCGGTGATCTCCCAGCTCTCCCGCACGTACAACATCGACATCTCGATCCTGGGCGCCGCGATGGACACCGTCGGCGGCAGGCAGATCGGCCGGATGCGCATCGAACTGCCCGGCGGCTTCGACGAGAACGTCGTCCCGATCGGCTTCCTGCGCGAACAGGGACTCCAGGCCGAGGTCGTGACCGACGGCGCCGGGACCGCCGCTGGGACAACCGCCGGGGGCACCCCCGCACCGTTCACCAAGGAGGTGGCGAAGTGACCTGGTCGGACATGCAGCCGTTGCTGGCCCAGGGGACCGTCGACACCCTCTACATGGTGCTCTGGTCCACTGTCGTCACCGTCCTCGTCGGACTGCCGCTCGGCATCCTGCTCGTCCTGACGGACAAGGGCGGACTGCTCCAGAACGCCGTGGTCAACAAGGTCGTCGGGGTGATCGTGAACATCGGCCGCTCGCTGCCGTTCATGATCCTGCTGATCGCCCTGATCCCCTTCACCACCTGGGTCGTCGGCACCTTCATCGGCCCCACCGCGATGATCGTGCCGCTCAGCGTCGGCGCCGTCCCGTTCTTCGCGCGGCTCGTCGAGACCGCCGTCCGGGAGGTCGACCACGGACTCGTCGAGGCCGTCCAGTCGATGGGCGGATCCATCCCGACGATCGTGCGCAAGGTGCTGCTGCCGCAGGCGCTGCCCTCGCTCGTCTCCGGCGTCACCACCACCGTCATCGTGCTCGTCGGCTACTCCGCGATGGCCGGCGCGGTCGGTGGCGAAGGGCTCGGCTCCAAGGCCGTGACCTACGGATACCAACGCTTCGACAACCAGTTCATGCTCGCCACCGTCGTGCTGCTCGTCGTCATCGTGAGCGTGATCCAGTTGATCGGCGACCTGGTGGTACGGCTGCTGGCCCGCCGCGGACGCGCCACCACCTGACGCGCCGCCACCCGAGACCTCCCTTCCCCGCAAGCCCGAACTCCTTGTCCGGGCGCATCACCCTCATCACCGGAAAGAGGCACTTTTCGTGCGCAAGAACATCAGGATCACCGCGGCTGCCGCCGCCACCGCCGCCCTGGCCCTCGGCCTCACCGCCTGCGGCACGGACTCCGACCCCGCGTCCAGGACGGACGGCGCCAAGGCGGACACCTCCAAGGCACTCGTCATCGGCGCCTCCCCGACCCCGCACGCCGACATCCTGAACTTCGTCGAGAAGAACCTGGCGGCCAAGGAGGGCATCAAGCTGGAGGTCAAGGAGTTCACCGACTACGTCCTGCCGAACACCGCCACCGAGAACGGCCAGGTCGACGTCAACTTCTTCCAGCACAGGCCCTACCTCGACGACTTCAACAAGAAGAACGACACCCACCTGGTCTCCGTCGCCACCGTCCACCTGGAGCCCCTCGGCGTCTACTCCAAGAAGGTCGAGTCGATCGCCGAGATCAAGCCCGGCCAGACCATCGCGGTGCCCAACGACACCACCAACGAGGGCCGCGCCCTCCACCTCCTCGCCGACAACGGCCTGATCAAGCTGAAGGCGGGCGTCGGAACCGACGCCGATCTCGGGGACATCACCGACAAGAAGGGCCTGTCGTTCAAGGAGCTGGAGGCCGCGACCGTGCCCCGCGCCCTGAACGACGTCGACGCCGCCGTCATCAACAGCAACTTCGCGATCGGGGCCAAGCTCGACCCCACCAAGGACGCCCTGGTGCAGGAGAAGGCCGACGGCAACCCGTACGCCAACATCGTCGTCGTGAAGCAGGGCAACGAGAAGGACCCGCGCGTCCGGAAGCTCGTCGAGCTCCTGCACTCCGACGAGGTCAAGAAGTACATCGAGGACACCTACAAGGGCGCGATCGTCCCGGCCTTCGGCACCTCCTCCTGACCCTCGCGCACCCGGCCGCCGCACCGGCCGGACGAGCCTCGCGCACCCCGGCCCACGGGGCGCGCGGGGCTCCGTCGTACCGACCCGCCCATGCGCGACGCCCGCCCGATGCGCCATGCTGTGCCTTTACACGGTCTTCGGCATGGAGCGGCGCATGACTTCCACCTTCCCGGACATCTCCATCAGCACGGACCGGTTGGTGCTGCGCCCGTTCGACATGGTGGACGTCCCCGCGTACATCGAGATGATGAACGACGAGCTGGTCACCGCCTGGATCGACGCCCCCCACCCCTTCGGGCGGGTCGACGCCGAGCGCTGGGTGCGCCGGATCGCCCCCGCGCAGCGCACCACCGGTGACGGCATCGTGCTCGCCGTCACCGAGTTCCTCACCCAACGGCTCGTCGGCTCGGTCCGCCTGCACCGCACCGACTGGCGCACCCTCGCCACCGAGGCCACGTACATCACCGCCCCCTGGGCGCGCGGCGAGGGATACGCCACCGAAGCCGTACTCGCGCTCGCCCAGTGGCTCTTCCGCGACCAGGGCTTCGAACGCATGGAACTGCGCACCCCCGCCGGAGACACCGCCGCCCAGCAGGTCGCCCAGAAACTCGGCTGCATCAGCGAGGGAGTCCTGCGCAACGCCCGTATAGCCCGCACCCGGACGGAGGACGGCGGCTGGACCGACATCAGGACCGACCTGATCGTGTGGGGCCTGCTGCCCGAGGACCTCGACGGCGTCGCCGAGCAACTCGCCGACGCGGGCGGCTACGGCGCCCGCGGCGACTGGCACTGACCCTTCCCCGGGGCGCGGGCCCGCACCGCCACCGACCGGGTACTCTCCCTCTCGTACCCCTTTCAGGCACTTTTGACCTGCGACAACTCCAGGAGACTGACGACAGATGGCCGATCGGGTCACCGTGATCGGCTGGGACGGGTCGCCCCTGACCGGAGCGGCCACGGCCGCCCTCTCGGCCGCCACGCTCGTCGCCGGAGCCGCCCACCACCTCGCCCTGCCCGAAGTGCCCGCGCACGCCGAACGCATCCGCCTGGGCTCCATCGACCTGGCGGCCCGCCGCATCGCCGGACACCGCGGCAGCGCCGTCGTCCTCGCCGACGGCGACCCCGGCTTCTTCGGAGTCGTACGCAACCTCCGCGCGCCCGTGCACGGGCTCGAAGTCGAGGTGGTGCCCGCGGTGTCGTCCGTCGCCACCGCGTTCGCCCGCGCCGGAATGCCGTGGGAGGACGCCCGGATCGTCGTCGCCCACCCCCGCACCCTGCGCCGCGCCGTCAACGTCTGCCGCGCCCACCACAAGGTCGCCGTCCTCACCTCGCCCGGCGCGGGCCCCGCCGAACTCGCCCTGCTCCTCGAAGGAGTCCACCGCACCTTCGTCGTCTGCGAGGAACTCGGCACCGCGCGCGAACAGGTCAGCGTCGTCACCTCGGAGCGCGCCGCCGACCACGTCTGGCGCGACCCCAACGTGGTGATCGTCATCGGCGGCGGCTCCGAACCGCAGGCCGCCGGCGCCTGGATCGCCGGCCACGACCCTGGCGGGCCGCGCGGCGTACGCGGCTGGGCGCTGCCCCCCGAGATGTACCCGCCCGACCCCCGGGGCACGGGCGGCGAGGGCGAGTCCCCGGAACTGCGCGCCGCCCAACTGGCCCTGCTGGGCCCCCGCACCGGGGATCTGCTGTGGGACATCGGCTCCGGCGGCGGGGCCCTGGCCGTGGAGGCCGCGCGTTTCGGGGCCGCCGTGCTCGCGGTCGACAGCGACCCCGCCGCCTGCGCCCGTACGGCTGCCGCCGCCCGGGTGTTCGGGGTACAGATCCAGGTCGTCGAGGGCCGGGCCCCGCAGGTGCTGGAGCGGCTGCCGGAGCCCGACGTCGTACGGATCGGGGGAGGCGGCGCCGCCGTCGTCACCGCCGTCACCGAGCGGCGGCCGGAGCGGATCGTGACCCACGCGTCGACACGCGACGAGGCCGAGACGCTCGGCGCGGCACTCACCGGGCACGGATACGCCGTCCGGTGCTCGCTCCTCCAGTCCGTCGAACTCGACACATCGGCCTGGTCGGAGCGCGAACGCTCGGTCGTCTTCCTGCTCTCGGCGGTCCGTTCGGACCTCGCCCCCTGACCAGGTCGGCACGGAGCGCGGGGTAGGCTGGCCGATCGTTGCACCGCGGCTGGGCGTTCGTCGCTTCGTTCGTCAATGTCCGGAAAAGGGGACCGTTTTGGTCCCCGTTGTGGTACGGCAGAACCGGGGGACGCGCGACGTGGCGCAGTCCACAACGGGCCGTGGCGAAATGAGCTGCCGCGGTGGCGAACGACCGGGAGAATGCGGTATGTCCGCGACTCTCTCGTGCCGTGCGGCGCGCCCGCTCGTTCTCATCGACGAGCATCGGCGCGGCGTGGTCGGGCGTCCCGGACGAAGGGCCGAACTAGCACTGACGATGGGCGAGGGGTACGCATGAGTGACACCGGCCAGATCCCGGGTGAGGGACTGCCGGGGAACGCCGGCACGGTGGAGCAGCCGGGCGTCGCCGCCCCGGCCGACTACGCCTGCCTCGCCCCCTCCGACTACGTGCCCGAGGACGACGACCTCCTGCTCATGCCGAGCCCCCAGGGCGCCTGGAGCGACCCGCAGCCGGTCCCGGCCCCCGGCCAGTACCCCGAAGCCGCCGCGCACGCCTCCGTGCCCGCGCAGGGCGGCCACACGGCGCAGGCGGTGCAGGCCCAGGCGTCCGACGAGTCGTCGTTGCGACCGCAGGGGCCCGTGCCGGTTCAGGAACCCGCCCCGGCGCAGCAGCCCGTCCAGGCGCCGCTGACGGTACCCGCGCAGGTCCCGGACGCGGACGCCGGACAGCGGACGGCGGCCGAGCCGCTGCGCGGTACGCACACGCAGGGGACTGGTGACCAGGACTCCGGTTCCGCCGAGCCCGGGGGTGCCCGCATTCCCGCGCCCACCCCGGCCCCCGGGGCGTCGCCCCAGCCCAAGGCCGCGCCGCGTCGGCCACTGCACCGCGGTCCCGTCGCGGCGGACGGACCGTCCTACGGCGGGACGCCGACCGGCGGCGTGGTCCGTTCGCTCGCCGACCGCGGCCCGGCGGGTGCGCCCCAGGCCCAGCCTCAGCCCCGGCTTCAGCCCCAGGCCCAGGCCCAGCCTCAGGTGCAGGCCCAGCCGCAGGCGCAGCCCGCGGCCGTCGCGCCGCAGGCCGGACTGCCCACCGGTGGCCCCGAGTACCTCCGGACGCCGGGTGACGCGTCGGTGCTGCCCGGCCCGCAGCTGGGCCAGATCCTGCCTCAGGGCGGCAGCCCGTGGTCGGCCCCGGCGCCTCAGGCGCCTCAGCAGGCCGCCGCCCCGGTGGTGGCGGAAGACGTCGCTCCGGAAGTGCCGGGCGGGGAGTCCGCCGCCGCGGGGGCCGTCGTCCCGGAAGCGGTGGCTCCTCCAGAGGCCCCTGAAGCGCCGGTCGCGGAGGCCGCTGCTCCGGGTGCGGTGGTCCCGGAGGCCGCCGTCGAACAGGTCGTGGAACCGGTCGCCGAGCCCGCCGCGGAAGCGGTGCCCGTGGCGGCACCCCTGGAGCAGGTCGTCGCACCGGAGGCCGTGAGCGCCCCGGAACCCGCGAACGTTCCGGTGGCCGAGGCGGCCCCGGACCCCGCCGGGGCACCGGTCGACGCTCCCGCCGAGGAGCCGGTGGGCGCCGCCGCGCCGGTCGACGACGCGGTTGCCGGTGCGCCGGATGCCGGGACCGTCGCGCCGGCGGAGGCGGAGGCGCCGTCGGACACGACGCCGGACGCCGTGATCGAGTTGCCCGAGCCCGAGCCCGAGCCTGTGGCCGATGCGGCCGAGGCCGTCGGAGCCGTCGGAGCCGTCGCCGTACCGGAGCACGCGGAGGCCGGGCCCGCCACCGAGGCCGTCGCGGGCGCCGCACCCGACCAGGTCCCGGTACCGGCGGACCAGGCACCGGCTCCCGTCGCCGAGGAGGCCGTGGCGGCGCAGCCCGAGGACGCGGCGATCGCCGTCGAGCCGGTCCCGGCCGAGGCCGTGGAGCCCGCGACCACCGAGGACGCGGCCGCCGCCGAAGCCGCGCAGGCTCCCGAAGCGCCCCAGGTACCCCAGCCCGCGCAGGCTCCCGAAGCGCCCCAGGCCGTCGAGAACGCCGTACCGGCCGAGGACGCCTCCGCGCAGGCCGCCGAGCAGAGCCCCGAGCAGCCCGTCGCACCGGCCCCCGTCCCGGTGGCCGAGGCCGTCGCCGAGGCGCCGTCGGCCGTCGTCCCGGAGCCCGAAGCGGTCCCGGAGGCCCCCGAGCCGGTCGCGGAGGCCCCCGAAGCGGTCCCGGAGGCCGTCGCGACCCCGGACGCTTCGACGCCCGCGGAGACCGCCCCCGCGCAGGCCCTCCCGGCCGTCGAACCGCAGCCGGGACCGGAGGGCCACACCGGGCCCCCGACGGTGCCGCAGCTTTCCGTGCAGGAGACACAGGCCCCCGTGCAGGAGGCGGAGGCCCCCGAGGCGCCCGCGCCCGACGGGACCGGGGCCCCCGCCACTCCGCCCGCGCCCGGGTACGACGACGCCGAGCGCGAGGCCGTGCTCCGCGTCATGCGCGAGCGCCGCGACATCCGCAACGGCTTCCGCAGCGACCCGATCCCGCACGAGGTGCTGCTGCGCGTCCTCGAAGCCGCGCACACCGCGCCCAGTGTCGGCCACTCGCAGCCCTGGGACTTCGTCGTCATCCGCTCGGCGGAGACCCGCCGTTCCATGCACGAACTGGCACAGCGTCAGCGCGACGCCTACGCCAAGTCGTTGCCCAAGGGCCGGGCCAAGCAGTTCAAGGAACTCAAGATCGAGGCCATCCTCGACACCCCGGTCAACATCGTCGTCACCGCCGACCCCACCCGCGGCGGCCGGCACACCCTCGGACGGCACACCCAGCCGCAGATGGCCCCGTACTCGTCGGCGCTCGCCGTCGAGAACCTGTGGCTCGCCGCCCGCGCCGAGGGCCTCGGCGTCGGGTGGGTCAGCTTCTTCGACGAGCGCGAGATGGTCCGTGCCCTGGGCCTGCCCGAGCACCTGGAAGTCGTCGCGTATCTGTGCGTCGGATACGTCGACGAGTTCCCCGAGGAGCCGGAGCTGATGCAGGCGGGCTGGTCCAAGCGCCGCCCGCTGTCCTGGGTGGTCCACGAGGAGACGTACGGCCGCCGTGCCCTGCCCGGCGAGGAACCGCACGACCTGCTCCAGGAGACCATCTCCAACATCCGCCCGCTGGACGCCAAGGCGCTCGGCGAGGCGTGGGAGCGCCAGAAGCGGATGACCAAGCCCGCCGGCGCGCTCGGCATGCTGGAGATCATCTCCGCGCAGTTGTCGGGGCTCTCCCGGGTGTGCCCGCCGCCGGTACCGGAGCCCGCGGCCGTCGCGATCTTCGCGGGCGACCACGGGGTGCACGCGCAGGGCGTCACCGCGTGGCCGCAGGAGGTCACCGGCCAGATGGTCGCCAACTTCCTCGGCGGGGGTGCGGTCTGCAACGCGTTCGCGGCGCAGGTCGGCGCCGAGGTCTGCGTGGTCGACGTCGGCGTGGCCATGGACCTGCCCGCGACGCCGGGCCTCCTCCCGCGCAAGGTGCGTGCCGGAACGGCCGACTTCACGACCGGCCCCGCCCTCACCCGCGAAGAGGTCCTCGCCGCCGTCGAGGTCGGCATCGAGACCGCCCGCGATCTGGTCGCGGCGGGCAACAAGGGCCTGCTGATCGGCGAGATGGGCATCGCCAACACCACCGCTTCGGCCGCGCTGATCTGCGTGTACACGGACCTGGACCCGGCCGAGGTGACCGGCCGGGGCACCGGCATCAACGACGAGATGCACGCCCGCAAGGTCGACGTCGTCCGCCGCGCGCTGGAGCTCCACCAGCCCGACCCGGCCGACCCGATCGGCGTCCTGGCCGCGGTCGGCGGACTCGAACACGCGGCGATGGCCGGATTCCTGCTGGGCGGCGCCTCGCTCCGCACGCCCGTCATCCTCGACGGCGTCAGCGCGGGCGCCGCGGCCCTGGTCGCCCGGGCGATCGCCCCCGAGGCCCTCGCCGCCTGCATCGCGGGCCACCGCAGCGCCGAGCCCGGCCACGTCGCCGCGCTCAACAAGCTGGGGCTGCGCCCGCTCGTCGACCTCGACCTCCGCCTCGGCGAGGGCACGGGCGCGCTGCTGGCGCTGCCGATCGTGCAGAGCGCGGCCCGCGCGATGCACGAGGTGGCGACGTTCGACGGGGCAGGCGTCACGGAGAAGTAGTGCGGTGGGCCTCCCCGAGTGCCGGGGAGGCCCACCGGTCCGTGCCGGGGCTCCCGCCGAACCACTCCGGCCCGCGCCCGCCGCGTATCGTGGACCCACCCGCGAACACCGCATCACCCCACGTCAGAGCCGCTCCACCGCCGCAGCGGCCGTCGCACTCCGACCCCGCACGAGGAGCCCGCACCGCCATGGCCGAGCACGCAGACCACGCCGATCACCCCGCGTACCCCGTCGGACTGCGGCTCGGCGGGCGTCGCGTCGTCGTGGTCGGCGGGGGCCAGGTCGCCCAGCGCCGCCTCCCCGCGCTCATCGCGGCGGGCGCCGACATCGTCCTCGTCTCGCCGACCGCGACCCCGTCCGTCGAGGCCATGGCGGACGCCGGTGAGATCCGCTGGGAGCGCCGCCGGTACGCCGACGGGGACCTGGCCGAGGCCTGGTACGTCCTGATCGCCTCCGACGACACCGCGGCCAACGACGCAGCCTCCGCCGAGGCCGAACGCCACCGCGTCTGGTGCGTCCGCAGCGACGACGCCGACGCCGCCACCGCCTGGACCCCAGCCACCGGCCGCGGCGAGGGCGTCACCGTCGCCGTGCTCACCACCGACACCCACGGCCGCGACCCGCGCCACTCCGCCGCCGTCCGCGACGCCATCGTCGAGGGACTGCGCGACGGCAGCATCGCCGCGCCCCACCACCGCACCCGCACGCCCGGCGTCGCCCTGGTCGGCGGCGGTCCCGGCGACCCCGACCTGATCACGGTGCGGGGACGCCGCCTCCTCGCCGAGGCGGACGTCGTCATCGCCGACCGCCTCGGCCCGCGCGACCTGCTCGACGAACTCCCCCCGCACGTCGAGGTGATCGACGCCGCGAAGATCCCGTACGGCCGCTTCATGGCCCAGGAAGCGATCAACCAGGCGCTCATCGAGCACGCCAAGGCCGGCAAGGCCGTGGTACGGCTCAAGGGCGGCGACCCCTTCGTGTTCGGCCGCGGCATGGAGGAGGCCCTGGCGCTGGCCGCCGAGGGCATCGCCTGCACGGTCGTCCCCGGCATCTCCAGCTCCATCTCCGTGCCCGGTGCGGCGGGAATCCCCGTCACCCACCGGGGCGTCGCCCACGAGTTCACCGTCGTGAGCGGTCACGTCGCCCCCGACGACGCGCGCTCACTGGTCGACTGGCAGGCCCTCGCCGGGCTGCGCGGCACGCTCGTGCTGCTGATGGCCGTCGACAAGATCGGCGCCATCGCCCGTACCCTCATCGCCCACGGCAAGGCCCCCGAGACCCCCGTAGCCCTGATCCAGGAGGGCACCACCGCCGCCCAGCGCCGGGTCGACGCGACGCTCGCGACCGTCGCCGAACGCGCCGCGGCCGAGGACGTACGCCCTCCGGCCGTCATCGTCGTCGGCGATGTCGTGGCGGTCGGCACGGACACCGCGGCGCCCCGCGCCGAATGACCGGCACCCGCACCTCCCGCCCCGCACAGAGTAACCGGCGGTAACGGAACTTCCGTCAAGCCGTTGGCACCACACACCGGACAAGGCAGTATCGAACCCGTGGCTGACCTCATCACCGTCGACGACCCCGACGACCCCCGCCTGCGCGACTACACCGGACTCACCGACGTCGAACTCCGGCGCAGACGGGAGCCCGCCGAGGGCCTCTTCATCGCCGAGGGCGAGAAGGTGATCCGACGCGCCCGGCACGCCGGGTACGAGATGCGGTCGATGCTGCTCTCCGCGAAGTGGATCGACCTGATGCGCGATGTCATCGACGAGGTTCCCGCCCCGGTGTACGCGGTCAGCCCCGAACTCGCCGAACGGGTCACCGGCTACCACGTCCACCGCGGCGCCCTCGCCTCGATGCAGCGCAAGCCGCTGCCGGACGCCGCGGAACTGCTGGCGAAGGCCCGCCGGGTGGCCGTCATGGAAGCCGTCAACGACCACACCAACATCGGGGCGATCTTCCGCAGCGCCGCCGCCCTCGGCATGGACGCCGTCCTGCTCTCCCCGGACTGCGCCGACCCGCTCTACCGGCGCTCCGTCAAGGTGTCGATGGGCGCGGTCTTCTCCGTGCCGTACGCCCGTCTCGACACCTGGCCCAAGGGGCTGGAGACGGTACGGGAGGCCGGCTTCGAACTCCTCGCGCTGACTCCGGACGAGAAGGCCGACAGCATCGACCGGGCGGCCCCGCACCGGATGGACAAGGTCGCGCTGATGCTCGGCGCCGAGGGCGAGGGACTGTCCACCCGGGCTCTTGTCGCCGCCGACCGATGGGTCCGCATTCCCATGGCGCACGGCATCGACTCGCTGAACGTGGGAGCGGCCGCCGCCGTCGCGTTCTACGCCGTGGCCTCGGGCCGCCCGCAGCCCTGAGCAGCTATCGGAGCCTCCGCGGCCGGCCCTGACGGAGCCCCGGGCCCCGGATGCCGCTCGCGTCCGCGTCGGTCTTCCCGGTCCCGTTCCCGTCGTGCCGCTGAGAGCCTGTCGGGTGACCTTCGACCGGAGAGCGGACGCGGCATGGTGTGTGCGGTTCCAAGGCGCCGGGATGTCCTGGGACGAGGTCTCCTCTGCTCGAACGGAGCCGAGAGCTCGGGGAAGGCGCTACCAGGGTATTTCGGCAACGCCGGAGGGGTCCCCCTGGCCCTCAAGGCATGGGGGGAGTGCGTGCCTGGGCGTGGCCGTCCGGTCGGAGGCCACCCGGCAGGCTCTGAGGCTCGACCTGCGTGCGTTCCGTGCCCAGCCCCCGGGCCGGACCCTGGCAGCCCTGCGCCACCGCGATGCCCAGCGCCACCAGCAGCGTCACCACGACGAAGACGACGAGGCGCTGGCGCAGCAGCCGCGGGTTGGCGGGGCGACGGCCCGTCGAGGTCGTGCGGGTCCCGGGCCGGGTGCCCGGACGGCCGCTCGTCCCGTGCGCGCTCTGCGGGCGCCTGCCGGACCGGGTGGTGTCACGCGCCTGCTGAGACCGCTGAGGCCGCGAACCGCCCGTGCGCGGCGCCCCGGGACGCGACGGCGCCACCTGCCGGCCGCTCTGCGGCTGCCTCTGCTGCTGTTGTTGCCGGCGGGGCGCCGGGGGAGCCGTCCGCCGGGTCCGCTGCTCGGTGTACGGGCCCCCGGTGCGGCCCGTCGACCGGTCCAGCTCCCGCGCCGAACGCTGCACCGGAGGGCGGCTCTCGTGCAGCCCCTGCGCCTCCCGCGCCGCGATCTCCTTGAGCCGCATGGAGAGTTGGAGCGTGCTCGGGCGTTCCTGAGGGTCCTTCGCCAGGCAGGCGCTCACCAGTGGCGCCAGCGCGTCGTGCACGTCGTACAACTGCGGTTCCTCGTGCACCACGCGGTACAGCATCACCTCGGAACTGCCGTGTCCGAAGGGCGAGTCCGCCGTCGCCGCGTACGCCAGCGTGGCACCGAGCGAGAACACGTCCGTCGCGGGTGTCACGGCAGCGCCGCGCACCTGCTCGGGAGCGAGGAACCCGGGTGACCCGACGGCTGTGCCGACGTGCGTGAGCGTGGAGGCCCCGGTCGCCCAGGCGATCCCGAAGTCGATGATCCGGGGGCCCTTGGGGGAGAGGAGGATGTTCGACGGCTTCAGGTCGCGGTGGACGACCCCCGCCTCGTGCACCGCCACCAGCCCCTCGGAGAGCGCGGCCCCGATCGAGGCCACCTCGGCCGCCGACAGCGGACCCTCCTCGGCCACCTTGTCATGGAGCGAGGGCCCGGGCACGTACTGCGTGGCGAACCACGGGCGGTCCGCGTCCAGATCGGCGGCCACCAGCCGTGCCGTGCAGCCCCCGCGGATCCGCCGCGCGGCGGACACCTCGCGAGCGAACCGCGAACGGAACTCCTGATCCTCCGCCAGATCCGGCCGGATCACCTTGAGCGCCACCCGCTGTCCCCGCCGGTCCGAACCGAGGTAGACGACACCCATCCCGCCCGCGCCGAGCCGCCGGTGCAACCTGAACGAGCCGACGACACGCGGGTCCTCGCGCCGGAGCCGCATCATCGCCATCTTCTGCCCATCCCCGCTGCCTGGTACGCCTGACGAGCACAGCTTACGTACCCGGCGCCCGGGGCGCTCAGAGGCCGCGCCCTCGCCCGTCGATCGTTTACCGGCGCATGGCACGGTCCATGACGACGTGTGGGCGCGCTCCGGTTCCTGCGAGGTGTGGAACGGGGCATCAAGAGATGTGCGGGGACGTGGTGTTGACGCCGGGGCCGCGGGGACCGTGCGGCGCACATGCGGTCCGCCGTTCCCGTGACGCGACGAGTGAGTGACGTCACGCCCGCGGTGCCGGTCACCGGGACCACCTGGTTCGTCTCGGGGACGATCCCCGGGGGGACGGGGCGGCCGATCTCCACCCAGGGGAGTACGACGACCGGCCGCGGCTCCTCCTCCGGGATGCCCGGCATTCGGTACGCGGGCATGACGCCGTCCCGCTCCCACGTCCCTAGTGTTGAGACCAAGCGGTGGGCGGCACTCGTGCCCCGAGGTCACTCGCCCGCCGCCCCGCATCGGTCAGGAGAGGAAACATGGCGGACACGGCAACGCGGACCATGATCCGTGCACGGGGAAGCAGGCTCCACGCCTCCTTCCGCCGTCGCTCGTCGTCCGGTCACCGCCACCCGCTGGTGGCGACGGCGATGGTTCTTCCCCTGGCGGCCCTGCTCGTGGTCGTCTTCGGCGGCTGGGACGCGGTGGTCACACAGGCGTCGTCCGTGGGCGTGATGCTGGGGCGCTGAGCGGCGCCCCGGGTCCGGAAGAGCGGTCCGGACCGGGACATCCGGCCAACAACCCCGTGGGGACGGGGGTGCGGCGGACGGCAGCGTTTGTCCGGTCAGCTGGGGAGCTGACCGGGCATCGCGCTGCCCTGGTGCTTTCCGGCCGCGTACGCTCGTCGCCGGGCACGGTGCGACGGACCGGCCCGCATCCGTCCACCACCGGGCCCCGCACGGACCGGCCCGAGTCCGTCCGCCACCAGGGGAGACCGTGACCACCGCAGTCGTACGGGCGCTGGGCGCCCTCGCCCACCGGGCCGCCCACCCGCCGTCCGGGACCGCCTGCGCCTGCCCGCCGCCGGAGACGCTCGCGGACCGGGCGGACGGAACGGTGGTCCACAGCGGACCCGTCGTGGCCAAGGCCCACGCCCCCGGCACGCCCGTCCCCGACCTGCTGGCCCGTATCGCCCTCGCGGACCACCCGCGGCTGACCGGCATCCTGCTCGCCCCGCTGCGGCCCCGGCCCGACGAGGCGTCCGCCATTCTCCACGGCCGCCCCGTCACTCTGTGGCCGCACGGTGAGCCCGTCGCCCCGGACGATCCCGGGGCGGCCCCCTGGGGGGAGGCGGCCGCGCTGCTCGCCGCGCTGCACCGCACCCCGCCCCCTCCTTCCCTCGCCCTCCCGCCCATGCGGGGACCCGCCAAGGCGGCGCTCGCCGTCGCCCGGATGCGCGCCGCACGGCCCGACGACCCGGCGACCGCCCCCGTACTCGCGGCCTGGCAGCGACTGCCCGCCTGGGCCCGCGGCGAGGTCCCGCCGCCCGCGCACCGCGCGCGCCATCTCTGCCACGGCGATCTGCACCTCGGACAACTCGTCCGCCACCCCGTGCCGCACGGCCCCTGGACGCTCATCGACATCGACGACGCCGGACTCGGCGACCCCGCCTGGGACCTCGCCCGTCCCGCCGCCTGGTACGCGGCCGGGCTGCTGCCGCCCGACGTCTGGCTGCGGTTCCTCGACGCCTACCGGGCGGCGGGCGGACCCGCCGTACCCGCCGGGGGCGACCCCTGGCCCGAACTGGACGTCCCGGCCCGGGCCCTGACCGTGCAGACCGCCGCGCTGGCCCATGCCAAGTCCGCGGCGGAGGGCCGGGCTCCGGACGAGGTGGAGCGGGCGGTGATCGACGCCTGTGCCCGAATCGCCTCCCTCCCTCCCGAGTTGGCGGCCGGACACACGTCGTAGGCTGAACCGACCGTCGGCGGGTACGCCGTCCGGCGGCGGCCACCCGACGGCGAGGAGTTGAGAGTCGAATCATGCAGTGTCCCAAGTGCCACGCACCCATGCACACCTACAACCGCAACGGCATACAGATCGAACAGTGCAGCGGCTGCCGGGGGATCTTCCTCGACTACGGCGAGCTGGAGACCCTGACCCGGATCGAGGCGCAGTGGACGCAGCAGGCTCCGCCCGCGCCGCCCGCCCCGCAGGCGTACCCGGCCGCGCCGGCCCCCGCCTGGGGAGCGCCGCAGCACCACGGCGGCCACTACCGTCACAAGAGCTTCGGCCGCATGCTCTTCTCGTCCTGATCCCCGCCCTGCGGGGAAGGACACCGTTCTCCCGCGCGGGACACCGGATTCTCCCCAGTGGGGGACACCGGCCGACGGATCACCGCGGGCCCGGACATCACCCGTCCGGGCCCGCGGGCGTTCCCGCCCCGCCCGCCGTTCACGGGCGTGACGCGGAGACCGTGACGTGCTGCGGAAACGAAAAAATCCCCGGTCGCCGAGACGACCGGGGATTTCGGTGGTGCGCGATACTGGGATTGAACCAGTGACCTCTTCCGTGTCAGGGAAGCGCTCTCCCGCTGAGCTAATCGCGCAGGGTGAACCTGCGTGTACTGCGTGCGCGATACTGGGATTGAACCAGTGACCTCTTCCGTGTCAGGGAAGCGCTCTCCCGCTGAGCTAATCGCGCGAGGATCCTTGCGGATCGGTGGACGATACTGGGATTGAACCAGTGACCTCTTCCGTGTCAGGGAAGCGCTCTCCCGCTGAGCTAATCGTCCTTGGAGGTGGAGACGGGATTTGAACCCGTGTAGACGGCTTTGCAGGCCGTTGCCTCGCCTCTCGGCCACTCCACCACGAGTGAGGGTTCGGGAGGATCCCCCACCTTTCTGCGAGCGGACGACCAGGTTCGAACTGGCGACCTCAACCTTGGCAAGGTTGCGCTCTACCAACTGAGCTACGTCCGCTTGTCTTTCCCGGTCCGCTTCCGCGTCCCGGCGACGTGTTGAACTCTAGCGGATTCCCGGGCCAGTACAAAAACGCGTTTGTGCAGCGTGCTGGCGCGCGTCCGTCCCGGAAGCCCTGCGGATGCGCCGTTCTAGACTCGACGACGTGCACGACCTCGCTCCCATGGCCCGCTTCGGCGGTCTCGTCGCGTCCGGCCTGCGGGACGTGACCAGTGATCCCGCGGCCCTCGAATCGTCCGGCTTCTGGGCCGTCTCGGCCGACTTCGAGGGCCGCCTCGTCTGCGCGCGCTTCGACACCGTGCGCACGGAAGAGGTGCCCGCGCCCGTGCGCGGGGCCTGGCGCGGACCCGCCGCCGACGCCTGGACCTCGTCCCTGGACCGTGCCGCGTACATGGAGGGCGTGCGCCGGATCCGCGCGTACATAGCGGCGGGCGAGGTCTACCAGGCCAACCTCTGCCGGGTGCTGACCGCGGCACTGCCCGACCCGGCGGCGGACGTGGACGCGCTCACCGCGCTCCTGGCGCGCGGCAACCCCGCTCCCCACGCCGGAACGATCCGGCTGCCCGCGCACGGCGTGGAGATCGCCACCGCGTCCCCCGAACTCTTCCTGAGCCGGGACGGGCGCACCGTGGAGTCGGGACCCATCAAGGGCACCGGGCGGACCGAGGACGACCTCCTGGACAAGGACCACGCCGAGAACGTGATGATCGTCGACCTGGTCCGCAACGACCTCGGCCGGATCTGTGCCACCGGATCGGTCACGGTCCCCGACCTGTGCGTGGTGGAGAAGCATCCGGGCCTTGTCCACCTCGTCTCCGCCGTGCGCGGAGAGCTGGCCGAGGGAGCCGGGTGGCCCGGACTCCTCGCGGCCGCCTTCCCGCCCGGTTCCGTCACCGGGGCGCCCAAATCCAGCGCCCTGCGCATCATCGAGGAGCTGGAGACCGCGCCGCGCGGCCCCTACTGCGGCGGCATCGGCTGGGTCGACGCCGACCGCCGCACGGCATCCCTGGCCGTCGGCATACGGACCTTCTGGATCGACCGGACACGGAGCGCGCCGGTTCTCCGGTTCGGCACCGGGGCCGGCATCACCTGGGGCTCGGACCCCGAGCGCGAGTGGGACGAGACCGAACTCAAGGCGTCGCGGCTGCTCGCCGTGGCGTCGGGTGCATACGAAGCGACCGACGAACACGAACCGACTGGAGGAATCGCGTGATGAGGATGTGGGTCGACGGCGCACTGAAGGACGCCGACGAGGCCCGGGTGTCCGTGCTCGACCACGGGCTGACCGTGGGCGACGGCGTCTTCGAGACGGTCAGGGCCGTCGACGGCAGGCCCTTCGCCCTCACCCGCCACCTCGACCGGCTGGCCCGCTCGGCCCGCGGCCTCGGGCTGGCCGAGCCCGACCTCGACGAGGTGCGCCGCGCCTGCGCCGCCGTCCTCGACGCCAACCCGATGCCGCTGGGACGGCTGCGCATCACGTACACCGGTGGGGTCTCGCCGCTCGGCTCCGACCGCGGCGACGCCGGTCCGGGCCTCTTCGTCGCCCTGGGCGAGGCGACCCGCCGCCCCCACAGCACCGCCGTGATCACCGTTCCCTGGACGCGCAACGAGCGCGGCGCGCTGGTCGGGCTCAAGACCACGTCGTACGCCGAGAACGTCGTGGCGCTCGCCCGTGCGCACGAGCACGGCGCCTCGGAGGCCCTCTTCGCCAACACCGTCGGACGGCTCTGCGAGGGGACCGGGTCCAACGTCTTCGTCGTGCTCGACGGGCAGCTGCACACCCCGCCCGTCGCCTCCGGCTGTCTCGCCGGAATCACCCGCGCGCTGGCCGTGGAGTGGACGGGGGCCCACGAGACCGACCTGCCGTTCGACGTCCTGGAACGGGCGGAGGAGGTCTTCCTGACCTCCACCCTGCGCGACGTGCAGGCCGTCCACCGGGTGGACGGCCGGGAGCTGCCCGGCGCTCCCGGACCGGTGACCGCGAAGGCCATGCGGATCTTCGACGAGCAGGCCGGGAGCGACCTCGACCCGTAGGGCGTGTTTCGAAAGGAGCGTCGTCCGCCCGAAGGGCGGCCCGCGGCGTCCGGTGCGGTGCGTCGCAAGGCGGAGGGTCGCCCTCGTGCTGGACGTACATGGACGATCCCGGCAACGTGGCGAGGTGCCGTGCCAGGCGTCGCGGGTCGGACGGGACTTTCGCAACACGCCCTGGACGTGTTCACCCGCGGTTCCGCGCACCGTGGTGCCGGGGCCGCGGAACCGAATCCGTGAAACGGGGTGACGAGCCGGGCGCCGGCGGATAGAACAACACCGATGACCACAACCATCCGGCCGACCGGGCCGATTCGGGAAGGCACCGACGGTGCGAGGAACCGCACGTACGACGTGTGCGACAACGGACGGCCCGTGGGGACCGTCGAGATCGGTACGGATCCGGCGTTCGGCACGACAGCCGGTGTGCTGCGCTCCCTGAGCATCGCCGAGCCGACGCGACGGCGCGGGCGCGGCACCATCGCCGCGCTCGCCGCCGAGGAGGTGCTGCGCGCATGGGGCTGCACCCGGGTGTCCGTCGAGGTGCCCGCGGGCAACGAGGCGGCGGCACGACTGGCGGCCGTCCTCGGCTACACCGAGCGCGGCCGCAACATGACCAAGGACCTCGGCCCGACGGCGCCGCCGCTCCCCGAGGGCGTCGCCGCCCGGCCGATGACGCCCGAGGAGTTCGCGCACTGGCACGAGACCGCCGTCGAGGCGTATGCGCGGTCCTGGACCGAGCGGGGCGTCCCGGCCGAGCAGGCGATGCGCAAGTCCCGGTCCGACCACGCCCGAAATCTGCCGGACGGCCTGCGCACCGCGGGCGCCCACTTCCACGTCCTCGTCCACGACGGCGTGGTCGTCGGGTACGTCTGGGTGACAGTGCGGGGGACCGGCCGGGACGGGCCGGCCGGGTACGTCTTCGACGTCGCGGTGGGGGAGGAGCACCGGGGCCACGGCTTCGGGCGCGCCCTGATGCTGCGGGCGGAGCGCATCACCCTGGACGCGGGCGCCCGCAGCCTCGGGCTGCACGTCTTCGCCGCCAACACACCGGCTCTGCGGCTGTACGAGTCGCTCGGCTACCGCACGACGCGCCACCACCTGACCAAGCCCCTCTAGGCCCCTGGCGCCCCCTCTCGGCACCGGTCCGTTCCGGGGCGGAGGCCGCGCGGTCCGGAGGGTCAGCCCCGCTCGGTGCCTTCGGCGAGCAGCCGGTCGGCGATCTCCTCGATCCGCTCGCGCAGCCCGTCCTGGCTCTTTCCGCCGTCCAGCCGCTTGCCGCCGATCACGTACGTCGGGGTCCCGGTGACCCCGATCGCCTTGCCCTCGGCCTGATCGGCGTCGACGATCAGCATGTGACGCCCGTCGATCAGCGCGGTGTCCATCTCCTCCGCGTCCAGGCCGAGTTCGCGCGCCACCTCGATCAGCAGCGGCTCACCGGAGCGGTCCAGGTCGCCGCAACGGGCGAGGACCGCCTCGACGTAGGGCCGGCCCCGGCCCTGGGCCGCAGCCTCCTCGGCAGCCTGCGCGGCGGCGTAGGCGTGCTTGTGCTTCTCCAGGGGGAAGTGCCGCAGCCGCACCTCCAGCCGGTCTCCGTACCGGGCCCGCAGGGCCTGCACGTCGGAGAGGGCGCGGTGACAGTCGGGGCACTGGAGTTCGCACCAGACGTCGAGTACGAGAGGGGGCGCGGGGGTCGAATCGCTCATGCGGCCAGTCTCGCAGGGCCCGCCGCGACGGCCCAATCGGCTCCGGGGCCGCCGAAGCCGTACCGGGAGCCGCCGGTACGGCGGACCGGGTGGCTCCGGAGGCGGCGGATCCGGCGGAGTGCTCCTCGGGGCATCCGAGAAACCTCCCGGAGCGTGGCCGGATTGGCACCTGGGGAGGATCCCGGCCCTGAGATCACCCTGAAGTGATCCGGGACCGTGGCCGCCCGGCCGTCGGCCGGTGCAGGATGGAAGGGACGTTTCTCTCGTGGGGCGTCAGACGTTTCGCTCGTACCTGGAGGCTCCGATGCTTGCCGAGACCATCTGCTCCGCGGCGTCCGCGGCGGGCCTGGGCATCGCCGCCGTCACCGCGTACCGGAAGCGTTTCCTCGCCGCGACCCGGATCGCCGCCTACTCACTGGTGCCGATCGGCCTGGTCCTGACCGGTGTCGTGGAGTGGGTCGCCGGGATCGCCTTCAAGCCGAGCGTGTGGCTCGGCTTCGGGCTGCTCGCCGTGGCCTGGGTGCTGTTCATGACGACCCGCGCCGTCGAGCGCCGGGGGTCCGGCACCCGCAAGGAACGCAGGGCGGCCGAACGGGCGGCGCGCGGCGGAGCCGTCGCCCCCGCCGCGTCGGCGCCCTCGCTCGGCTCCCCGGGCGCCCGTACGCAGCCGGTTCCGGGTACGAGGACCAGGCGGTCGTCCGCGTCCCCCGACGACGACTTCAGCGACATCGAGGCCATTCTGAAGAAGCACGGCATCTGAACCGCGCGCCGCTCCGCCCTCCACCCGGTGGGGCGGCGCGGGTCCGGCCGACGGGCCCGCCGGAGCCTGCGCGACGGCTCCGTACGATGGGGCGACGCCGCACACCGGCACGGCCGAGGGCACCAGTGGGGCAGAGCGAGTGGCGCGCGCGGCAGGGATCAAGGATCTGGCCCGGCAGGCCGGGGTCTCCGTGGGCACCGTGTCCAATGTGATCAACCGGCCCGAGGCGGTGTCGCCGGAGACCCGGGCCCCGGGTACTGGCCGCCATCGAGGAACTCGGCTACGTGCGCAGCGAGTCGGCCCGTCAGCTGAGGGCGGGCCGCAGCCGGATCGTGGCGCTGCGTGTCCTCGACATGGGCAACCCGTTCTTCGTCGACGTGGCGCGCGGTGCCGAACGCGCCGCCCGGGACGCCGGGCTCGGAGTGATGGTCTGCAACAGCGACCAGAGTCCGTCGGAGGAGGCCGAGTACCTGGGCCTCTTCGCCGAGCAGCGGGTGTGCGGGGTGCTGGTCACCCCGGCCGACCCGACCGGTCGCAACCTGGAGGCGTTCCGCCGCCACGGGATCCCGTACGTCCTGGTGGGCCGGGTGGCGTCCGGTGCGGACGTGTGCGCGGTCTCCGTCGACGACGTGCGCGGCGGGGCCCTGGCCGTCGGACACCTGCTCTCCTCCGGGCATCGCTCGGTGGCCTACGTCAGCGGTCCCGACGACCTGCAGCAGATCAGAGACCGGCGTGAGGGCGCGCTGTCGGCGCTCGCCGACGCGGGACTGCCGTCCGGGGCCCTCGTCGAGATTCCCTGCGACCGGCTGGACGTGGCGGCGGGCCGGGACGCCGGGGCCCGGCTCCTCGGCCTGGCGCCCCGGCCCACCGCGGTGTTCTGCGCCAACGACCTGCTCGCCCTCGGTGTGCTGCAGGCGCTGTACGCGGCGGGTGTGCGGGTGCCGCACGACGTCGCCCTCGTCGGCTACGACGACATCGAATTCGCCGCCGCTGCTGCCGTACCGCTCACCTCGGTCCGCAGGCCCGCGGCCGTGATGGGCCGGATGGCCGCGGAACTGCTGTTGGAGGAGGCGGACGACGCCGGCGGCACGCACGAGCACCGCAGCGTGGTGCTCCGGCCGGAACTCGTGGTGCGCGCCTCCAGCATGCCGTCGGCGACCTGACCGGGTCGGACCCGGCCCTTCCGCCACGGTCGGAAGCCCATTCCGCGTACGCCAATTCGATTCCAAGGGGGTGAAGTTTGGAGATTTCGTCGTCAATAGTGGGATACCGCAAGGCTGTCGGCCGAATGGCTGGCGGAAGATCGGACGGAGGCGCGAACGAGCGTGTCCCTGAAGTGGGTGAACTCCCCTTCCCGGCAGGCTGGTTGGCCGTGAGCAGGCTCCGAGGTGCGTCATGATCGTTCCGAGATGGTCGACACTTCCCGGGGCGATGTCCCCGCAAGCCCTGCCGAAGAGCCGCGTGGTTGCCTCTTCGCGCTGTCCCAGCCCCCTTTGATGATCTTCCTCGGGTTGATCGGCATCCTGCTGCTGATGGCCGCGTTGCATGATCTGTTCATGCTGTGAGCGGTCAGCCGGCCGCTTCCTTGCGGCGCGCCCGGTACGCGGCCACGTGCAGACGGTTACCGCAGGTGCGGCTCGAGCAGTAGCGGCGTGAGCGGTTGCGGGAGAGGTCCACGAAGGCGTGCCGGCAGTCCGGAGCCTCGCAGCGGCGCAGCCGCTCCTGCTCGCCCGCCACCACGATGAAGGCCAGCGCCATGCCGCAGTCGGCCGCGAGGTGGTCGGCGATCGAGGCGTCCGGCGCGAAGTAGTGCACGTGCCAGTCGTAGCCGTCGTGGTTGCTGAGCTGCGGTGTGGTGCCGGCGGCGGCCACGAGGCCGTTCACGAGTGTGGCGGCGGTCCGCGTGTCGTCCGTCGCGAAGATCGTGGCGAAGCGCGTCCGCACGTCCCGTACGGCCCGCAGGTCGTTCTCGTGCAGCTCGCCCACGCCGCTGATGCGATGGCGGCGCGCGAAGTCGTAGAGCGCCGCGACGTCGGGCAGGCCATCGGCCTGCCCGCTCTCCGGCCGCCCACTCGCCGGTGCGGTGTTCAGCAGATCGACCACCGTGTCGAGGGCGATCCGGGTGTCGTGGGGGATCAGCACGCTTTCGCTCCCTGGCCTCCGGCGGGCGGCGCCCGCAGTCGATGCCGGCTGACTCTACTGGCCGGGTGCCGCCGCCCAGAGGGCCCAGTGGGCCCGTGAACGGCCCGACGAGCGCATACCGGCCACGCCCCGGAAGGGCGGGGCGGTGCCGGGCAGCGGTGGAGGGAGGCGTGCTCCGGAGGGGGTGTGCGCCGACGCCGCCACCACGGTGGATTCCGTGATGACGGCGTCGGCGTCACCCTGTGTGGTTTTCCGCGCGGCGCCGTCTCCCCGAGTCGGACGGCGCCGTGCAGCTCTCGGCCTGGCTCAGCTCTCGGCCAGGATGTGTGAGAGCTCCGTGTCGAGGTCGAAGTGACGATGCTCGGTGCCGGGCGGAACCGCGGCGTCGGTCCTCTTCAGGAACGACTCCAGGGCCCGTGCCGGGGCCTCGAGCAGGGCTTCGCCCTCCGGGGAGCTCAGTGCGATGCAGACGACCCCCTGGCCGTGACTACGGGATGGCCAGACGCGGACGTCTCCGGTGCCGGTGGGCCGGTGCAGCCCTTCGGCGAGGAGGTCACGGGCAAAAACCCATTCGACCGTTTCCTCCGCTCCGGTGTGGAAGGTGGCGTGCACGGCATAAGGATCGGCCGTGTCATACCGCAGGCCCGCAGGTACAGGCAGTGATGACTCGCTCGACACAACGAGGCGCAGGTGCAGCTCGCAGCTGACCGTGGTGTTCATAAGCGCCAGGGCCTTTCGCTCAGTGTGCGCTCGGGGATTCGCACGTCGGCGAAATCGACATGCCACCTACGGTGGCGTTGTAAACCCCTCTGACCTTTTTGTGTTCCTTCGGGTCGCTCGTACGGCGCTGTGTAACTTCGGGTTATACGGCCATTCCGGTGATGAAGCCCGTTCCGGTAGGTTGGCTGTCGTGAATGCGGAGAGCGATGAGCGGGACGGCGACGCCGAGGCGGCGAAGCCCGGATCCGCCACGGGGGACGTGACGAAGGGGGACGGCGCGCTCGGCTCCCGGGCGCCCGGCTTCATCAAGGCGTCCAGGGCCCTGCACCTGAGCTGGCAGGTCGGTGTCTTCGTGGTCGGCCTCGCGGTGGTCGTGGCCGGGATCGTGATGCTGCCGCTGCCGGGCCCCGGCTGGCTGGTGATCTTCGGTGGCATGGCGATCTGGGCGACCGAGTTCGTCTGGGCGCAGCTGGTCCTGCGCTGGACCCGGCGGAAGGTCACCGAAGCCGCCCAGCGGGCCCTCGATCCCAAGGTCCGGCGGCGCAACGTCATCCTCACGGTGATCGGCCTCGTGATCGCCGCGGTGCTGGTGGGGGTCTACGTCTGGAAGTTCGGCATCACCATGCCCTGGAAGATCCACGAGTGACCCCGGGGTGGTCATGAGGGGCCGCTGACATGGGGTAATGTTTGGTCTGCGCCCGGGCGATTAGCTCAGTGGGAGAGCGCTTCGTTCACACCGAAGAGGTCACTGGTTCGAACCCAGTATCGCCCACCGGGACGGAGGGGCCCATGAGACCGAAGAGTCTCATGGGCCCCTCCGCGTCGTGCGGAATGACCGGGTGCCGGGCGCGGTCGAGCATTCCCCCGTCGTCTTCGCGTGAGCGAAGGCGGAGTCCTTTGTTCGGGAACCGGCGTTCGAATCTCGGGCCAGTGCGACTTCCGGCGCGCCTCATTCGCATTTCCCTCGCGCACTGCTGAGGGAACGGCCCTCCGGGCAAGCGGAATTCCCGGTGAGTTCGGTGCACGGTACCGCTTGAACGCGGTTCCCCGACGGCTTGCCGAACTCCGCCTCAATTCCCGGCCGGTGCGACGGAATTCGCTGATTTCCTTCGGGGTGGGGACAGTTCGGCCGAGCGCCTCCGCCCCTCCGAGTGGTGACGGGGCAGGGCGTCCGCGGCGTACGGGTGGGGAAGCGGGCCGGGCCGCGGCCCGTGGGGGCGACCGGACCGGCCCGCGCGGCGGACCGTCAGCGCATGCGGCCCAGAGCCTCCTTGAGACGCCGTGCGTCGCGCAGCCGCTGTTCGTACGTGGCACCGACCACCAGCAGCAGCACCCCGGCCAGCGCGGGCGGTACCCAGCGCGGCAGGGCGCCGACGACCTGGACGACGTACGGCGCGAGTTCGTGCACGGCGTCCAGGGCCAGCACCGCACCACCGAGCAGCAACAGGGCCTGAAGCCGCAGCCGCGCACCCAGCAGCGTGATCACCAGCGCTGCCGTGCCCAGCAGCAGCGGCCGCTGCCAGTCCGGATCGGACCACGCCGCGAAGAGGCTCGGCACCAGAGTGGCCGCGAGCCCCGCCCCGTACGCCGTCCACGACGACGCCTCGGGATCACGGCGGCGGCGCAGCAGCCCGACCACCAGCGCGGGCACCGTCACCGGCAGGGTGTACGCCTCGGGGGCGAGGACGCCGGAGGCCGACAGCCTCAGCCAGGCCGCCAGGACGAACAGTGTCGTCGCCGCGTATCCGGCCACCGGCCGCCGCTCGGGCCGCAGGGCCGTACCCGCCGCCAGCACCCCGCACAGCGCCAGCACCAGGGCCAGGAACGCCCGGTCCGGGACCGCCATGCCGACCGCCACCACCGCGGCCACGGCCCCGGCCGCCTCCACCGCGAGCGCCGGGGGCCGGCCCCGCAGCCGCGCCCCGACCAGCACCGTCAGCGCGGGGACGACGAGGACCACCGGGGCCGCCCGGTGCGCATCGAGCCCCAGCGACGCCCCGGCCGCGAGGGCCAGCACCGTCGCGCACGCCAGTGCCCCGCACGCCGCCACCGCCTGCGCGACCCGCAGCACGTCCTCCCGCCGCGCCGCCCGGACAGCCGGTGCCGCGGGCCGTTCCCCGGCCGCCGACGCCGCCACGCCGCCGATCACCACCGCGACCGCCCCCGACACCACCAGCAGCGCCCCGAACACCGCGTACGTCGTCGCTTCCGTCGCGAGCGACAGCAACCCCGTACTCCCGGCGCCGACCAGGCCGCACACCAGCGTGGCCGTTCCCACCGCGCCGTTCCCGCGACGCAGCGCCCGCACCGCCCCCGCGAACAGCGCGACGACCAGCAGCAGCCACACCGCCACGGCCGCCGCGTACGACAGCCCGAGCACCGCCGGGGTCACGGCGAGCCCCGCCCAGCCGAGCGCGGCCGCCACCGCCCCCGCCACGCCCCGCCACGCCGGGCCCGGCGTGGCCGCCGCGCCGGCGATCCGCACCGCACGCGTCCACCACCGGTGCGCCGCCCCGGCCAGGACGGCCACCAGCACGAGCACCACCGGGGCCGAGCCCATCCGGGACCACGCCAGGTCCGCCGCGCCCAGCGCGCCCCGGGCACCGCCGTCCGGCGCACCCGCCCACACCCGCGCCAGCTGCGACACCGCGCCCGTCAGCGACAGGACGACCGGCGGCAACGAGGTCAGCACAGCCGCCGCGACCACCGACGCGGAGGACCACACCACCCCCTGCCCGACCCGGCGCGGCAGCGGGGCCCGCACCGCTGCCGACAGCGCCAGCCCGCACAGCAGATAGGCGAGCACCGACCAGCCCCAGGGCTGCCCGGCGCGCAGCACGCCGCCCACCGCGGCCACGGCGCACCACCCGGCCACCACGCCACCGGCGACCGCGAACCCGGTCGGCGCGCGCCACGCCGCCGACACCGCCACCACCGCCCCCGCGAGCAGCAGCACGGCCGGGGCCAGCGCGGCCCCCGCCGTACCGGACGTCAGCGACAGCGTCAGGCCGATCAGCAGCCCCACCGGGCCCGTCACCCAGCACCCGGCGCAGGCCGTCACCCGCACCCCGAGACCCTTGCCCCACAACGCGATCGCGCCGTCCGCCGCCGCCGTCAGCAGCAGCGCCCAGCCGAACGCCGAGGCCCCGGCCCCCGCCGACCACGCCCACAGCAGCAGCGGGAACTGCGCGCTCACCACCGCCAGGGGCAGCGGCAGCCGCAGTCGGCCCAGCAGCAGGCCGTACCCGGCCCAGAGCGCCGCCAGCACCGCCGAAGCCACCGCGGCGAACCCGGGGCCGTCGGCGTCCGGCACCGCCACCCGGTGCAACGCGTACGCGTCCAGCACCATCAGCACCGACGCCAGCGCGGCGACCGATTCCGCCGTCGCGGGCAGCCCGCGCCGCAGGAGCACGGCGGGCACGCCCAGCGCCGCGAACGTCACCACCGCGAGCACCGCCGAACGGCCGGCGATGCCCATCTCGCCCCAGCTGACCAGGGTGAACGCGATCGCCGCGACCGTCAGCAGCAGGCCGCCCAGAGTGAGCAGCACGTTGCGGACGCCGCGCTGCCCGGCCGGCGCGCCGGGCACACCCGGCGGGGCCGCGAACGGGACCGGCGGACGGCCCGGAGGCAACCCGGGCGCAGCGGCGTACGGCGGCGTGGGCGGCACGGCGGGTCGGGACAACACGCTCACCAGCCAGGCACGGCGGACGAGCAATTGGGACCGGCGGGCGTCCAGTCGGGCCAGTTCGTGATCGAGGAGCGCCAATTCCTCCGCGGGCGGCGGCACGTGTTCCATGAACGGGAGTGTGGCCGCGGCCCTGGCATCGGACATGCGTGCGCATACTCAGTTGCCCGCATGAGTACACCGCGGACACGGAGACTGGGGGCATGGACTGGAACCACTACCGCTTCACCAGCGTCTGGGACCTGCCCGCCCCGCCCGCCGCCGTCTACGCGGTCCTCGAACGGGCCGACGACTACCCGCGCTGGTGGCGGCAGGTACGCGAGGTCACCCCGCTCGATGCCGCCACCCGCACCACCCGGATCCGCTCCGTCCTCCCGTACGGCCTCGTCGTGACCATGCGCGAACGGCTCCGGGACCCGCGCGCCGGGGTGCTGGAGGCGGAGCTCGGCGGTGACCTGGAGGGCTGGGCCCGGTGGACGGTCACCGCGCGCGGCACGGGCAGCCGGGTCGTCTACGAACAGGAGGTGGAGGTGCGCAGGCGGCTGATGCGGCTTCTCGCGGTTCCCGGGCGCGCCGTGTTCCGGGCCAACCACGCCTTCATGATGCGTGCAGGACGCCGGGGTCTCGTGGCCCGGCTGGAAGCGGTTTGAACCGGAGCCGCCGAGCCCTGTATGGTTCAACCCGTTCCCGGGCGATTAGCTCAGTGGGAGAGCGCTTCGTTCACACCGAAGAGGTCACTGGTTCGAACCCAGTATCGCCCACCGGGAGAGGCCGGTCCGTCTGCGAAAACGACGGACCGGCCTCTGTTGTCGTGTCACCGGAACCCGCGACGCGTCTCGGCGGGGTCACGCCGCGCTGGGGAGCGCAGGGCGCAGCGGCCACGCCGGATCCACCGCCTCCTCCGTGCCGTTCTTCGCGAACCACGCCTGCAGGCCGCGCGCCTGCGCCGCGTGCCACACCGCCTGCAAGGAGTGCAGTTCGGCCGGCGTGAGCCGCTCCAGGCGGGACGAGAAGCGCCGCCCCACCGCCCGCACGAGCTCCAGCGATGCCGTCGCGTCGGCCGCGGCGTCGTGCGCGCCGTCCAGGGCCACCCCGTACAGCGCGCAGAGATCGGTGAGCGTCCGCCGCCCCTTGCGGTATCGGTCCAGATGTTTGTCGAGCACGCGCGGATCCAGCACGCACAGCGACACGTTCTGCAGGCGCCCGGCCAGTGACGACGCCCGGTGCCTCCTCAACTCGCGGTCCAGCAATGTCAGATCGAATGGAGCGTTCATCACGACGAGAGGCCGCCCGGCCGTGCACTGCTCGGCCAGCGCACGCGCCAGCTCCTCCATCACCGGTGCCGGCCAACGGCCGTTGCGCTGGAGGTGATCGTCCGTCAGTCCATGGATCTCGGTGGCCCGGGGTGGCACCGGAACCCCCGGATTCACCAGCCACCGGGCGACCTGCACCCGGCCGCCCGCCGTTTCCTGGACGGCGAGGGCGGCCGAGACGATCCGGTCCTCCTCGACGTCCACGCCCGTCGTCTCCGTGTCGAAAGCGGCCAGCGGCCCCTCGTACCAGTGAGTCATCCCCGAACTCCTCGCACCCGTAAGGCGGATGGCGGTCCCCGCCCGCATCGCTGATACCCGCGCCCGTGGTCCCGTACGCCGATTGCGGGCCGCCCCGTGCCGTGGCAACTCGGGTGAAAGGAAAGGAAGTTGCCCCTTCGCCATCGAAGAACCCATCGGCACGGCCCGGAAGGCACCCCCAGTCATGGCGCTCGCGCAGTCCGAACCGAGCGGGCCGGTGCCGCGGCCGGATGCTCCCGCTCGCAGCCCTTCCCCGACAACGGCGTCGACCGGCATCTCAGCCATGGCGCCCCCGGCCACGCCGTGGACGACGAGGTGACCATCAAGGTGCAGCTCACGTGCACCTACCGGATCCCTCCGCGCCCGCCGGGAGCGACGTTCGCCCTCACCCTCGACAACGCCCACCTCGCGAAGCTCGCCCGGATGCCCGTCCCGGTGCACCGGATCCTGGTCGTGCTGATCGCGCCGCGCGTCCGCGGCGACCGGGCGCTCTGCGAGATCACGGCCCGCGTGGGGGCGGAGGGATGCCCTGATGCGCCGCCCGACGGACGGTCCCGGCGGCGACGGCGTCCCTGCGGTTGCCCCTCCGCGCCCCGCCGGCCCGGCCGGGGACGTCCCCGGCCCGGGTCGATCCCGCCGTCCTCGGCACGCTGCTCGGAGGGTACGGCCGGCGCCGCCGGGGCGGGGCCGCCGGCCGCCACCGGCCGCCGGCTCACCGCGTTCGTCCCCGCGGAGACGGGGCGTGCCGTCGTCGTACGGCTCCACCACGCCCTGCACGCCACCAGGGCGCGGCCGTGGACCACCAGCGGGCGACCGGCCGCTTCGAGGCGTTCGACGATGCGGTCGCGGCCGGTGTGTGCCGGGAGCTCGTCGAGGCCGTCGTCGCCCTGGTCCGGGGGACCGGAGGGGGCCCGCGTCGCCCTGGAATGGGCGCCCGCGGCCGGCGTCGCCGAGGGCTGCATGCCCCGCCCCGAGCCGGTCGAGTTCACCCCCGGCGACCTGCCCGCCCTGCGCGGGGCCGGCGCCCCCTATCTCCGGGACGAGCCCGCCGTCAGCGTGCGGATCACCGGCACCGTCCAGGAGGAGCGCGCGGACGAGGAGGGGCATGCGGGCGAGGAGGGGTGCGCGGGCGCATAGCGTCGGCCGCCCTTTCCGCCGTGCGCGCACCACCGTCCGTGCGTCCGCACGGGGTCCGCACGGACCCGGTCGGGAGGGCACGCCCCGGGCTTCGCCGCCAAACCGTTTCGCAGAGGGGGCCCGCGGCTCGGTACGATTCGTAACGCACGCGCATCGACGAGAGCGTGCGTACCCCCTGAGTCAGGAGAGACCGGTGTCAGACGTCCGTGTGATCATCCAACGCGATTCCGAGCGGGAAGAGCGCGTGGTGACGACGGGCACTACGGCCGCCGAGCTCTTCTCCGGCGAGCGCACCGTCGTCGCGGCCCGGGTCGCCGGTGAGCTGAAGGACCTCGCGTACGTCGTCGCCGACGGCGAGGTCGTCGAGCCCGTCGAGATCTCCTCCGAGGACGGCCTGAACATCCTGCGGCACTCGGCCGCGCACGTCATGGCGCAGGCCGTGCAGCAGCTCTTCCCCGAGGCCAAGCTGGGCATCGGCCCGCCGGTCAAGGACGGCTTCTACTACGACTTCGACGTCGAGAAGCCGTTCACGCCCGAGGATCTCAAGGCCATCGAGAAGAAGATGCAGGAGATCCAGAAGCGGGGGCAGCGGTTCTCCCGCCGGGTCGTGACCGACGAGGCGGCCCGCGAGGAGCTCGCCGACGAGCCGTACAAGCTGGAACTCATCGGCATCAAGGGCTCCGGCTCCGTCGAGACCGCGGGCGACGGCGCGGACGTCGAGGTGGGCGGCGGCGAGCTGACCATCTACGACAACCTCGACCCGAAGACCGGCGAGCTGTGCTGGAAGGACCTCTGCCGCGGCCCGCACCTGCCGACCACCCGGTTCATCCCGGCGTTCAAGCTGATGCGGAACGCCGCGGCGTACTGGCGCGGCAGCGAGAAGAACCCCATGCTCCAGCGCATCTACGGCACCGCCTGGCCCACCAAGGACGAGCTGAAGGCGCACCTGGAGTTCCTGGAGGAGGCCGCCAAGCGCGACCACCGCAAGCTCGGCAACGAGCTGGACCTCTTCTCCTTCCCGGACGAGATCGGCCCGGGTCTCGCGGTCTTCCACCCCAAGGGCGGTGTCGTCCGACGCGCCATGGAGGACTACTCGCGGCGGCGCCACGAGGAGGAGGGCTACGAGTTCGTCTACTCGCCGCACGCCACCAAGGGCAAGCTCTTCGAGAAGTCCGGTCACCTCGACTGGTACGCCGACGGCATGTACCCGCCCATGCAGCTCGACGACGGGGTGGACTACTACCTCAAGCCGATGAACTGCCCGATGCACAACCTGATCTTCGACGCGCGGGGGCGTTCGTACCGCGAACTTCCGCTCCGCCTCTTCGAGTTCGGCACGGTGTACCGGTACGAGAAGTCCGGCGTGGTGCACGGTCTGACCCGCTCGCGCGGCTTCACGCAGGACGACGCGCACATCTACTGCACCAAGGAGCAGATGGCGGAGGAGCTCGACCGCACGCTCACCTTCGTCCTGAACCTGCTGCGCGACTACGGTCTGACCGACTTCTACCTGGAGCTGTCCACCAAGGACCCGGAGAAGTTCGTCGGCTCCGACGAGGTGTGGGAGGAGGCCACCGAGACGCTGCGCCAGGTCGCCGAGAAGCAGGGCCTCCCGCTCGTCCCGGACCCGGGCGGTGCCGCGTTCTACGGCCCGAAGATCTCGGTGCAGGCCCGGGACGCGATCGGCCGCACCTGGCAGATGTCGACGGTGCAGCTCGACTTCAACCTGCCCGAGCGCTTCGACCTGGAGTACACCGGCCCGGACGGCTCCAAGCAGCGCCCGGTCATGATCCACCGCGCCCTGTTCGGCTCCATCGAGCGCTTCTTCGCGGTGCTCCTGGAGCACTACGCGGGTGCGTTCCCGGTGTGGCTGGCCCCGGTGCAGGCGGTCGGCATCCCGATCGGCGACGCTCACATCCCCTACCTCCAGGAGTTCGCGGCCGAGGCCCGGAAGCGGGGCCTGCGGGTCGAGGTGGACGCCTCGTCCGACCGGATGCAGAAGAAGATCCGCAACGCGCAGAAGGCGAAGACGCCGTTCATGATCATCGTCGGTGACGAGGACATGAACGCGGGCACGGTGTCGTTCCGGTACCGCGACGGCTCGCAGGAGAACGGCATCGCCCGAGACGAGGCGATCGCCAAGCTCGTCGACGTGGTGGAGCGCCGCGTGCAGGTGTGACCCGCCGGTCCGGGAGCCGTCTTCCGGACACGGTCCGCGCCGGTGAGCGCGGGAGCAGGGCCCCGGGAGCCGACCGCCCCCGGGGCCCTGCGCCGTTCCACCCGCGGCGAGCGCCCGCGTCCGGGCGGAGCGCCGGCGGGGCCGCCGAGTCGGGCCGTACGGCGTGGTCCACGACGCAGACCCCGCCGGGGCGGCCGTGCGCCCGCCACCCCGGACCCGGAGTGTGCCCGCGGGTGCGGCCCCGGGCACACGTCGCCCCGGAGCGAAGCAATATGCTGATCGGCATGACGAGTGAGCCGGAGCAGCAGATCGGAGTGGGGACGCCCGACGCCTTTCAGCGCCTGTGGACGCCCCATCGGATGGCCTACATCCAGGGCGAGAACAAGCCGACCGGTTCGGAGGCCGGTGATGGCTGTCCGTTCTGTGCGATCCCGTCGAAATCGGACGAGGACGGGCTTGTCGTCGCGCGCGGCAGCAGCGTCTACGCCGTCCTGAACCTGTATCCGTACAACGGCGGGCACCTCATGGTGGTGCCGTACCGGCACGTGGCCGACTACACGGAGCTGGACGGTCCCGAGACCATGGAGCTGGCGGACTTCACCAAGCGGGCGATGGTCGCCCTGCGGGCGGCGTCCGGGGCGCACGGGTTCAACATCGGGCTCAACCAGGGGGCTTCGGCGGGGGCCGGTATCGCCGCTCACCTCCACCAGCACCTGGTGCCGCGCTGGGGCGGCGACACCAACTTCATGCCGGTGATCGGGCACACGAAGGTGCTGCCGCAGCTGCTCGCCGACACGCGCGCGATGCTGGCCGCGGCCTGGCCGACGGACTGAGGCCGGTGAACGGACCGGTCCCCGGCGGCGGGCCCGGCTCCGGGCGACTGACCGGCCGGGCCCGGTCCTGACCGACAGACCGGGCCCGGCCGCGTGCCGGGCCGTCGGCCCGCGCGGCCCGGCGTGGGCCCGCGCGCTCGGCGGTCCGAGTCCGGCCGTGGCCATACGGGAAGGCCGCCCCGCGTGCCGGACGGCCATGTGTCGTCCGGCACGCGGGGCGGCCTTCGTGCGTCCGGATCCGTGGCGCGGACCGGGTCGGGGCGGCGGTGCCCGTCGTCCGCGCCGGGCCGCGGGAGCCCGACGCGATCCGCAGGCGGTGTCACGCGTCGTACAGGTCGGCCTTGCGCGGGGTCGGGTCCTGCACCAGCCCGCTCAGCACCATCGAGCGGTTGCCGAAGCGCTCCGTGTCGACGCCGTTCTCCTCCAGGACGCGCAGCGCGGCGCTGTGCACGGCGCGCAGCACGGGAGTGGCCGCGCGCATCGCGTCGTCCGCCATGAAGCGGTGCCGCCACGGCTTCTCGGCCCAGGCGTGGCGCAGACCGAACGGCTCGGGCAGGGCGATCTTGCCGCCCAGGTAGTCGAGCAGCGGCGGATACCAGGTCAGCGGGGCGCGCAGGGCGAGACGCACGACCTCCGAGGCGTCGACCAGCGGGAGGGTGATGTCGCGCGTCTCCCAGAACCGGACGGTCTTGTTGACCGTCTTCGTCTTCGCCGAGGGCTTGCTGGTGAAGAGCGAATGGACCGGGCCGAGCGCATGACCGGTGACCTCGATGCGAAGGGTCTCGTAGAGCACCGTGACCGTGATCATCATGGTGATGACCAACTGGCCGTCCCAGAGGGTGAACTGGACGCCCAGATAGTGCCGGTCGCCGCCGCCGAACTGCTGGTGGTTGCAGATCCGCTGTATCTCGTGCGGCTTGACCTGGAACGTGGCCACGTCCTCGCCGTCCGGACGGGACACCGAGTCGGCGTTCTCACCGACGGGCGACACGATCCAGTGGGTGACCGACGGCGTGGGGAATCCCCCCGTGTTCAGCGGGCCGCGCTCCAGCACCTTGAGCTGGTCGTGGACGGCCCGTATCAGATCCCAGCTCCGGAAGCGGTTGAACTCCTTGTCGGGGTCCTTGGAGACGAGTTCCTCGGCGAGCTGCCAGCTTCCCCACCGGGTCCCCATGCCGAGGATCCCCTTGGGGCCCGCGTAGAAGACCGAGTTGGACTGCTGCTCCGCGGAGAGCTTCTCCAGGCTCTGGCGCAGCGCCTCGCGGGAGGTCTCGCTGGGGTTCTTCGGTGAGGCCTCGGGGACCTTGGCGACGATGCCGCCGCCGGAGAGCAGCCCCTCCCAACGGGCGCGCAGGTCCTTGGCGGAGGACTCGGCGATCCGTTTGGCGACGTACCAGCCGATGACGGGCGCGACGATCATCGCCCGTGCGTAGACCGCCAGGAAACCGGTGAGCGGGAGTTGGAGCAGGACGAGCAGGGCCACGATGCCGATGACCGGCAGCAGAAGGTTGCCCAGCGAGGAGAGCGCTTTGTCCTTCGTCCGGCCGAGCCCGTCACGCAGCCGGAACGCGATGATCCACAGGAGCATCCCGGGCAGGAAGAGAACGCCGAACAGGACGGTGACGGCGGTCAGTTTGATGTCGCGGGCCCGACGCAGACGCGTCGCGGACAAGCAGTGCTCGACGACCGTCCGCGGGTCGCTCCCGAAGGACTGGATGAGCGCCTTGCGGGCACCGCCCAGCGTGCGTTCCTGCACGGCACGGGAGAACGCCTCACCGAGGTTGGGCTTGAAGTAGTCGGACTTGAAGAACTTCGAACGCCCCGCTTTCACCTCCGACTTGTGCCACTCGCTGTTGGCGTCGAGGATCTTCTCCACGGGGCTGTCGCGGTACGCGGCGGAGGCGAGGGCGTTCGTCGCCACCGCCGCTCCGCCCGAACCCTGGACAGGGATCTGCGCTCCGGGAGAGAAATCGAATCCTTCGTTGGCCACCGTCGCCCCCACTCACCGCCGAGGAACCACTCCTGCGGCTGTTTCCCAACTGCCGTGCCCCGCACACCTTCTGAGCTGGGACCACAGGGTAACGTCCGGACCCCCGCGCCGTCCGCCCCTGTGGACAAACGGCGGACAGGGGAGGGCGGTGTGGATGATTACACGCCAACGGGGCTGATTTCCTGCTGCTCGCGGATGCGTTCCGCCAGCCGCGGGGGCATCGGTTCGTGCCGGGCGTACGCCCGGTCGAACCGCCCGGTGCCGTGGGAGAGGGAGCGCAGGTCGACGGCGTAGCGTCCGATCTCCAGCTCCGGGACCTCGGCCCGTACGAGCGTGCGTCCGGGGCCGGACTGTTCGGTGCCGACGACTCGGCCGCGCCGCCCGGACAGGTCGCTCATCACCGGCCCCACGTACTCGTCGGGCACCAGGACCCGGATCTCGGCGACCGGTTCCAGGAGCTGGACACGGGTGTCCGCAGCGGCCTCGCGCAGGGCCAGCGCGCCCGCGGTCTGGAACGCGGCGTCGGAGGAATCCACCGAGTGCGACTTCCCGTCCCGCAGCGTGACACGTACGTCGACGAGCGGGTATCCGGCCGCCACTCCGCGGGCCGCCTGGGCGCGCACCCCCTTCTCCACAGACGGGACGAACTGACGGGGCACCGCGCCGCCGACCACCTCGTCGACGAACTCGACGCCCGACCCCGGCGGCAGCGGCTCCACGTCGATCTCGCAGATGGCGTACTGGCCGTGACCGCCGGACTGCTTCACGTGCCGGCCCCGTCCGCTGGCGGGCGAGGCGAAGGTCTCGCGCAGTGCCACCTTGTGCGGCACGGCGTCGACCCGGACCCCGTAATGGCTGCGCAGCCGGTCCAGGGCGACGTCCTGATGGGCCTCGCCGAGACACCACAGCACCACCTGGTGGGTGTCCTGGTTCTGTTCGAGACGCAGGGTCGGGTCCTCCGCGACGAGCCGCGCGAGCCCCTGGGAGAGCTTGTCCTCGTCCGCCTTGCCGTGGGCCCTGACGGCCAGCGGCAGCAGCGGGTCCGGCGCGGCCCATGGCTCCATCAACAGCGGCAGGTCGCTGCCGGACAGGGTGTCCCCGGTCCCCGCGTCGCCCAGCTTGGCGACACAGGCCAGATCACCGGCGACGCACGCGGTGAGCGGGCGCTGCTGGGCGCCGAAGGGCGAGGAGAGCGCCCCGACACGCACCTCGGACTCGTGGAAGGGGGTCTCCCGGCCGGGTTCGGCGAGGCCGTGACCGAAGACGTGGACGGTGTCGTCGGGGCGCAGTGTGCCGGAGAAGACCCGTACGAGCGACATCCGGCCGACGTACGGGTCGGAGGTCGTCTTGACCACCTCGGCGAGGAGCGGGCCCTCGGGGTCGCAGGTCAGGGCCGGGGCCCGGGCGCCGTGCAGCGGGGTGACCCCGGGCAGGGGGCGTTCCTGCGGGGCGGGGAGACCGCCGGTGATCAGGTCCAGGAGTTCGACGGTGCCGACGCCCTGAACGGCCCCCTCCGCGGCGGGGGCAGCGGCGAGGACGGGGTGGAAGGCGCCGCGCGCGACGGCGCGTTCCAGGTCGCCCAGGAGCGTCTCGACGTCGATGTCGGCGCCGCCCAGATAGCGGTCCATCAGGGTCTCGTCCTCGCTCTCCGCGATGACGCCCTCGATGAGCCGGTCCCGTGCCTCACGGAGCGGGGCCCGCCCGCTCTCGTCGGGGGGCGTCTCCCGGCGCTCGCCCGAGGAGTAGTCGAGGACACGCCGGGTGAGGAGCCCGGTGAGCCCGGTGAGCGGGGCGTGCCCGTCGGCGCCCGCGGGGCCGTGCACCGGCAGGTAGAGCGGGAGCACGGCATCGGGGTCGTCGCCGCCGAGAGCCTCGCCGCAGATCCGGGTCATCTCGTCGAACGAGGTGCGCGCGGTGTCCAGGTGGGTGACGACGATGGCGCGCGGCATGCCGACGGCCGCGCACTCGTCCCACACGGCCCGGGCCGCGCCGGCCACCGCGTCGGCCTCCTGGGCGGCCGACACCACGAACAGGGCCGCGTCCGCCGCCCGCAGACCGGCCCTGAGCTCCCCGACGAAGTCGGCGTACCCCGGGGCGTCCAGCAGATTGATCCGGCAGCCGCCCCAGACGACGGGCACCACCGAGAGCTGCACGGAACGCTGCCGCCGCCGTTCCATCTCGTCGTAGTCGGAGACGGTCGCGCCGTCCTCTACCCGGCCCGCCCGGTTGACCGCCCCGGCCGCCTGCGCCAGCGCCTCGACGAGGGTGGTCTTGCCCGAGCCGCTGGGGCCGACCAGCACCACGTTCCGGAGGGACGGGGGCGGGGCGGCCGTCGCCGCCCCGCCGGCGGCCCCGGTGTGTGCGTGTGTCCTGTCGCCCATGATGCGTGCCTCCCGGATAGTGGCCCGGATCGGGAAGAAGAACCTGCGCGATGTGGGAAGAAGGCCGCACGAGCACGGGGAGCCCACACGGCGGCCATCGCCGACGCCCGCGGTAACGACCTGGGGAGCAAGAGGGAGCGGGCTCCCGACGCCCTGCGACTCCGCCTCCCGCGTCGTCGTCGGTCACCGACGCTCCTTCCCCGAGCTCTCAGCTGCTTTCGAGCAGGGGAGGGGGAGACCCCATCCGCCTCCCTCCTCCGCCCTGGATTCGAAGCCGCACGACACCGCTCGCTGATCCACTCCCTATTGTTCCCCAGGTCGTAATTCGAGCTTTCCACTCGGGCCGGGCCGCGTCCATCCGTCGCCGGGCCGGGCCCGTATCCGGCGCCGTGACCTGCGGTGTCCGCCCGCCGCGGCACCGGCCGGCCGCGCCAGCGCGTTCCCGGGCCGCCGGGCGGGTTCCCGGGCCGCGCCCGCGGTGCGCCGGGCCGTTTCCGTACTCCGCCGCGCCGCGGCCGTCCGTCGTGCGGCCCGGCGCGCGGCCGGGTGCCCGGGGGTGGAGTCCGGCGGGCGTGACTACGATGGGCCAGCCGGAGGCCGAATGGGCCGCCCGGCCCACAGACCCTCGGGAAGGCCATGCTGAACAAGTACGCGCGTGCCTTTTTCACGCGTGTCCTCACACCGTTCGCCGCGCTGCTGCTCCGTCTCGGCGTGAGCCCCGACGCGGTCACCCTGATCGGTACGGCAGGGGTGGTGGCAGGTGCGCTGGTCTTCTTCCCCATGGGGGAGTTCTTCTGGGGCACGGTCGTCATCACGATCTTCGTCTTCTCCGACCTCGTCGACGGCAACATGGCCCGGCAGGCCGGGATCTCCAGCCGCTGGGGCGCGTTCCTCGACTCGACCCTCGACCGGGTCGCCGACGGCGCGATCTTCGGCGGCTTCGCGCTCTGGTACGCGGGCCGGGGCGACGACGATGTGCTGTGCGCGGTCGCGATCTTCTGCCTGGCGAGCGGCCAGGTGGTGTCGTACACGAAGGCGCGCGGTGAGTCGATCGGGCTGCCGGTCGCGGTCAACGGGCTCGTGGAGCGCGCCGAGCGGCTGGTGGTCTCGCTGGTCGCCGCCGGGGTCGCGGGTCTGCACACCTTCGGAGTCCCCGGCGTCCAGGTCCTCCTGCCGGTCGCGTTGTGGATCGTCGCCGCGGGCAGCCTGGTCACGCTCGTGCAGCGGGTGGTGACCGTGCGCCGCGAGTCCGCCGAGGCCGACGCGGCCGATGCCGCCGCCGGGCGGGGGAGCGGGGCGGCGCGGTGAGCGACGCGACGGGCGACACGCGCACCGGGCTGCGGGACCGGCTGACCGACGGCCTGTACGGGCTCGGCTGGAGCGCGGTCAAGAAACTCCCCGAACCGGCCGCCCGCGGTCTCTTCCGTATGCTCGCCGATCAGGTCTGGAAGCGTCGGGGCAAGGGGGTGCTACGGCTGGAGGCCAATCTGGCACGTGTCGTGCCCGGAGCGTCACCGGCCCGGCTCGCCGGGCTCTCCAAGGCCGGTATGCGTTCGTACATGCGCTACTGGATGGAGTCGTTCCGGCTGCCCACCTGGAGCCCGGCACGGATCAAGGCGTCCATAGAGGTCGCCGACGCGCACCGGCTGACCGAAGGTCTCGACGCCGGCCGCGGCGTCGTCCTCGCCCTGCCGCACCTGGCGAACTGGGACCTGGCGGGCGCCTGGGTGACCACCGAGCTCAAGGTCCCCTTCACCACGGTCGCCGAGCGGCTGAAGCCCGAGACGCTGTACGACAGGTTCGTGGCCTACCGCGAGGGGCTCGGCATGGAGGTGCTCCCGCACAGCGGCGGTGCCGCCTTCGGCACCCTGGCACGGCGGCTGCGTGCGGGCGGCCTGGTCTGCCTGGTCGCCGACCGTGACCTGTCCTCCTCCGGCGTCGAGGTGAGCTTCTTCGGCGAGAGCGCGCGCATGCCCGCCGGACCCGCGCTGCTCGCTCAGCAGACCGGCGCGCTGCTGCTGCCGGTGACGCTCGGCTACGACGACACGCCCGTGATGAAGGTGCGGGTCCACCCGCCGGTCCCGGTCCCCGAGTCGGGCAGCCGCGCGGAGAAGACGTCCTCGATGACGCAGACGCTGGCGGATGCCTTCGCCGTCGGGATCGCCGACCACCCGGAGGACTGGCACATGCTGCAACGGCTCTGGCTCGCGGACCTGGAACCCCGGAACGGGAAGAAGGACCGGGCGGACGCGCAGGACCGGGAGAACGGGGAGGCGCGCCCGTGAAGATCGGCATCGTGTGCCCGTACTCCTGGGACGTGCCCGGCGGAGTGCAGTTCCACATCCGGGACCTGGCCGAGCACCTGATCCGGCTCGGGCACCAGGTCTCGGTGCTGGCCCCCGCCGACGACGAGACGCCGCTGCCGCCGTACGTGGTCTCCGCGGGCCGGGCCGTGCCCGTGCCGTACAACGGCTCCGTGGCCCGGCTGAACTTCGGCTTCCTGTCCGCCGCGCGGGTGCGCCGCTGGCTGCACGACGGCACCTTCGACGTCATCCACATCCACGAGCCGACCTCGCCGTCGCTGGGGCTGCTCGCCTGCTGGGCCGCGCAGGGGCCGATCGTCGCCACGTTCCACACCTCCAACCCGCGCTCCCGGGCCATGATCGCCGCCTACCCGATCCTGCAGCCCGCGCTGGAGAAGATCAGCGCGCGCATCGCGGTGAGCGAGTACGCGCGCCGGACCCTGGTCGAACACCTCGGCGGCGACGCCGTCGTCATCCCGAACGGCGTCGACGTCGGCTTCTTCGCCTCCGCCGAACCCCGGCCCGAGTGGCAGGGCGGCACGATCGGCTTCATCGGACGCATCGACGAGCCCCGCAAGGGCCTGCCCGTCCTGATGCGGGCGCTGCCCGCGATCCTCGCCGCACGCCCGGACACCCGGCTTCTGGTGGCGGGCCGGGGCGACGAGGAGGAAGCCGTCGCCCAGCTGCCGCCGAAGATGCGCGGGCGCGTCGAATTCCTCGGCATGGTGAGCGACGAGGACAAGGCGCGACTGCTGCGCAGCGTCGACGTGTACGTCGCCCCCAACACGGGCGGCGAGAGCTTCGGGATCATCCTGGTCGAGGCGATGTCGGCCGGCGCACCGGTCCTGGCCAGCGATCTGGACGCGTTCGCGCAGGTCCTGGACCAGGGCGCGGCGGGGGAACTCTTCGCCAACGAGAACGCCGACGCGCTGGCGACGGCCGCCGTCCGGCTGCTCGGCGACCCGGAGCGGCGCGCGGAACTGCGCGAGCGGGGCAGCGCGCACGTGCGGCGCTTCGACTGGTCGACGGTCGGCGCCGACATCCTCGCGGTGTACGAGACCGTGACGGACGGCGCGGCGTCGGTCGCGACCGACGAGCGCACGGGGCTGCGCGCACGCTTCGGACTGGCGCGGGACTGACCGGAGGCGGGACCGGGAAGGGCACCGGCCTCGGGGCCGTGCCCGGCCCCGTGCTCCGGGCCGGGCACGCGCCGACGGTAGCCTTGCCGCCCGTGATCGAAACCCTCATCTGGATCGCCGTCGCGCTCGTCGCGATCGGCATGTACCTCAGCTGGACCGCGGGGCGGCTGGACCGGCTGCACACCCGCATCGACGCCGCCCGCGCCGCCCTCGACGCGCAGCTGTTGCGCCGTGCCTCGGTGACCCAGGAAGTGGCGACGTCGGGTGTGCTCGATCCGGCCGCGTCCATCGTGCTGTACGAGGCCGCGCACGCCGCCCGTCAGGCGGAGGAGGAACAGCGCGAGGTCGCGGAGAGCGAGCTGAGCGCCGCGCTGCGGGCGGTGTTCGGCGAGACGGCGCAGGTGGAGGCCGTGAAGGAGATCCCCGGCGGCCAGGAGGCGGCGCTCGAACTCGCAGCGGCCGTGCGCCGGGTGCCGATGGCCCGGCGCTTCCACAACGACGCGGTGCGCGCGGCACGCGCCCTGCGCCGCCACCGCACCGTGCGGTGGTTCCGGCTGGCCGGGCACGCCCCGTTCCCGCTCGCCTTCGAGATGGACGACGAACCGCCCATGGCCCTGGCGGACCGTCCAGCAGGCTGAGAGCCGCTCTGATCCCGGCGGCCGTTCGCGCGCGTGACCGGGGTCACAAGCCGCCCCGTACGCGTCCAAAACGATCCACAGGCCTTGTATTGGCCCTTGAAGTGGACCGCTCCCGGAGAGTTTGCTCAGCGGTGCACCAATCAGCGCTTTTCAGCACACTTTCTCCGAGTGAGGTCGATCCGTGTCCACCCTCCCCACCATCCCGCAGTCCGCCGACTCCCCGGCCACCGGCACCGCCCGCGTCAAGCGCGGCATGGCCGAGCAGCTCAAGGGCGGCGTGATCATGGACGTCGTCGACGCGGAGCAGGCGAAGATCGCCGAGGACGCGGGCGCCGTGGCCGTCATGGCCCTGGAGCGGGTGCCGGCCGACATCCGCAAGGACGGCGGAGTGGCCCGCATGTCCGACCCGAACATGATCGAGGAGATCATGGAGGCCGTCTCCATCCCGGTGATGGCCAAGTCCCGCATCGGCCACTTCGTCGAGGCCCAGGTCCTCCAGTCCCTCGGCGTCGACTACATCGACGAGTCCGAGGTCCTCACCCCGGCCGACGAGGTCAACCACAGCGACAAGTTCGCGTTCACCACCCCCTTCGTGTGCGGCGCCACCAATCTCGGCGAGGCCCTGCGCCGCATCGCCGAGGGCGCGGCCATGATCCGCTCGAAGGGCGAGGCCGGCACCGGGAACGTCGTCGAGGCCGTCCGCCACCTGCGCCAGATCAAGAACGAGATCGCCCGCCTGCGTGGCTACGACAACAACGAGCTGTACGCCGCCGCCAAGGAGCTGCGCGCCCCGTACGAGCTGGTCAAGGAGGTCGCGGAGCTCGGCAAGCTGCCTGTCGTGCTCTTCTCCGCGGGCGGCGTCGCCACCCCCGCCGACGCGGCCCTGATGCGCCAGCTCGGCGCCGAGGGCGTCTTCGTGGGCTCCGGCATCTTCAAGTCCGGCGACCCGGCCAGGCGCGCCGCCGCCATCGTGAAGGCCACCACCTTCTACGACGACCCGAAGGTCATCGCGGACGCCTCCCGGAACCTGGGCGAGGCCATGGTGGGCATCAACTGCGACACCCTGCCCGAGGCCGAGCGCTACGCCAACCGCGGCTGGTAAGCACCGATGAGCGACACCCCTGTGATCGGAGTCCTGGCCCTCCAGGGCGACGTACGGGAGCACCTGATCGCCCTGGCCTCGGCGGACGCCCAGGCCAGGCCGGTCAGGCGCCCCGAGGAACTCGCCGAGGTCGACGGCCTGGTCGTGCCCGGTGGCGAGTCCACCACGATGTCCAAGCTGGCGTCCCTGTTCGGCATGCTGGAACCGCTGCGCGAGCGGATACGGGACGGGATGCCGGTCTACGGCACCTGCGCCGGGATGATCCTCCTCGCCGACAAGATCCTCGACCCGCGCTCCGGACAGGAGACGCTCGGCGGCATCGACATGATCGTGCGCCGCAACGCCTTCGGGCGCCAGAACGAGTCGTTCGAGGCCGCCGTGGAGGTCGCCGGGATCGAGGGCGGCCCCGTCGAGGGCGTCTTCATCCGCGCCCCCTGGGTGGAGTCGGTCGGTGCGCGGGCCGAGGTGGTGGCCGAGCACGGCGGCCACATCGTCGGCGTGCGCCAGGGAAACGCGCTGGCGACGTCCTTCCACCCGGAACTGACCGGGGACCACCGTGTTCACGCCCTGTTCGTCGATATGGTGCGCGCAGTCGGCTGATCCGATCCCGGTAGGATCTCCCGGGTTCGGATCGATTTTTGGTGACGCGAAGGAGAAGGCAGATGTCCGGCCACTCTAAATGGGCTACGACGAAGCACAAGAAGGCCGTGATCGATGCCAAGCGCGGCAAGCTCTTCGCGAAGCTGATCAAGAACATCGAGGTCGCGGCCCGCACCGGCGGTGTGGACCCCGATGGAAACCCGACCCTTGTGGACGCGATCCAGAAGGCGAAGAAGAGCTCCGTACCGAACAAGAACATCGATTCCGCGGTCAAGCGCGGCGGTGGTCTCGAAGCGGGCGGGGTCGATTACCAGACGATCATGTACGAGGGTTACGGCCCGAACGGTGTCGCGGTGCTCATCGAGTGCCTCACCGACAACCGGAACCGTGCCGCCTCCGACGTGCGCGTCGCGATGACCCGCAACGGCGGTTCGATGGCCGACCCCGGTTCGGTCTCGTACCTCTTCAACCGCAAGGGCGTCGTCATCGTCCCCAAGGGCGGGCTGACCGAGGACGACGTCCTCGGTGCCGTGCTCGACGCGGGCGCAGAGGAGGTCAACGACCTCGGCGAGACCTACGAGGTCGTCAGCGAGGCCACCGACCTGGTCGCGGTCCGTACCGCGCTCCAGGAGGCCGGTATCGACTACGACTCCGCCGAGGCCGGCTTCCTGCCCACCATGCAGGTCGAGCTGGACGAGGAGGGCGCGCGCAAGATCTTCAAGCTGATCGACGCCCTGGAGGACAGCGACGACGTCCAGAACGTCTTCGCCAACTTCGACGTCTCGGACGAGGTCATGGAAAAGGTCGACGCCTGAGCCGGACTCGGCACGGTACGGCACAGTCTTCACGCACGGGCCGACGGGGGACACGCCCCGTCGGCCCGTCGCATTGCCCGACGCATTGTCAGTGCGAGCCGATAGCCTGCGGGAACAGTTGACCGATCGGTACGGAGGGGGATGACCCATGCGGGTACTCGGCGTCGACCCGGGGCTGACCCGGTGCGGTGTCGGCGTCGTCGAGGGCGTGGCCGGCCGGACCCTGACGATGCTGGGCGTCGGCGTCGTCCGCACCCCGGCCGACGTGGAACTCGGCCACCGCCTGGTCGCCATCGAACGCGGCATC
Source organism: Streptomyces sp. NPDC002476 (assembly GCF_042889785.1). Lineage (NCBI taxonomy): Bacteria > Bacillati > Actinomycetota > Actinomycetes > Kitasatosporales > Streptomycetaceae > Streptomyces > Streptomyces sp. NPDC002476. The sequence goes on along the minus strand of NZ_JBIARH010000014.1, from coordinate 68,356 downwards.
GAGGAGTGGCTCGACGCGCACCGCCCCGAATGCGTCGCCGTGGAGCGGGTCTTCAGCCAGCACAACGTCCGCACGGTGATGGGCACCGCCCAGGCCAGCGCCGTCGCCATGCTCTGCGCGTCCCGCCGCGGCATACCCGTCGCGCTGCACACCCCGAGCGAGGTCAAGGCGGCCGTCACCGGCAGCGGCCGGGCCGACAAGGCGCAGGTCGGTGCCATGGTCACCCGGCTCCTGAGACTCGACGCCCCGCCGAAACCGGCCGACGCCGCCGATGCCCTCGCCCTCGCCATCTGCCACATCTGGCGCGCCCCCGCCGTCAACCGCCTCCAGCAGGCGCACGCGGCGGCCGCCGCGTCCCGAACCTCGCGCGCGCCCCGTACCCCCGCGGTCCTCGCACCCGCGCCCCCCGTCCGGAAGGTCCCCCGATGATCGCCTTCGTCAGCGGCCCTGTCGCCGCGCTCGCCCCGACCACGGCCGTGATCGAGGTCGGCGGCGTCGGCATGGCCGTCCAGTGCACCCCGAACACCCTCGCCGGCCTCCGGATCGGCGAGGAGGCCAGGCTCGCCACCTCCCTGGTCGTACGGGAGGACTCGCTCACCCTCTACGGCTTCGCCGACGACGACGAGCGGCAGGTCTTCGAGCTGCTCCAGACCGCCAGCGGAGTCGGCCCGCGGCTGGCCCAGGCCATGCTCGCCACGCACAGCCCCGACGCCCTGCGGACCGCAGTCGCGACCGGCGACGAGAAGGCGCTCACGGCTGTCTCCGGCATCGGCAAGAAGGGCGCGCAGAAACTCCTCCTCGAACTGAAGGACAGACTCGGCGAGCCCGTCGGCGCCCGGATCGGACGGCAGGGCGTCGGCACCGCCGTCACCCCGTCCTGGCGCGACCAGCTGCACGCCGCGCTGATCGGCCTCGGCTACGCCACCCGGGAGGCCGACGACGCGGTTGCCGCCGTGACCCCGCAGGCCGAGGCGGCACTCGCCGAGAACGGGCAGGCCCCCGTGCCGCAGCTGCTGCGGGCAGCGCTCCAGACCCTCAACCGCGCGCGCTGACCGGAGCGCGCACCCGGGCACACCCCGACGCCGCGCCGGGCACCGCACGGCACCGAAACATCCGAGGCGGGACAGACGAATGAACTGGGACGAGACCGGACCCGACACCGGTGAACGACTCGACGGGCGATTCGACGAGCGCCTCGTCGACGCCTGCGCGGACGGCGAGGACAACGCGGTCGAAGCCGCGCTGCGACCGAAGGACCTCGACGAATTCGTCGGCCAGGAGAAGGTGCGCGAACAGCTGGACCTGGTCCTCAAGGCGGCCAGGGCCCGCGGCGCCACCGCCGACCACGTCCTGCTCTCCGGCGCCCCCGGCCTCGGCAAGACCACCCTCTCCATGATCATCGCGGCCGAGATGGGCGCCCCCATCCGGATCACCTCGGGCCCCGCCATCCAGCACGCGGGCGACCTCGCCGCGATCCTCTCCTCGCTCCAGGAGGGCGAGGTCCTCTTCCTCGACGAGATCCACCGCATGTCGCGGCCCGCCGAGGAGATGCTGTACATGGCGATGGAGGACTTCCGGGTCGACGTGATCGTCGGGAAGGGCCCGGGAGCCACCGCGATCCCGTTGGAACTCCCGCCCTTCACCCTGGTCGGCGCCACCACCAGGGCAGGACTGCTCCCGCCCCCGCTGCGTGACCGCTTCGGCTTCACCGGCCACATGGAGTTCTACGCCCCCACCGAACTCGAACGCGTCATCCGGCGCTCGGCGCGCCTCCTCGACGTGGCGATAGACGAGGACGGCGCCGCCGAGATCGCCGGGCGCTCCCGCGGCACCCCGCGCATCGCCAACCGGCTGCTGCGCCGTGTCCGCGACTACGCCCAGGTCAAGGCCGACGGGCGGATCGACCGGCCGGTCGCCTCCGCCGCCCTCGGCGTGTACGAGGTCGACGCCCGCGGTCTCGACCGGCTGGACCGGGCGGTGCTGCGCGCGTTGCTCACGCTGTTCGGCGGCGGCCCCGTGGGCCTGTCGACCCTGGCGGTCGCCGTGGGCGAGGAACGCGAGACGGTCGAGGAGGTCGCCGAGCCGTTCCTCGTCCGGGAAGGGCTGCTGGCCAGGACGCCGCGCGGGCGCGTCGCGACCCCCGCGGCCTGGGCCCATCTCGGTCTCGTCCCTCCTCAGCACGGCGGAAAGGGACAACAGGGCCTGTTCGGGGCGTGACGCGTCACAGGTTCACCCGGACAGGAACCAACGAGCGGCGTCGGGCGTTGTTCCATCGATGCGGACTCGCCTAGACTCCGCCGATGCCGCCCCAATGGGTCGGTGTACCCACCCCCGAAGACCAGGCCGCCCTTCAGCGCGGTCGTGCGAAGGAATCTCGTCCCGTGAATCTCGTGTCTCTCCTCCCTTTCATCGTGCTCATCGGGGCCATGTTCCTGATGACGCGGTCCGCCAAGAAGAAGCAGGCGGCCGCCATTCAGATGCGTGACGAGATGCAGCCCGGCGCCGGTGTCCGGACGATCGGGGGCATGTACGCCACCGTCAAGGAGGTCCACGACGACACGGTTCTCCTGGAGGTCGCCCCCGGCGTCCACGCCGTCTACGCCAAGAACGCCATCGGTGCCGTTCTCGACGACGCCGAGTACAACCGCATCGTCCACGGCGACGACAGCGCCCTCGACCTCGACGGCACGGTCGTCCCGGACGACGCCTCCTCGCTGACCGAGGCGGACGCCGCGTCGGACACCTCGGACGACGCCAGGGTCGACCTGGGCAAGAAGGCCGACGACGCCGAGCCGAAGGACGCCGAGTCCGGTAAGAAGTCCGAGGGCAGGACCGACGGCGAGGCCGACGCGAAGTAGTCGCGCGAACCGGGGATGCCGTGGGCCCACGGGCGTCCGGCACTCCCCGGCCCGTGCGATCTTCTGCGGGGTGGGTTCCCACTACACTTTGTGGCCGCTCGGGCGCGTGCCCGGCTCGGGGCGGTTGGACAGGGAGAAACGAGAAGGTGGCAGCACCGAAGAAGAGCCGGGGACCGGCCGGCGGTCAAGGCAGGCCGGGGCGCTCCCTGGCTTTGATCCTGATCATCATGGTCGCCCTCACCGGAGGGATGTTCCTGGCTGATCAGCCGACGCCACGACTGGGCATCGACCTGGCGGGTGGCACGTCCATCACGCTCAAGGCGCAGAGCCAGCCCGGCAAGCCGGACGCGATCAACCAGACGAACATGGACACGGCGGTCGGCATCATCGAGCGCCGGGTCAACGGCCTGGGCGTCTCCGAGGCCGAGGTCCAGACCCAGGGCCGGGACACCATCGTCGTCAACATCCCCAAGGGGACGAACTCGCAGCAGGCCCGGGAGCAGGTCGGCACGACCGCCCAGCTCTACTTCCGGCCGGTGCTCGGCATGGCGGCCGGCGGCCCCACGCCCAAGGGCACCGCCAGCCCCTCGCCCTCCGGGTCGCCGAAGCCGAGCGCGTCCGCCGACGGCGAGAAGGTGTCCGGTTCCTCGGCCACCCCCTCGGCCACCACGACCACCCAGGGACGCGCGGTCACCGGCGCCCTGACGAAGGACACACCCAGCCCCGGGGCGTCCGACGATCCCAAGGCGTCCAAGACCCCCCCGGCCCCCGCCGACCAGGCCGGGACCGCGCTGGAGAAGAAGTTCGCCGCCCTGGACTGCTCCACGAAGACGGGCCGCGCAGCGGCCGGTGCCAACGCGAAGCCCACCGAGCCCACCGTCGCCTGCGACTCCACGGGTGAGGCCAAGTACATCCTCGGCCCGGCCGAGGTCTCCGGCACGGACGTGGACGGCGCCAAGGGCGCGATCAACCAGCAGACCGGCCAGTGGATCGTCCAGATGGAGTTCACCAAGGGCGGCGCCAAGAAGTTCCAGAAGATCACGGGCCGGCTCGCACAGCAGCAGGCCCCGCAGAACCAGTTCGCCATCGTGCTCGACGGCGAGGTCGTCTCCGCCCCCTACGTGCGCGAGGCGCTGAGCGCCAACGCCGAGATCTCCGGCAGCTTCGACCAGCAGTCCGCCGAGGACCTGGCCAACGTGCTCTCCTACGGTGCCCTGCCGCTGACCTTCAAGGAGCAGACGGTCACCACCGTCACGGCCGCCCTCGGTGGCGAGCAGCTCAAGGCGGGCCTGATCGCCGGCGCCATCGGCCTGGCACTGGTCGTCATCTACCTGGTCACCTACTACCGCGGCCTGGCGTTCATCGCGCTCCTGAGCCTCCTGGCCTCGGGCATCCTGACCTACACGCTCATGTCGCTGCTCGGCCCGGCCATCGGGTTCGCGCTGAACCTCCCCGCGGTCTGCGGGGCCATCGTGGCCATCGGTATCACCGCGGACTCCTTCATCGTGTACTTCGAGAGGATCCGCGACGAGATCCGCGAGGGCCGCACCCTGCGCCCCGCAGTCGAGCGGGCCTGGCCTCGCGCCCGGCGCACCATCCTGGTCTCCGACTTCGTGTCCTTCCTCGCCGCGGCGGTGCTCTTCGTCGTCACGGTCGGCAAGGTCCAGGGCTTCGCCTTCACGCTGGGGCTCACCACCCTCCTCGACGTGGTCGTGGTCTTCCTCTTCACCAAGCCGGTCATGACGCTGCTGGCCCGTACGAAGTTCTTCTCCAGCGGTCACCCGTGGTCCGGCCTGGACCCGAAGCGCCTCGGTGCCAAGCCGCCCCTGCGCCGCTCGCGGCGTGTCAACGCCCGTACCGACCACCCGAAGGAGGCGTGAGATGTCGCGACTCGGCACTCTCGGCGCCCGTCTCTACCGCGGCGAAGTCGGCTACGACTTCATCGGCAAGCGCAGGATCTGGTACGGCGTCTCCATCCTGATCACCATCACGGCCATCGTCGGCCTGGCGGTCAGCGGCCTCAACATGGGCATCGAGTTCAAGGGCGGTGCCGTCTTCACCACCCCGAAGACGAGCGTGACCGTCAGCGAGGCCGAGGACATCGCGACCGAGGCCTCCGGCCACCAGGCGATCGTCCAGAAGCTCGGCAACGGCGGTCTGCGCATCCAGATCACCGAGGTCGACACGGCGAAGTCCGACGAGATCAAGAACCTGCTCGCCAAGGACCTCTCCGTTCCGGAGGAGAAGATCGCCGCCGACCTGGTCGGTCCCAGCTGGGGCGAGCAGATCGCCAACAAGGCGTGGACCGGTCTCGGCGTCTTCATGGTCCTCGTGGTGATCTACCTGGCCATCGCGTTCGAGTGGCGCATGGCGATCGCGGCCCTGGTCGCGCTGATCCACGACCTCACCATCACGGTCGGCGTCTACGCGCTGGTCGGCTTCGAGGTCACCCCGGGCACCGTGATCGGTCTGCTGACCATCCTCGGGTACTCCCTGTACGACACGGTCGTCGTCTTCGACAGCCTCAAGGAGAGCACCGTCGACGTCACCAAGCAGACCCGGTGGACGTACGGCGAGATCGCCAACCGCTCGATCAACGGCACCCTGGTCCGTTCGATCAACACCACCGTCGTGGCCCTGCTCCCGGTCGCCGGCCTGCTGTTCATCGGCGGCGGCGTCCTCGGCGCCGGCATGCTGAACGACATCTCGCTGTCGCTGTTCGTCGGCCTCGCCGCCGGTGCGTACTCCTCGATCTTCATCGCCACCCCGCTCGTCGCCGACCTCAAGGGGCGCGACCCGCAGATCAAGGCGCTGAAGAGGCGGGTCCTCGCCAAGCGCGCGGCCGCCGCCGCCAAGGACGAGTCCGCCGGGGACGAGGAGCCCGGCGACGACCTCCCGCAAGACATCGCGCCCGCCGCCGCGGTCGTCGGCCAGCGCCAGCAGCCCCCCAGGGGCCGCGGCCGGACCTCCGGGAAGCACTGATGACCAGCAGCACCACCGAAAGCGTCCGGGAGCTTCTGCTCAGCCGTATCCGTGACGTCCCCGACCACCCGAAGCCGGGCGTGGTCTTCAAGGACATCACCCCCCTGCTGGCGGACCCGACGGCGTTCGCGGCCCTCACCGACACCCTCGCGGAACTGTGCCTGCGGCACGGCGCCACGAAGATCGTCGGACTCGAGGCGCGCGGCTTCATCCTGGCCGCCCCGGTCGCGGTGCGGGCCGGTCTCGGCTTCGTGCCCGTCCGCAAGGCGGGCAAGCTTCCCGGAGCCACCCTCAGCCAGGGCTACGAGCTGGAGTACGGCACCGCCGAGATCGAGATCCACGCGGAGGACCTGTCCGCCGACGACCGGATCATGGTCATCGACGACATCCTCGCGACCGGCGGCACCGCGGAGGCGTCGCTGGAACTGATCCGGCGGGCCGGTGCCGGCATCGCGGGCGTCGCGGTCCTCATGGAGCTCGGCTTCCTCGGCGGCCGGGCCCGCGTGGAGCGCGGCCTGGCGGGCGCGCCGCTGGAGGCCCTCATCCACGTGTGAGCGCCTGAGAAGACCTGAACCGGGTGACCAGACACTGTTCTGGTCACCCGGTTCTCTTCGTGTGCGCACCGCGGGGCGGACGGCCGCCCGGCCCGGGGCCCGGCACACGGCGGGAGGCGGCGGGGCTCGCACCGAGGCTGGGAACGCATGTGCGGCAAGGCCGGGAACAACCGGCTGCCGGTCCGTCGTTGTGAGGGGTCTCACCGTCCCCGGGGGAGGACCGGCCACCAGCTCGATACGATGGCCTTTCCGGGAGTCCGGACCCGCACGAGGAGCGCTCTTGCCAGACGAGGCCCAGCCAGTCGCCGCCCCGCAGCCCGACAAGCCCGCGGCGGTCTCAGCCGCGCCCGGGAAGAGGCAGCCCGTGCAGAAGCCGAAGCCCCCTGCGCCCGAGGCCGGCCCGGGCCAGGAGCGGTCCGCCGCCCCGGCACTGCGGCCTGCCTCGCCCGCGCAGCCGACCGCCCCCGCCTCCCCGGCCGTCTCCACGCCGAAGCCCCCGGCGAAGCCCGCCGCCAGGCCGGTCGCCCCGGCCGCCTCCGCATCGCGTTCCGCAGGTTCCTCCAACCGGGTACGGGCCAGGCTCGCCCGCCTCGGCGTGCAGCGCTCCAGCCCGTACAACCCGGTGCTCGAACCGCTGCTGCGCATCGTCCGCGGCAACGACCCCAAGATCGAGACCGCCACGCTCCGCCAGATCGAGCGCGCCTACCAGGTCGCCGAGCGCTGGCACAAGGGGCAGAAGCGCAAGAGCGGTGACCCGTACATCACCCATCCGCTCGCCGTCACCACGATCCTCGCCGAACTCGGCATGGATCCGGCGACGCTGATGGCCGGGCTGCTGCACGACACGGTCGAGGACACCGAGTACGGCCTGGACACGCTGCGCCAGGACTTCGGCGACCAGGTCGCCCTGCTCGTCGACGGCGTCACCAAGCTGGACAAGGTCAAGTTCGGCGAGGCCGCGCAGGCCGAGACCGTGCGCAAGATGGTCGTCGCCATGGCCAAGGACCCCCGGGTCCTCGTCATCAAGCTCGCCGACCGGCTCCACAACATGCGCACCATGCGCTATCTCAAGCGGGAGAAGCAGGAGAAGAAGGCCCGCGAGACGCTGGAGATCTACGCCCCCCTGGCCCACCGCCTGGGCATGAACACCATCAAGTGGGAGCTGGAGGACCTCGCCTTCGCGATCCTCTATCCCAAGATGTACGACGAGATCGTCCGCCTCGTCGCCGAGCGGGCCCCCAAACGCGACGAATATCTGGCCGTCGTGACCGACGAGGTCCAGGCCGACCTGCGTGCCGCCCGGATCAAGGCCACGGTCACCGGACGGCCGAAGCACTACTACAGCGTCTACCAGAAGATGATCGTGCGGGGCCGGGACTTCGCCGAGATCTACGACCTGGTGGGCATCCGGGTCCTCGTCGACACCGTCCGCGACTGCTACGCGGCACTCGGCACCGTCCACGCGCGATGGAATCCGGTCCCCGGCCGGTTCAAGGACTACATCGCGATGCCCAAGTTCAACATGTACCAGTCGCTGCACACCACGGTGATCGGTCCCAGCGGCAAGCCCGTCGAACTCCAGATCCGCACGTTCGACATGCACCGGCGCGCCGAGTACGGCATCGCGGCGCACTGGAAGTACAAGCAGGAGGCCGTCGCGGGCGCCTCCAAGGTGCGCACCGACGTCCCCAGGAGCACCGGCAAGGGCGCGCGGCAGGACACCGTCAATGACATGGCATGGCTGCGGCAGCTCCTCGACTGGCAGAAGGAGACCGAGGACCCCGGCGAGTTCCTGGAGTCCCTGCGCTTCGATCTCTCCCGCAACGAGGTCTTCGTCTTCACACCCAAGGGCGACGTCATAGCGCTCCCCGCGGGCGCGACCCCCGTCGACTTCGCGTACGCGGTGCACACGGAGGTCGGCCACCGGACCATAGGAGCGCGGGTCAACGGGCGGCTGGTACCGCTCGAATCGACCCTCGACAACGGCGACCTGGTGGAGGTCTTCACCTCCAAGGCGGCCGGCGCCGGACCCTCCCGGGACTGGCTGGGCTTCGTCAAGTCGCCCCGCGCCCGCAACAAGATCCGCGCCTGGTTCTCCAAGGAGCGCCGCGACGAGGCGATCGAGCAGGGCAAGGACGCCATCGCGCGCGCGATGCGCAAACAGAACCTGCCGATCCAGCGCATCCTGACCGGCGACTCGTTGGTCACCCTCGCGCACGAGATGCGCTACCCCGACATCTCGTCCCTGTACGCCGCGATCGGCGAGGGCCATGTGGCCGCGGCCGGGGTCGTGCAGAAGCTGGTCCAGGCACTCGGCGGCGAGGACGCGGCCAACGAGGACATCGCCGAGAGCTCGCCGCCCTCGCGCGGCCGCGGCAAGCGCCGCTCCAACGCCGACCCCGGAGTCGTCGTCAAGGGTGTCGAGGACGTCTGGGTCAAACTGGCCCGCTGCTGCACACCCGTCCCCGGCGACCCGATCATCGGGTTCGTCACCCGCGGCAGCGGCGTCTCCGTGCACCGTGCCGACTGCGTCAACGTCGACTCGTTGTCGCAGCAGCCGGAACGCATCCTCGATGTCGAATGGGCGCCCACCCAGTCCTCGGTGTTCCTGGTCGCCATCCAGGTCGAGGCCCTGGACCGCTCCCGGCTGCTGTCGGACGTCACCCGCGTCCTGTCCGACCAGCACGTCAACATCCTGTCGGCGGCCGTGCAGACCTCCCGGGACCGGGTGGCCACCTCGCGCTTCACCTTCGAGATGGGCGACCCCAAGCACCTCGGGCACGTGCTCAAGGCGGTGCGCGGAGTGGAGGGCGTCTACGACGTCTACCGGGTGACCTCGGCCCGCAGGCCCTGACCCGGCCGCCGGGTCCCGCGCACCGGCCCGGCCCGTACGCGCGACGGACGAGGCCCCCGTACGCGTCCTTCGGGACGCGGACGAGGGCCTCGACGGCGGCGGGGATCAGCCGCCGAACTCCTCCAGCCCCTTCAGCGCCTGGTCCAGCAGCGCCTGACGGCCTTCGAGCTCCTTGGCCAGCTTGTCGGCGCGGGCGTTGTTCCCCGACGCGCGGGCGGCGTCGATCTGGGCGCGCAGCTTGTCGACGGCGGCCTGCAGCTGACCGGTCAGACCCTCGGCACGCGCACGTGCCTCCGGATTCGTCCGGCGCCACTCCGCCTCCTCGGCCTCCTGGAGCGCCCGCTCCACCGCGTGCATCCGCCCCTCGACCTTCGGGCGGGCGTCACGCGGCACATGGCCGATGGCCTCCCAGCGCTCGTTGATGCCCCGGAACGCGGCGCGGGCCGCCTTCAGGTCCTTCACCGGCACCAGCTTCTCGGCCTCGACCGCGAGCTCCTCCTTGAGCTTGAGGTTCTCGCCCTGCTCCGCGTCCCGCTCGGCGAAGACCTCGCCGCGGGCCGCGAAGAAGATGTCCTGGGCGCCGCGGAAGCGGTTCCACAGGTCGTCCTCGGCCTCGCGCTGGGCGCGGCCCGCCGCCTTCCACTCCGTCATCAGCTCGCGGTAACGGGCGGCCGTGGCCCCCCAGTCCGTGGAGCCGGAGAGCGACTCGGCCTCTGCGACCAGCTTCTCCTTCGCCTTGCGGGCCTCCTCGCGCTGGGCGTCCAGCGAGGCGAAGTGGGCCTTGCGGCGCTTGGAGAACGCCGAGCGGGCGTGCGAAAAGCGGTGCCACAGCTCGTCGTCGGACTTGCGGTCGAGCCGCGGCAGGCCCTTCCACGTGTCGACGAGCGCGCGCAGCCGCTCGCCCGCGGAGCGCCACTGCTCGCTCCGCGCCAGCTCCTCCGCCTCGGCGACCAGAGCCTCCTTGGCCTGCCTCGCCTCGTCGGACTGACGCGCCTTCTGGACCTTGCGCTCCTCGCGCCGCGCCTCGACCGTCGCCACCAGGGCGTCGAGCCGCACGCGCAGGGCGTCGAGGTCGCCGACGGCGTGATGCTCGTCCACCTGCAGACGCAGATGCTCGATGGCGGTCGTCGCGTCCTTCGCCGACAGGTCGGTGGTCCTCACCCGACGTTCGAGGAGGCCGATCTCGACCACCATGCCCTCGTACTTGCGCTCGAAGTAGGCCAGAGCCTCCTCGGGGGAACCCGCCTGCCACGATCCGACGACCTTCTCGCCGTCGGCCGTACGCACGTACACGGTGCCCGTCTCATCGACGCGGCCCCACGGGTCGCTGCTCACAGCGCCTCCTCCACCTGATGCCCGCGAGAGGGTTCGCCCCCCTGGCATCGTCCACAGTTTCCTCGGGCGGGCAGCGCCCGCCCTGCACAACGCCAATCTAGGCGACCGGCCGCCCGGCTGTCCGCACTCGGCGGGGCCGAAAATAATCCGCTCCCACCGCGGTCGTCGCCACCGGACGGCCCGGGCCGGTCGCCCGGTCGCCTCACGACTTGTCGACGGCGGCCTTCGAGATGTCCACGGCCGTCTTCGGCGCACCGTCGCCGCCCGCACCACCGGCCACTCCCGCCGCGCCGACCTTCTCGACGGTCTTCAGCGAGGCGGCGTCCATGGTGCCGAACGGGGTGTAGCTCGGCGGCAGCTTGCTGTCCTTGTACACCAGGAAGAACTGGCTGCCCCCGGTGTGCGGCTGCCCGGTGTTCGCCATCGCCACCGTGCCCGCCGGGTAGGTCACCGTGCCGTCCGCGCCCGCCTTGCCCAGCGCCGTCAGGTTCTCGTCCGGGATCGTGTAGCCGGGGCCGCCCATGCCGGTGCCCTCGGGGTCCCCGCACTGCAGCACGAAGATGCCCTGCGTGGTCAGCCGGTGGCACTTCGTACCGTCGAAGAAGCCCTTGTCGGCGAGCGCCTTGAACGAGTTCGTGGTGTGCGGGGTCTTCGCCGCATCCATGGTGAACGCGATGTCGCCCGCGCCGGTCTTGAGCGACATCGTGTACTTCGCCTTCTTGTCGATCGCCATCGCGGGCTCGGGCTCGGCACTCTCGCTCGTCGACGGCGAGGGGGAGGCGCTCGCCGCCGCGTCGTTCTTGCCCTTCTTGTCGTCGCCGTCGAGGGCGAGGTACGTGCCTACCCCTCCGACCGCCACCACGGCCACCGCCGCCGAGACAGCGATCGTCAGCCGCTTCGACCTGCGGCGGGCCTCCTCCCGGCGCCGCTGCTGCCGCTCGAACTTCTCCCTGGCGAGCTGCCGCCGCCGCTGATCGTTGCTGACCACCGGGTGATCTCCTTGTAGGTCGTTTGTGGGGCCTGGGTTGCCCGTACCGTATATGGGTTACCTGTGTGATGAGGAGCGCCGGTAGGCTCTGAACTGCCGCGACCTTCTCAGTCGCAATCCGCCGTCGGACGACCAGTAAGGACGATCGTGCTCATTGCCGGGTTCCCCGCAGGGGCCTGGGGGACCAACTGTTACCTGGTCGCCCCGGCCGCAGGCGAGGAGTGCGTGATCATCGATCCGGGCCATCGGGCCGCGGCCGGGGTCGAGGAGGCGCTGAAGAAGCATCGGCTGAAGCCCGTCGCCGTCGTCCTGACCCACGGACACATCGATCACGTCGCCTCGGTCGTCCCGGTGTGCGGCGCGCACGACATCCCCGCCTGGATCCACCCCGAGGACCGGTACATGATGAGCGACCCGGAGAAGGCCCTCGGCCGCTCCATCGGCATGCCGCTCATGGGTGAGCTGACGGTGGGGGAGCCGGACGACGTCAAGGAGCTGAGCGACGGTGTGCCGCTGAAGCTGGCCGGTCTGGAGTTCCACGTCGCGCACGCGCCCGGCCATACCAAGGGGTCGGTGACGTATCGGATGCCCGAGGCCGCGGACGTTCCGCAGATCCTCTTCTCGGGCGACCTGATCTTCGCCGGCTCCGTCGGACGCACCGACCTGCCCGGTGGCGACCACGCCGAGCTGCTCGAGTCGCTGGCCCGTGTGTGCCTGCCGCTCGACGACTCGACCGTGGTGCTGTCGGGCCACGGCCCCCAGACGACCATCGGCCGCGAGCGCGCCACGAACCCGTATCTGCACGGGACGGACGCGCCCCGACGAGGAATGTGACGAGAGTAAAGACCGTGAGCACCTTCAAGGCCCCCAAGGGCACGTACGACCTGACCCCGCCCGATTCCGCGAAGTACCTCGCCGTGCGCGAGGCGATCGCCGCACCCCTGAAGAACTCCGGCTACGGATACATCGAGACGCCCGGCTTCGAGGACGCCGCCCTCTTCTCGCGCGGAGTCGGTGAGTCCACCGACATCGTGACCAAGGAGATGTACACCCTCACCACCAAGGGCGGCTCCCAGCTGGCGCTGCGTCCCGAGGGCACCGCCTCCGTGCTGCGCGCCGCGCTGGAGGCCAACCTCCACAAGCTGGGCAATCTGCCTGTGAAGCTGTGGTATTCCGGCTCGTACTACCGCTACGAGCGCCCGCAGAAGGGCCGCTACAGGCACTTCTCCCAGGTGGGCGCCGAGGCGATCGGCGCGGAGGACCCGGCGCTGGACGCCGAGCTGATCATCCTGGCCGACCAGGCGTACCGCACGCTGGGCCTGCGGAACTTCCGCATCCTGCTCAACTCGCTGGGCGACCGGGAGTGCCGCCCCGTCTACCGGGACGCGCTCCAGGGCTTCCTGCGCGGGCTCGACCTGGACGAGGACACCCGCCGTCGCATCGAGATCAACCCGCTCCGGGTCCTCGACGACAAGCGGCCCGAGGTCCAGAAACAGCTGGCGGGCGTGCCGGTGCTGCGCGACTACCTGTGCGACGCCTGCAAGGCGTACCACGAGGAGGTCCGCGACCTGCTCTCCGCGGCGGGGGTGGCGTTCGAGGACGACGAGAAGCTCGTCCGCGGGCTCGACTACTACACCCGCACCACGTTCGAGTTCGTCCACGACGGACTCGGTTCGCAGTCCGCGGTGGGCGGCGGCGGCCGCTACGACGGCCTGTCCGAGATGATCGGCGGCCCGGCGCTCCCGTCGGTCGGCTGGGCGCTCGGCGTTGACCGCACGGTGCTCGCCCTGGAGGCCGAGGGCATCGAGCTCGAACTCCCGGCGACCACCAGCGTCTTCGCGGTGCCGCTGGGCGAGGAGGCCCGGCGGGTGCTCTTCGGGATCGTCACGCAGCTGCGCCGCGAGGGCGTCGCAACGGACTTCGCCTACGGCAACCGCGGCCTCAAGGGCGCCATGAAGAGCGCGAACCGGTCGGGGGCGCGGCTCGCGATCGTCGCCGGCGAACGCGATCTGGCCGAGGGCGTCGTCCAGCTCAAGGACATGGAGTCCGGCGAGCAGACGGCGGTCGCGCCGGCGGACGTGGCTGTGGCCGTGCGCGAGCGCCTGGCCTGACCGCGGTCGGTCCCCGGCGCCTCTCCCGGCAGTGTTCGCCGCCCCGCGGACACTGCCGGTCACCAAACCGGCGTCCTGCCCGGCCCCGGCCGGATATGCCGTCGATTCCCGGATATGCCGTCAACTCAATGAGTGGGAAATTCACCCTGTAGGGGGATTACTGGCGGATGGGGTACGGGGGCGCATCCGTCCCGGCCATAGTCGGCGCGAGACACCCGCCGCGGCGGCGCACCCGCGGGGGTGCGTCCCCGGCCCGCTCCGGGAACCGTCCGGCTCGCTCCGTCCGGGTGGTTCCGTCCCGCCGGATCCGCAGGTCGGGACGGTCGCACCAGGGCGGCGCCCCAGCGGCTGGTCCGTCTTCTCCTCGCCCCCGCGCCGGTCCCGGACGGCCCGCGACCCCGATGTCACGTACTCGCTCCGCGTGGAATCCGCCAGACATGTTTATGTCCATCGAACGGGTGAGCGCTGAAGGGGTGCGGCAGAATGACCGTGCCCAGCAGGCCACTCACTGATGGAAACGGCGATATGACGACTGCAGCGGTTGACCGCCCCTCCTCCGACCAGGACGAGAAGGAGGTGGAGAGGTCCTTCGGCGCCGGCCGGGCGTTCGCGCTGCTGCTGGTGATCACGGGCGCCGCCGGACTCTTCGCGGCGTGGATCATCACGATCGACAAGTTCAAGCTGCTGGAGGACCCGAACTTCACGCCGGGGTGCAGCCTCAACCCGATCGTCGCCTGCGGCAACATCATGACGAGCGAGCAGGCGTCCGCCTTCGGTTTCCCGAACCCGATGCTCGGCCTGGCCACCTACTCGGTGATCATCGGCATCGGCCTGGCGCTGCTCTCGGGCGCCCGCTTCCGCAGGTGGTACTGGCTGGGGATGAACGCCGGAACGCTGTTCGGCGTCGGCTTCTGCACCTGGCTCCAGTACCAGTCGCTGTACAACATCAACTCGCTCTGCCTGTGGTGCTGCCTGGCCTGGGTCGCCACCATCGTCATGTTCTGCTACGTCACCAAGCACAACATCGAGCACCGGATCATCCCCGCGCCGAACTGGCTGCGCAACGGACTGACGGAGTTCCACTGGGTGCCGCCGGTCCTGTGGATCGGCATCATCGGTGTGCTGATCCTGACCCGCTGGTGGGACTTCTGGACGACCTGACCCGGCCCGTGCCGCGACCCTGCCGGGCGGCCGGCCCGGCGGGGGTGTCGGTGTCGTGACATAGGCTTCAGCACGTGGAGCCCGACCTCTTTACCGCAGCCGCCGAGGAACGCCAGGAGAACGACCCGTCCAGCAGCCCCCTCGCTGTCCGGATGCGCCCCCGTACTCTCGACGAGGTCGTCGGACAGCAGCATCTGCTCAAGCCGGGCTCGCCACTGCGCCGTCTCGTCGGCGAGCGGAACGGCGGCCCGGCGGGTCCGTCGTCGGTGCTTCTGTGGGGCCCGCCCGGCATCGGGAAGACGACGCTGGCCTACGTGGTCAGCAAGGCCACCGACAAGCGCTTCGTCGAACTCTCCGCGATCACCGCGGGCGTCAAGGAGGTGCGGGCCGTCATCGACGGGGCCCGCCGCGCCACCGGAGGCTACGGCAAGGAGACCGTCCTCTTCCTCGACGAGATCCATCGCTTCTCCAAGGCCCAGCAGGACTCGCTGCTCCCCGCCGTGGAGAACCGCTGGGTGACCCTGATCGCCGCGACCACGGAGAACCCCTACTTCTCCGTCATCTCGCCGCTCCTGTCGCGCTCGCTGCTCCTCACCCTGGAACCGCTCACGGACGACGATCTGCGCGGTCTGCTCCGCCGCGCCCTGAGCGACGAGCGCGGACTGGGCGGCGCGGTGAGTCTGCCGGGCGACGCCGAGGAGCATCTGCTCCGCATCGCGGGCGGCGACGCCCGCCGGGCGCTCACCGCGCTGGAGGCGGCGGCCGGCGCGGCCCTGGACAAGCAGGAGAAGGAGATCACCCTCCGCACCCTGGAGGAGACCGTCGATCGCGCCGCCGTCACCTACGACCGGGACGGCGACCAGCACTACGACGTGGCCAGCGCGCTCATCAAGTCCATCCGCGGCTCCGACGTCGACGCCGCCCTGCACTATCTGGCCCGGATGATCGAGGCGGGGGAGGACCCCCGGTTCATCGCCCGGCGGCTGATGATCTCGGCCAGCGAGGACATCGGCCTCGCCGATCCCACGGCGCTGCCCACCGCCGTCGCGGCGGCGCAGGCGGTCGCCATGATCGGATTCCCGGAGGCCGCACTCACCCTGAGCCACGCCACGATCGCCCTGGCCCTGGCGCCCAAGTCCAACGCGGCGACGCTCGCGATCTCCGCCGCGCAGGAGGATGTGCGGGGGGGCCTCGCGGGCTCCGTACCGGCCCATCTGCGCGACGGCCACTACAAGGGCGCCGCCAAGCTGGGCCACGCCCAGGGCTATGTGTACCCGCACGACGTCCCCGGCGGCATCGCCGCCCAGCAGTACGCCCCGGACGCCGTCCATGACCGGCGGTACTACCGTCCCACGCGCTACGGCGCGGAGGCGCGCTACGCGGACGTGGTGGAACGGGTGCGCGAGCGGCTCGGCCGGTCCGGTCCCGACGACGAGGCGGCGCGGTCCGGCGACTGAGCGCGGCCGGCAGGGGCGGGTGTCCACCCGTATCAGCGGGGCGCGAGCCTCCCGGGGCCCGTCCCCGAGAGAAGCGCGACCCGTCTCAACGCGCCGCCGCCTCGAAGAGCGTGCGCATGGCGTGGCGCAGCTCGACGACGTCGCGCACCGGCTCGGGGAACTCGAAGCGCGCGTCGAAGCACCGGTCGCGGTCCTCGCGCACGCGTACCCGCAGCCCGAACCGGTCCAGTGCCAGCGGCACGATGGAGGGCCGGTGTGCCGCGCAGCGACGGGACGTCCGCCCGCCCAGCAGCGAGCACAGCGTGCCCAGCTGTTCCCCGTGGGCCGCGTGCAGATGCTGGAGCAGCTCCGTCTCGTGACCGGCGAGCGGATCGGGCACCGCGTCCCGGAAGGCGTCGGGCTCGACCGCCTCGGCGCCCCACAGGTCGTCGACGTACGCCTCGCCCGTCTCCAGCCGCAGCGTCGTCCGGCCGGGGCCCGACAGTCCGGGCACGGTGGTGAGCCATCCCGAGACCCGGGCGTGGGCCCGGACGCGGTGCGGCACGGAGACCGGGGCGACGTCCGTGATCTCCAGCGTCGCGACCAGCTCGTCGTCCTCGGCGTGCGTCGCGGCCCGTACGACCGGGGAGGCCGTGGGCAGTTCGAGGAACAGGTCGCCTTCGGGCCCCACGCTCCTGGCGGACGTCACCAGACCGTCCCAGTCGGCCGTGCGCAGCCCGGGCACGAGCAGTACCGCCGAGCAGGTATTCTGTACGAGAGTTCGTGTGCGCTCGGCTGCTGACGGCATCCGAGTGGTTTCTGGCCCGCCGGGACGCGGCTGACCACGATCTGATCGGTCCTCCGTCATGTCGGCACCCTGTGAGGTGTCGAGATTGTCAGTGCTGTCCGTGATGTGACTGGTGTTCCCCGGGCGAGACATGCGATCTCCTCAACTAAGGTGAGCCTAACCTAACCTACAACGGAGGTCTGGAGAACGTGCCTAACCAGTCGCGTCCCAAGGTCAAGAAGAGCCGCGCGCTCGGCATCGCACTGACGCCGAAGGCCGTCAAGTACTTCGAGGCCCGCCCCTACCCGCCGGGCGAGCACGGCCGTGGCCGCAAGCAGAACTCGGACTACAAGGTCCGTCTGCTGGAGAAGCAGCGTCTGCGTGCCCAGTACGACATCAGCGAGCGCCAGATGGTGCGTGCCTACGACCGCGCCAAGAAGGCCGAGGGCAAGACGGGCGAGGCGCTCGTCGTCGAGCTGGAGCGCCGTCTCGACGCCCTGGTGCTGCGTTCGGGCCTCGCCCGCACCATCTACCAGGCCCGTCAGATGGTCGTGCACGGCCACATCGAGATCGACGGCCGCAAGGTCGACAAGCCGTCCTACCGCGTCCGCCCCGACCAGGTCGTGACGGTCCGCGAGCGCAGCCGCGACAAGTACCCCTTCCAGGTGGCCCGCGAGGGTGGCTACGCCACGGACGGCGAGACCCCGCGCTACCTGCAGGTGAACCTGAAGGCCCTGGCCTTCCGCCTCGACCGGGACCCGAACCGCAAGGAAATCCCCGTCATCTGCGACGAGCAGCTCGTCGTCGAGTACTACGCCCGCTGATTCAGGCGTAGCCGCTCACGGTTCGTGCTCGGGCCCGACCGCCCCCCTCGTGGGGGACGGTGCGGGCCTGAGTGCTTTCCCGGCGCCGAGCACCGGTCCGCGAGGGCGGCCGGGACCCTGCGGCTCCTCGTCGGCCCCGTCCGCCAGCACCCTGGCCACCACCGCGTCCGGATCCAGCGCGCCACCCGCGCGCAGCCCCGCCTCGTACGGGCCGTCGCCCAGCTCCCGCCGCGCCAGTGCCTCGCACCGGACCCGCGGATGGCCGAAGTGCGCCGAGCCGAACAGGGGCAGTCCCACCGACGGCCAGATCCGGTCGGCGGCCCCCTGGAGCAGCGCGGCCTCCGCCGCGTCGCCCTCGACCGCCGTGACCAGGGCCAGCAGTTCCAGGACGAGCACCGAGACCAGCAGGTCGTGGAAGGTGTGCCCGATCGTCAGGGACTCCCTGAGCAGCTCCCGGGCCCGCTCCGGCCGGCCCTCCTGCAGCGCGGCGTAGGCCAGGACGTACAGAGCGTACGAGAGGGCCCACCGCTCCCCGTGGTCCTCGCAGATCTCCCTGACCTCCTCGCAGATCTCCGCCGCGCCGTCGACGTCCCCGTGGAACCCGACCGCCATCGCGAGCTCGATCCGCGCCATCAGTACATTGCTGTTCAGCTCGCCGAGTTCCCGGTAGCGGCCGAGGGCCTCGGTCAACAGCTCCCGCGCCCTGGTCATGTCGTCCGTGACCAGGGCCAGGCACCCCAGCCGGTGCACCGCGTACGCCAGCGCCGTGGCGTCGTCGGCCCGGTCCGCCTCCTCCCGGCACTCCTGGAGCGCGGCGATCGCACCGATCGGGTCGCCCTGCACCACGGCCACGTGCCCGAGCACCCACAGCGCCTTCAGCCGCGAGGGGTCGTACGGCGTCTCCTCCTCCAGCACGTGGTCCAGCCAGCGTCTGCCCTCCGAGAGGCGCCCGCAGCCCACCCAGAGGAACCAGAGCGTGGCCGCCAGGTACTGCGCGAGGTGCTCCTCGCCCGGGATCTCCAGCGAACACTCCATCGCCTGCCGCAGATTCGGCAGTTCACTCTCCGCCCTGGCGGCCACCTGGCTCTGCCGGGGACCGAACCAGTCCAGCTCGCACCAGGTGGCGAGCCCCAGGAACCAGTCGCGGTGCCGGCGGCGCAACCGGTCCGTGTCGCCGGTGGCCACCAGCCACTCGGCGCCGTACTCGCGCATGGTGTCCAGCATCCGGTACCGGCTGCCGACCGCTGTTTCCTCGCGCGCCACGACCGACTGCGCCAGCAGCCCGGAGAGCGCGTCGAGCACCGCCTCGACCGGAAGGCCGGTTCCTCCGCAGACGTACTCGGCCGCCTCCAGGTCGAACTGCCCGGCGAAGACCGAGAGCCTCGCCCACAGCAGACGCTGCTGCGGAGTGCAGAGTTCGTGGCTCCAGCCGATGGCCGTGCGGAGCGTCCGATGACGTGGCAGCGCGCTGCGGCTGGAGCCGGTCAGCAGCCGGAACCGGTCGTCCAGGCGTTGCAGCACCTGCTCGGTCGACAGGACGCGCAGCCGTCCCGCGGCGAGTTCCAGGGCGAGCGGGATCCCGTCCAGGCGGCGGCACAGTTCCCGTGCGGCGGCCCGGTTCTCCTCGGCCAGCCGGAAGTCCGGCCGTACCGCGGCGGCGCGCTCGGCGAACAGTCGTATCGCGTCCTCGTCCGTCATCGGGGCGAGCGGGAAGACGTGCTCGCCGTCCACGTCCAGCGGAAGCCGCCCGGTGGCCAGCACCCGCAGCCGCGGATGCCGGCGCAGCAGCTCGCCCACCAGGCCGGCGCAGGCGTCCACGAGATGCTCGAAGCCGTCGATCACCAGGAGGAGCCGGTGTTCGGCGAGGTGTTCGTGGAGGATCGTGCGGGGCGGCCTGCCGGTGTGGTCGGTGAGGCCGAGGGCGTCGACCACGGCGTGGTCCAGCAGATCGGGCTCGTGGAGGGCGGACAGCTCCACCATCCGGACGTGGCCGCAGTACCGTTTCTCCAGCTGTGTCTTCTCCAGTTGTGTCGCGATCTTGAGGGCGCAGCGGGTCTTGCCCACCCCGCCGACGCCGACGACGGTGACCAATCGTGCCCGGTCCATCACGTGGCGGAGTAAGGCCAGTTCGTCCTCCCGTCCCACGAATTCACTGAGCTCCGCCGGGAGGTTGCCGGCGGAGGTGGGGGCGCTCGGGTCGTGGGGGAGGTGAGGGCGTCGCATGAAACACGCACAGTACTTGTACGAGTGCTCTCCGTACAATCACCTGATGGGATCGCATACCTGTCCGCAGAGAATGCGGTACGGGACGCGACCACCGGCGCGATAGGCTCGGTAGACGACGTCCCGCTGTCCGTGGCGGAGGGCGTCGGTACCGAGCAGAGACAGCACAGAGACAGCGACTATCCAGAGAGCGGTGCACACAGTGTCCGGTGGAGAGGTGGCCGGGATCCTGGTGGCCGTCTTCTGGGCGATCCTGGTTTCGTTCCTCGCCGTCGTACTGGTGAGGCTGGCCCAGACGCTCAGGGCGACCACCAGACTCGTGGCGGACGTGACCGAACAGGCCGTCCCGCTGCTCGCGGACGCCTCCGCGACCGTGCGCTCCGCGCAGACCCAGCTCGACCGGGTCGACGCGATCGCGACGGACGTCCAGGAAGTCACCTCGAACGCCTCGGCGCTCTCCACCACCGTCGCCTCGACCTTCGGCGGCCCGCTCGTCAAGGTCGCCGCGTTCGGGTACGGGGTCCGGCAGGCCATCGGCCGCCGGACCGGTGCCGAACAGGAACCCGCCCGACGGGCGGCCCGGCGCACGGTGATCGTCGGCCGTACCGTGCCCCCCGTGCGCGGTGGGAGGCGCACCGGCAGAAACCCCCGCGGACCGAAGGACTGACGCAGCGATGTTCCGCCGCACGTTCTGGTTCACCGCCGGCGCAGCCGCCGGTGTCTGGGCCACCACCAAGGTCAACCGCAAGCTCAGGCAGCTGACCCCCGAGAGCCTCGCGGCACAGGCCGCGGACCGGGCCGTCGAGACCGGCCACCGGATCAAGGACTTCGCCCTGGACGTCCGTGAGTCGATGGTGCGGCGCGAGGCCGAACTGGGCGAGGCCCTGGGGCTGGAGGCGCCGGTCGACCCCGAGCTGCCCGCGCGCCCCCGCTTCGCCGTCGTCGAGGCGGCCGAGCCCGTCGGGCCGGACAGGGCCCTCGCGGCCGGCGACCGCCGTACGCCTCCCCGCAACTCGTACACCTACAACCCGTACAACCGGAATGAGGACCACTGATGGAGTCGGCTGAAATTCGTCGCCGCTGGCTGAGCTTCTTCGAGGAGCGCGGTCACACCGTCGTCCCTTCGGCGTCGCTCATCGCGGACGACCCGACTCTGCTGCTGGTCCCCGCGGGCATGGTGCCCTTCAAGCCGTACTTCCTCGGCGAGGTCAAGCCGCCCGCCCCGCGCGTCACCAGCGTGCAGAAGTGCGTCCGCACGCCGGACATCGAGGAGGTCGGCAAGACCACCCGGCACGGCACGTTCTTCCAGATGTGCGGCAACTTCTCCTTCGGGGACTACTTCAAGGAAGGCGCCATCACACTCGCCTGGGAGCTGCTCACCGGCTCCGTGGCGGACGGCGGCTACGGCCTCGACCCCGAGCGGCTGTGGATCACGGTCTACCTCGACGACGACGAGGCCGAGCAGATCTGGCGCGACAAGATCGGCGTGCCGGCCGAGCGCATCCAGCGCCTGGGCAAGAAGGACAACTTCTGGTCGATGGGCGTCCCCGGACCCTGCGGCCCCTGCTCCGAGATCAACTACGACCGCGGCCCCGAGTTCGGCGCCGAGGGCGGCCCGGCCGTCAACGACGAGCGCTACGTGGAGATCTGGAACCTGGTCTTCATGCAGTACGAGCGCGGCGCCGGTGACGGCAAGGAGGACTTCCCGATCCTCGGCGACCTGCCGTCGAAGAACATCGACACGGGCCTCGGCCTGGAACGCCTCGCCATGATCCTGCAGGGCGTGCAGAACATGTACGAGACGGACACGCTCAAGGTCGTCATCGACCGGGCCACCAAGCTCACCGGCGTCGCCTACGGCAGGGCCCATGGCAGCGACGTCTCGCTGCGCGTGGTCGCCGACCACATCCGTACCTCCGTGATGCTCATCGGCGACGGAGTCACCCCCGGCAACGAGGGCCGCGGCTACGTGCTGCGCCGCATCATGCGCCGCGCCATCCGCAACATGCGGCTGCTGGGCGCCACCGGGCCGGTCGTCAAGGACCTGGTCGACGCCGTGGTCGACACGATGGGGCAGCAGTACCCGGAGCTGGCCACCGACCGCAAGCGCATCGAGAGTGTCGCCCTCGCCGAGGAGGCCGCCTTCCTCAAGGCCCTCAAGGGCGGCACCAACATCCTCGACACCGCCGTCACCGAGACCAAGGCCGCGGGCGGCAAGGTCCTGCCCGGCGAGAAGGCGTTCCTGCTCCACGACACCTGGGGCTTCCCGATCGACCTCACCCTGGAGATGGCCGCCGAACAGGGCCTGTCCGTGGACGAGGACGGCTTCCGCCGCCTGATGAAGGAGCAGCGGGAGCGGGCCAAGGCCGACGCCAAGGCCAAGAAGACCGGTCACGCCGACCTGTCCGCCTACCGCGCGGTCGCGGACGACTCCGGCACCACCGAGTTCACCGGCTACACCGCCACCGAGGGCGAGTCGACCGTCGTCGGCCTGCTCGTCGACGGCGTGCCCTCGCCCGCCGCCTCCGAGGGCGACGAGGTCGAGGTCGTCCTCGACCGCACCCCGTTCTACGCCGAGGGCGGCGGCCAGCTCGCCGACCAGGGCCGGATCCGGCTGCACAGCGGCGCCGTCATCCAGGTCCGCGACGTCCAGCAGCCCGTCCCCGGCGTCTCCGTCCACAAGGGGTCGGTCCAGGTCGGCGAGGTCACGGTGGGCGCCTCCGCGTACGCCGTCATCGACACCACCCGCCGCCGTGCCATCGCCCGCGCCCACAGCGCCACCCACCTCACGCACCAGGCGCTGCGCGACGCGCTGGGCCCGACGGCCGCCCAGGCCGGTTCGGAGAACTCGCCGGGCCGCTTCCGTTTCGACTTCGGTTCGCCGTCCGCCGTGCCGGGCACGGTCCTCACCGACGTCGAGCAGAAGATCAACGAGGTCCTGGCCCGCGAACTCGACGTCCACGCCGAGGTCATGCCGATCGACGAGGCCAAGAAGCAGGGCGCCATCGCCGAGTTCGGCGAGAAGTACGGCGAGCAGGTCCGGGTCGTCACCATCGGGGACTTCTCCAAGGAGCTGTGCGGCGGTACGCACGTCCACAACACCGCCCAGCTGGGTCTGGTGAAGCTGCTCGGCGAATCGTCCATCGGCTCCGGCGTGCGCCGCATCGAGGCTCTCGTCGGTGTCGACGCGTACAACTTCCTGGCCCGGGAGCACACGGTCGTCGCCCAGCTCCAGGAGCTGGTCAAGGGCCGTCCCGAGGAGCTTCCGGAGAAGATCGCCGGAATGCTCGGCAAGCTGAAGGACGCCGAGAAGGAGATCGAGAAGTTCCGCGCGGAGAAGGTCCTCCAGGCCGCCGCCGGGCTCGTCGAGTCCGCCAGGGACGTACGGGGCGTCGCCCTCGTCACCGGGCAGGTCCCGGACGGCACCTCCGCCGACGACCTGCGCAAGCTGGTCCTCGACGTGCGCGGGCGCATCCAGGGCGGCCGCCCGGCCGTCGTGGCCCTGTTCACCACGGCGAACGGGCGCCCGCTGACCGTGATCGCCACCAACGAGGCCGCCCGCGAGCGCGGTCTCAAGGCCGGCGACCTGGTCCGCACGGCCGCCAAGACCCTGGGCGGCGGTGGCGGCGGCAAGCCGGACGTCGCGCAGGGCGGCGGCCAGAACCCCGAGGCCGTCGACGAGGCCGTGGCCGCGGTCGAACGCCTCGTCACCGAGACGGCATGACGGCGGACGTGACGGGAGCGACGGGGATGCGCCGGGGCCGCCGCCTCGCGATCGACGTCGGGGACGCCCGGATCGGGGTCGCCTCGTGCGACCCCGACGGGATCCTCGCCACACCGGTGGAGACCGTGCCGGGGCGTGACGTCCCGGCAGCCCACCGGCGGCTGAGGCAGATCGTCGAGGAGTACGAGCCGATCGAGATCATCATCGGTCTGCCGCGCTCCCTCGGCGGTGGCGAAGGGCCCGCGGCCGCCAAGATCCGGGGCTTCGCACGGGAGATGGCCCGCTCGGTGTCCCCCCTTCCGGTGCGGCTGGTCGACGAGCGGATGACGACGGTGACGGCCAGTCAGGGGCTGCGCGCCTCGGGCGTGAAGTCGAAGAAGGGCCGCTCCGTCATCGACCAGGCTGCGGCCGTGGTGATCCTCCAGAACGCCCTCGAGTCCGAACGGGCGTCGG
Source organism: Streptomyces sp. NPDC002476 (assembly GCF_042889785.1). Classification (NCBI taxonomy): domain Bacteria; kingdom Bacillati; phylum Actinomycetota; class Actinomycetes; order Kitasatosporales; family Streptomycetaceae; genus Streptomyces; species Streptomyces sp. NPDC002476. The sequence goes on along the minus strand of NZ_JBIARH010000014.1, from coordinate 44,066 downwards.
GCAGAGCACCCGGTGAAGGCGTCGAGGTGGAGGGCTGATCGCGATACGGTAACGTTCCGCGCGATGCGGCGGTGTTCGAACAAGCACCGCACAGCGAAGAGGCGGAACGTCGCCTCGCGGCTCTAGGGGATCGATGACTGAGTATGGCCGGGGCCCCGGCTCCGAACCGTGGCATCCCGAGGACCCCTTGCACGGGGACCAGGGGTGGGGGGGACAGCAGTCCGCCCACGGCCGGGGCCAGTACGACGGCGGGCAGCAGCCCCATCCCCAGGACCCCTATGCGCAGGACCCGTACCACCAGGACGCGTACCACCAGGACCCGTACGGCCAGGGCGGCTACGCGCAGCAGCCGCAGGACCCGTACGCGCAGCACCCGCAGGCGGCCGATCCGTACGGGCAGCAGTACCACCAGCAGCCCGCGTACGGAACCCCGCAGGATCCGTACGCGCAGCAGCCGCCGCCGCAGGGGCACCAGCAGCAACCCCAGCAGCCCGCCTACCACGACGGCGGCTGGGACCCGGGGCAGCAGCCGGCCGCGCCGTACGACGCCCACGCGGCCGACCCGTACGGTGGTCGGCCGACGGGCCAGGGCGAGATGCCCGACCGGTACGGCACGCCGGACGCCTACCCGCCGCCGCAGCCCCCGGCCGGCCGTGACACCGCTCCCGGACCGGCCCCCGCGAAGAACCCCGACTGGGACCCGGAGACCGAACCGGAGGAGACCCACCCCTTCTTCACCGGCGCCGACGCCCCGGGCGGCAAGGACGACCACGGCGACGAGGACGACGACCCGCCCGCCTCGCGCCGGGCCGCACGCGGCGGCAAAGAGCGCCGGGGCAAGGGCAAGGGCAAGAAGAAGAGCCGCAACGGCTACGCCTGTCTGGGCGTCGCGGTGGTCCTGGTCGGCGGCCTCGGCGGGGTCGGGTATCTCGGCTATTCCTTCTGGCAGGACAAGTTCGGCGCGCCGCCGGATTATGCCGGACAGGGCACCGGCCAGGTCGAGATCGAGATCACGAAGGGCCTCTACGGCTACGACATCGGCAACATCCTGAAGGAGAAGGGTGTCGTCAAGAGCGTCGACGCGTTCGTCGCCGCGCAGAAGGAGAACCCCAAGGGCGGACAGATCCAGGCCGGGGTCTATCTGCTCCACGAGAAGATGTCCGCGGCCGAGGCCGTCAAGATGCTGGTCGACAACAAGAACCAGAATCTTCTGGTGATTCCCGAGGGACGCCGCAACGTCCAGATCTACGAGCTGATCGACAAGAGGCTGGGCCTCAAAAAGGGCACGACCAAGGAAGTCGCCGCATCCAAGGCGTCCGACCTCGGTCTGCCCGAGTGGGCCGGCAATGACAAGGACATCAAGGATCCGCTGGAAGGGTTCCTCTATCCGGTCGCGTATCCGGTCACCAAGGGGACCAAGCCGGAGGCCGTTCTCAAGGCGATGGTCTCCCGGGCCAACGAGGAGTACGACAAGCTCGACCTCGAGAAGGCCGCCAAGGAGCACGATCTGGACGGTCCCTGGCAGGTGCTCACCGTCGCGAGCCTCGTCCAGGCCGAGGGGCTCACGCACGACGACTTCCGCAAGATGAGCGAGGTCGTCTACAACCGCCTGAAGCCGGACAACACGATCACGAATCGCAAGCTCGAATTCGACTCCGCGTTCAATTACCTCAAGAACCAGAGCAAGATCAAGATCGGCTCCAACGAGATCCGCAGCAATCCGGATCCGTACAACACCTATTACCACGAAGGTCTTCCGCCAGGGCCGATCAGCAATCCGGGCGCCGAAGCCCTGCGTGCGACGCTCAATCCCACCGGTGACGGGTGGATGTTCTTCATCTCGCTCGACGGCAAGAAGACCGAGTTCACCAAGACTGCTGCCGATCACGAGAAGCTCAACAAGAAGTTCAAGGAACTCCATGGTCTCGAATGACCCGCGTCATCGGGCCGCCGTCCTCGGCTCGCCCATCGCGCACTCGCTCTCCCCGGTCCTGCACCGCGCCGCTTACGCCGAACTCGGCCTCACCGACTGGACGTACGACCGGTTCGAGGTCGACGAGGCGGGCCTGCCCGCCTTCATGGAGGGCCTCGACACCTCCTGGGCGGGTCTCTCGCTCACCATGCCGCTCAAGCGCGCGGTCATCCCGCTGCTGGACTCCGTCAGCGAGACCGCGTCGTCGGTGGAGGCCGTCAACACGGTCGTGTTCACCCCGGACGGCCGGCGGACCGGTGACAACACCGATGTCCCCGGCATGACCGCCGCCCTGCGGGAACGCGGCGTCGAGAAGGTCGAATCGGCCGCCGTGCTCGGCGCCGGGGCGACCGCGTCCTCGGCGCTCGCCGCACTGTCCGAGATCTGCGCGGGACCGGTCACGGCGTATGTGCGCAGCGCGGAACGCGGCCGGGAGATGCGCGGCTGGGGCGAACGACTCGGCGTCGACGTCAGGACCTGCGACTGGTCACGGGCGGCCGAGGCGCTGCGCGCCCCCCTGGTCGTCGCCACCACCCCGGCCGGTGCCACCGACGCGCTGGCCGGCGACGTGCCCGAGCGGCCCGGCACGCTCTTCGACGTGCTGTACGAGCCCTGGCCGACCGGACTCGCCGCCTCGTGGGCGGCCCGGAACGGCACGGTCATCGGAGGTCTCGACCTCCTGGTGCACCAGGCGGTGCTCCAGGTCGAGCAGATGACCGGCCGTGCGCCCGCGCCCCTCGTGGCCATGCGACAGGCCGGGGAAGCGGCGCTCGCTCCTGGCTGACCTCGTGTTCCGGCCGCCGGGAGGCGTCCGCCTGCTGGACCGGCGACCGGTTCACGCCCCCGGACGTGGGAGGATCGAGGCGGCGGGCCAGGGCCGCGCACCCGGTCGCGCCGTCGCAGTTCGAGGCGCGAGCATGAGGAGCACCGTTGAGCAGGTTGCGCTGGCTGACCGCGGGGGAGTCGCACGGCCCCGCACTCGTGGCGACGCTGGAGGGTCTTCCCGCAGGCGTCCCGATCACCACGGAGATGGTCGCGGACGCGCTCGCGCGGCGGCGGCTCGGATACGGCCGCGGGGCGCGGATGAAGTTCGAGAAGGACGAGGTCACGTTCCTCGGCGGGGTCCGCCACGGCCTCACCCTGGGCTCCCCGGTCGCCGTGATGGTGGGCAACACCGAGTGGCCCAAGTGGGAGCAGGTCATGTCGGCCGACCCGGTCGACCCCGAGGCGCTGGCCGAACTGGCGCGCAACGCCCCGCTCACCCGCCCGCGCCCCGGCCACGCCGACCTCGCGGGCATGCAGAAGTACGACTTCGACGAGGCCCGGCCGATCCTGGAGCGCGCCAGCGCCCGGGAGACCGCGGCCAGGGTCGCGCTCGGCACCGTCGCCCGGTCCTACCTCAAGGAGACGGCCGGCATCGAGATCGTCAGCCACGTGGTCGAGCTGGCCGCGGCCAAGGCGCCCCGCGGCGTCCTCCCGACGCCCGCCGACGTCGAACGGCTCGACGCCGACCCCGTGCGCTGCCTGGACCCCGACGCGAGCGAGGCGATGGTCGCGGAGATCGACCAGGCCCACAAGGACGGCGACACCCTCGGCGGCGTGGTCGAGGTGCTCGCGTACGGGGTGCCCGTCGGCCTCGGCTCGCACGTCCACTGGGACCGCCGCCTCGACGCCCGGCTCGCCGCCGCGCTGATGGGCATTCAGGCCATCAAGGGCGTCGAGGTCGGTGACGGCTTCGACCTGGCCCGCGTCCCCGGCTCCCGGGCGCACGACGAGATCCTGGTCACCGAGGACGGCATCAGGCGCGCCTCCGGCCGCTCGGGCGGCACCGAGGGCGGTCTGAGCACCGGCGAGCCGCTGCGGGTCCGCGCCGCGATGAAGCCCATCGCGACGGTGCCGCGCGCGCTCGCGACCGTCGACGTCGCCACCGGCGAGGCCGCCAAGGCCCATCACCAGCGCTCCGACGTCTGCGCCGTCCCGGCCGCAGGCATCGTCGCCGAGGCGATGGTCGCCCTGGTCCTGGCCGACGCCGTCGCGGAGAAGTTCGGCGGCGACAGCGTCACCGAGACTCGCCGCAACGTGCGCTCGTACCTCGACCACCTGAGGATCCGATGAGCGGCCCGCTGATCGTCCTGGTCGGACCGATGGGCGTCGGCAAGTCCACCGTCGGGCAGCTGCTCGCCGAACGGCTCGGCACCACCTACCGGGACACCGACGCGGACATCGTGGCGGCCGAGGGCCGGGAGATCCCGGACATCTTCGTCGACGACGGAGAGCCCCGTTTCCGTGAGCTGGAGCGGGCCGCCGTACGGACCGCGGCCGCCGAGCACGAGGGCGTCCTCGCCCTCGGCGGCGGCGCGGTCCTCGACGCGGGCACGCGGGAACTGCTGTCCTCGCTGCCCGTCGTCTACCTCTCGATGGACGTCGAGGAGGCGGTCCGGCGCACCGGCCTCAACGTCGCCCGCCCGCTGCTGGCCGTCAACCCGCGCAAGCAGTGGCGCGAGCTGATGGAGGCCCGCCGCCCCCTGTACACCGAGGTCGCCCGGGTGGTCGTCGCCACCGACGGCCGCACCCCCGACGAGGTCGCCCAGGCGGTCCTCGACGCAATGGAGTTGAAGAAGGAGTCATGACGGACGCAGTCACCCGCATCCACGTCGCGGGCAGCGCGGGCACCGACCCGTACGACGTGCTGATCGGCCGGCAGCTCCTCGGCGAGCTGCCCACGCTCATCGGCGACCGGGCCAGACGCGTCGCGGTCCTGCACCCCGAGGCGCTCGCCGAGACCGGTGACGCGGTCCGCCAGGACCTCGCCGATCAGGGCTACGAGGCCATCGCCGTCCAGGTGCCCAACGCGGAGGAGGCCAAGACCGCCGAGGTCGCCGCCTACTGCTGGAAGGCCCTGGGCCAGTCCCACTTCACGCGTTCCGACGTCATCGTCGGCATCGGCGGCGGAGCCACCACGGACCTGGCCGGATTCGTCGCCGCGACCTGGCTGCGCGGGGTGCGCTGGATCGCCGTGCCGACGACCGTGCTCGCCATGGTCGACGCGGCGGTCGGCGGCAAGACGGGCATCAACACCGCCGAGGGCAAGAACCTCGTCGGCGCCTTCCACCCGCCCGCCGGGGTCCTGTGCGACCTCGCCGCCCTGGACTCGCTGCCCGTCCACGACTACGTCAGCGGCCTGGCCGAGATCATCAAGGCCGGGTTCATCGCCGACCCCGCGATCCTCGACCTGATCGAGGCGGACCCCGAGGGCGCCCGTACGCCCACCGGACCGCACACCGCCGAGCTGATCGAGCGCTCCATCCGGGTCAAGGCCGAGGTCGTCTCCGGCGACCTCAAGGAGTCCGGACGGCGCGAGATCCTCAACTACGGCCACACCCTGGCCCACGCCATCGAGAAGAACGAGCGCTACAAGTGGCGGCACGGCGCGGCCGTCTCGGTCGGGATGGTCTTCGCCGCCGAGCTGGGACGACTGGCCGGACGTCTCGACGACGCCACCGCCGACCGGCACCGCGCGGTCCTGGAGTCCGTCGGACTGCCTCTGACCTACCGCGGCGACCAGTGGCCCAGGCTGCTGGAGACCATGAGGGTCGACAAGAAGTCCCGCGGCGACCTGCTGCGCTTCATCGTCCTCGACGGTCTCGGCAAGCCGACCGTGCTGGAGGGCCCCGACCCGGCCGTCCTGCTCGCCGCGTACGGGGAGGTGTCGGCGTGAGCCGCCGGGTCCTCGTCCTCAACGGGCCGAACCTCGGCCGGCTCGGGTCCCGTGAGCCCGACGTGTACGGGGCCACCTCGTACGCCGGACTCGTCGAGACCTGCCGGGCCGTCGGCGAGGAGCTCGGCATGGACGTCGAGGTCCGCGAGACCAACGACGAGGGGGAGCTGATCCGCTGGCTCCACGAGGCCGCGGACGGGTCGATCCCGGTCGTGCTCAACCCGGGCGCCTTCACCCACTACTCGTACGGGATGCGGGACGCGGCGGCCCAGCGCACCGCCCCTTTGATCGAGGTGCACATCTCGAACCCGTACGCGCGGGAGGAATTCCGCCACACCTCCGTGGTCGCGGCGGTCGCCACCGGGACCGTGGCCGGATTCGGCGTCGGTTCCTACCGCCTCGCCCTGCGTGCCCTCGCGGACGAGGTGACCGGCTGACGGACCGGCACATCGACGTCCGGCCGGGCACTGCCGGCCGTCCCCGTCCGTTCACCCTGTGGCGGCCGGGGACGGTACGGTTGCCGTCCCAGTCCCAGTCGCCTGTACGAGACGGAGTGGCACCGGATGCAGCACGCAGTGGGGGCCCCGCTGCCACCGCCCCAGGGCCCGGCGAACGGTCCGCACCAGGCCCGGCACCCAGGCCACCCCGGCCCTCCGGGCCCGCCGCCCCCCGCCGCGCCCACCGGCGGGGGCTGGGGCGGACCGGCCCCGCAGCACGCCCCGGGACCTCCCGTCAGGGAGGTCACCGGACACGTCCCCCTGCCGCCCGGCGGGCCCGTCCCGCTGCCCGCGCCGCCGGCCGGTGCCGGGACCGGCACGGCGACGCTCGCCGTCCTGCTGATCGGCCCGGCGGGGGCGGGCAAGACCACCGTGGCCCGGCTCTGGGCCGGCCGCCGCCGCGTCCCCACGGCCCACGTCAGCCTCGACGACGTCCGTGAATGGGTCTGCTCCGGCTTCGCCGACCCGCAGTCGGGGTGGAACGAGCACTCCGAGGCGCAGTACCGCCTCGCCCGCCGTACCTGCGGCTTCGCCGCCCGCAACTTCCTCGCCAATGGCATCTCCTGCATCCTGGACGACGCCGTCTTCCCCGACCGGCCCGTCGTCGGCCTCGGCGGCTGGAAGCGCCACGTCGGCCCCGGGCTGCTGCCCGTCGTCCTGCTGCCCGGCCTGGAGGTCGTGCTGGAGCGCAACGCCGCCCGCAGCGGGAACCGCCGCCTCTCCGACGAGGAGGTCGCCCGCATCCACGGCCGGATGGCGGGCTGGTACGGCTCCGGCCTGCCGATCATCGACAACTCGGCGTACGACGTGGAGACCACCGCGCGGGTCCTGGACGACGTGCTCGCCCGTTCCATAACGAGCCCGCCCTCCTGGTGAGCCGCCGGTGAGCCGCTCCCGGGAGGGCGCTTGCGGGCGCCGCTCCCGGGCCGGGGACGGCGCGTCCGCGGCCCCGGTCGGACGCGCTGACCGAGCACGTCCGGGCCGGTCCTCGTAGGCTCGTGACATGTCAGACGTGTACGCCGTCCGTCGCGGGCTGCTCCGCGACCGGTGCGCAGCCGTCGGATCCGCGGCCGCGCTGGTCTCCCGTCCCGCCAACGTCCGCTACCTCGCAGGCGGGGCACCCCCCGGCGCCGTGCTGCTGCTCGGTCCCGGCGAGGACGTGCTGCTGCGCCCCCGCGACGCGGTGGGCGAACCCGGGGACGTGCGGACCGACGACCGGCTGCGGGTGGCGACCCTGTCGGCCGCCGACGGGGATCCGGTGGTCGCCGCCGCCGAACTGGCCGGCTCGTCGGGCGCGGAGTCCCTGGCCGTCGAGGAGCACCATCTGACGGTCTCGCGCCACCGCGCCATGGGATCGGTGGTCCCGCGGGTCCGGCTGGCCGATCTCGGCCCCACCGTCGAACAGCTCCGGGTGGTCAAGGACGAGGAGGAGATCGCGTGTCTGCGGATCGCCGCCGAGATCACCGACCAGGCCCTGGGCGAACTCCTCGAATCCATCCTGGTCGGCCGCACCGAGCGGCACCTCGCCCTGGAGCTGGAACGCCGGCTGGTGGACCACGGGGCCGACGGCCCGGCCTTCCCCACCTCCGTGGCCACCGGGCCCAACTCCGGCAGGGGCCGCCACCGCCCCACGGACCGGCGGGTGGAGGAGGGGGACTTCCTCTCCGTCTGCCTCGGCGCAAACTACCGCGGCTACCGCTGCGAGATCGGCCGCACGTTCGTGATCGGCACGGCGCCCGCCGACTGGCAGATCGAGCTGTACGACCTGGTCTTCGCCGCCCAGCGGGCCGGGCGGGAGGCCCTCGTCCCCGGCGCCGCCTACCGCGACGTGGACCGCGCGGCCCGCTGTCTTCTGGACTCGGCGGGCCACGGCGGCAGCCTCGCGCCCTGCACCGGGCACGGTGTGGGACTGGAAATCGACGAGGACCCGCAGCTGGCACCCGCGGCCATGGGTAAACTGGACGCTTGCGTGCCGGTCACCGTCGAACCGGGGGTCCACCTCCCGGGCCGGGGCGGGGTCCGGATCGATGACACGCTCGTCGTGCGCCCCGAGGCGGACGGCGGACCCGAGCTACTCACCATTACGACCAAGGAGCTGCTCGCGCTCTGACGCGTTTCCTCGGTCGTTCCACCAGCTTCAGTCCAGGAGATTCCGCAACCGTGGCTTCCACGAACGACCTCAAGAACGGCCTGGTGCTCAAGCTCGACGGAGGCCAGCTCTGGTCCGTCGTCGAGTTCCAGCACGTCAAGCCCGGCAAGGGCCCGGCCTTCGTGCGCACCAAGCTCAAGAACGTGCTCTCCGGCAAGACCGTCGACAAGACGTTCAACGCCGGCGTGAAGGTCGAGACGGCCACCATCGACCGCAGCGACATGCAGTTCTCGTACATGGACGGCGACTACTTCGTCTTCATGGACATGGACACGTACGACCAGCTCATGGTCGACCGCAAGGCTGTCGGCGACGCCGCCAACTATCTGATCGAGGGCTTCACCGCCACCGTCGCCCAGCACGAGGGCGAGGTGCTCTACGTCGAGCTGCCCGCCGCCGTCGAGCTGACCGTCCAGCACACCGAGCCGGGCGTCCAGGGCGACCGCTCCACCGGTGGCACCAAGCCCGCCACGCTGGAGACCGGCTACGAGATCGGTGTCCCGCTCTTCATCACCACGGGAGAGAAGATCAAGGTCGACACCCGCACGGGCGACTACCTCGGCCGGGTGAACAGCTGACCGTGGCTGCCCGGACCAAGGCCCGCAAGCGCGCCTTCCAGATCCTCTTCGAGGCCGACCAGCGCGGCACATCCGTGCAGACCGTCCTCGCGGACTGGGTGCGGCACGCGCGGGCCGACCACCGCCAGCCGCCGGTCACCGAGTACACGATGGAGCTCGTCGAGGGGTACGCGCGGCACGCGGACCGCATCGACGAACTCATCGTGACCTACGCGGTGGACTGGGAGATCGACCGCATGCCGGTCGTCGACCGGAACATCCTGCGGCTCGGCGCGTACGAGCTGATATGGGTCGACGAGACCCCGGACGCTGTGGTGATCGACGAGGCGGTCCAGCTCGCCAAGGAGTTCTCCACCGACGAGTCCCCGTCCTTCGTGAACGGGCTGCTGGCCCGCTTCAAGGACCTCAAGCCGAACCTCCGCCGGGCGCAGTAGCCCCGCGAGACGTTCTTCGGCGGTCGTGGAGCCCGCGGTCGGACTGGCCGCGGGCTCCACGACGTCCGGCGGGCCTGCCGCGACCCGACGGAGGCCCGCCGCGCCGCCCCCCGTGCAGGCCCCCGCCGGGGACCCGTCGGCGCGGGCGGGGGAGTCCGCCGTACAGGCCCCGCACGGGACGAAAAAGCCGTGCCGACCGGACACCCGGGAAGGGGATGCCCGCGTCGGCACGGCGACACGTTTCTTCGGGGGGAGGGGTCTCAGCCCTCCTCGTGGGCGACGGCGCGGCGCGCGTCCGCGTCGAGCACACCCCAGCTGATCAGCTGCTCCGTGAGCACGGACGGCGACTGGTCGTAGATCACGGCCAGAGTGCGCAGGTCGTCCTGGCGGATCGAGAGCACCTTGCCGTTGTAGTCACCGCGCTGGCTCTGGATCGTCGCGGCGTAGCGCTGGAGCGGTCCGGCCTTCTCCTGCGGGACGTGGGCGAGGCGCTCCAGGTCCAGGACGAGCTTCGGCGGCGGCTCGGCGGCTCCGCCGGGCGTCGTGCCGGGCAGGAGCTCCTGCACCGGGACCCCGTAGAAGTCCGCGAGCTCGGCGAGGCGCTGCACGGTCACGGCGCGGTCACCGCGCTCGTACGAACCGACCACGACGGCCTTCCAGCGGCCCTGCGACTTCTCCTCCACGCCGTGGAGGGAGAGGCCCTGCTGGGTGCGGATGGCGCGGAGTTTGGCCCCGAGCTGTTTTGCGTATTCGCTGGACATAAGGCTCCCCGGACGCTGGAACAATGCGCGGCTCCGCCGCGTTGCTGGTAACTCACTGTGAGGTTACGCAGCGTTACTTGGCTGCGTCAAGCCGAACGGTCCGGACCGACACCCGCGGGGGGTGCGATCGGAGCCCGGCACAAGCCCTGCTACCGTGGATGACGCAAATTCGACGTCCTTTAAAGTCCGTCCCGTGAGGCGGAGAAGGAGGTCCGTTTCTTATGGACGCACAGCATGAACCCCCCGGCAATGCGGCACGCCCCGTTCTGGAGGCCCCCGACATCTCCCGGGCACTGACCCGCATCGCCCACGAGATCGTCGAACGCGCCAAGGGCGCCGACGACGTGGTGCTCCTCGGCATCCCGACACGCGGCGTCTTCATCGCCCGACGACTGGCCGAAAAGCTTCAGGAGATCACCGGCCGGAAGATGCCGGTCGGCTCCCTCGACATCACCATGTACCGCGACGACCTGCGGCTGCGCCCGGCGCGCGCCCTGGCCCGCACCGAGATCCCCGGCGAGGGCGTCGAGGGCCGTCTGGTGGTCCTGGTGGACGACGTCCTCTTCTCGGGCCGCACGATCCGCGCCGCGCTCGACGCGCTGGGCGACATCGGCCGCCCCCGCGCCGTGCAGCTCGCGGTCCTCGTCGACCGGGGACACCGGGAACTCCCGATCCGCGCCGACTACGTCGGAAAGAACCTCCCCACGTCGCTGCGGGAGACGGTCAAGGTCCAGCTCGCCGAGGAGGACGGCCGTGACGCCGTGCTGCTCGGTGTCCAGCGGGCCGTCCCGGCCGGCGAGCAGTAGCCGCACTTCACCCGTACGGAGGAACCCGAGCCCGTGCGGCTGCTTCCGCACGCCCGCATGCCTGAACCCTCCCTCTCTCGGAGAACACCCAGATGAAGCGCCACCTCATCTCGGCCGCCGACCTCACCCGCGACGACGCCATCCTGATCCTCGACACCGCCGAGGAGATGGCCCGGGTCGCCGACCGGCCGATCAAGAAGCTCCCCACCCTGCGCGGCCGTACCGTCGTCAACCTCTTCTTCGAGGACTCGACGCGTACCCGCATCTCCTTCGAGGCCGCCGCCAAGCGCCTCTCCGCGGACGTCATCAACTTCTCCGCGAAGGGCTCGTCCGTCTCGAAGGGCGAATCGCTCAAGGACACCGCGCTGACCCTGGAGGCGATGGGCGCCGACGCCGTCGTCATCCGGCACGGCGCCTCCGGCGCCCCGTACCGGCTCGCCACCTCCGGCTGGATCGACGGTGCCGTCGTCAACGCGGGCGACGGCACCCACGAGCACCCCACCCAGGCCCTCCTGGACGCCTTCACGATGCGTCGCCGCCTCGTCGGCGCCGACAGCGGCCTGGGCCGGGACCTGGAAGGCCGCCGGATCACGATCGTCGGCGACATCCTGCACAGCCGGGTCGCCCGCTCCAACGTCCACCTGCTGAACACGCTCGGCGCGCACGTCACGCTCGTCGCCCCGCCGACGCTCGTCCCGGTCGGTGTCGAGCAGTGGCCGTGCGAGGTCAGCTACGGCCTCGACGAGGTGCTGCCGAAGTCCGACGCGGTGATGATGCTGAGGGTGCAGCGCGAACGGATGAACGCCGCGTACTTTCCGACCGAGCGCGAGTACTCCCGCCGCTACGGCCTGGACGCCGACCGCATGGCGAGGATGCCCGGGCACGCCGTCGTCATGCACCCCGGCCCGATGGTCCGGGGCATGGAGATCACCGCGGAGGTCGCCGACTCCGACCGCTGCACGGCCGTCGAACAGGTCGCCAACGGCGTCTCGATCCGCATGGCCGTCCTCTACCTGCTGCTGGGCGGCGCGGAGCCCGCCGCCCCGGCCACCCCGTCGCCCGACGCCCCCGCCCGTACCGAGGAGAACCAGTGACCATGAGCAAGACCCTTATCCGCGGTGCGAAGATCCTCGGCGGCGGGGCCCAGGACGTCCTGATCGACGGCGAGACCATCGCCGCGGTCGGCACCGGTCTCGACGCCGGGGACGCGGCCGTCGTCGACGCGGCCGGCCGGATTCTGCTGCCCGGCCTGGTCGACCTCCACACCCACCTGCGCGAGCCCGGCCGCGAGGACTCCGAGACCGTCCTCACCGGCACGAAGGCCGCGGCCGTCGGCGGCTTCACCGCCGTGCACGCCATGGCGAACACCTTCCCGGTCGCCGACACCGCCGGCGTCGTCGAGCAGGTCTGGCGGCTCGGCAGGGAGTCGGGCTACTGCGACGTGCAGCCCGTCGGCGCCGTCACCGTCGGCCTGGAGGGCAAGAAGCTGGCCGAGCTCGGTGCCATGCACGACTCGGCCGCCGGGGTGAAGGTCTTCTCCGACGACGGCAAGTGCGTCGACGACGCGGTGATCATGCGCCGCGCGCTGGAGTACGTGAAGGCGTTCGACGGGGTCGTCGCCCAGCACGCCCAGGAACCCCGGCTCACCGAGGGCGCCCAGATGAACGAGGGCGTCGTCTCCGCGGAACTCGGCCTCGGCGGCTGGCCCGCCGTCGCGGAGGAATCGATCATCGCCCGCGACGTCCTGCTCGCCGCCCACGTCGGCTCCCGGGTGCACATCTGCCACCTGTCGACCGCCGGGTCCGTCGAGATCGTCCGCTGGGCCAAGTCCAAGGGCTGGGACGTCACTGCCGAGGTCACCCCGCACCACCTGCTCCTGACCGACGAGCTCGTACGGACCTACGACCCGGTCTACAAGGTGAACCCGCCGCTGCGCACCGAGGCCGACGTCACGGCCCTGCGCGAGGCGCTGGCCGACGGCACCATCGACTGCGTCGCCACCGACCACGCCCCGCACCCGCACGAGGACAAGGACTGCGAGTGGGCCGCCGCGGCCATGGGCATGGTGGGCCTGGAGACCGCGCTCTCCGTCGTCCAGCAGACCATGGTGGACACCGGGCTGCTGGACTGGGCGGGCGTCGCGGACCGGATGTCGTTCCGCCCGGCGGCCATCGGCCGGCTCGACGGACACGGCCGTCCCGTCTCGGTCGGTGAGCCCGCCAACCTCACCCTGGTCGATCCGGCATACCGTGGTGTGGTGGACCCCGCGGGCTTCGCCTCCCGCAGCCGCAACAGCCCCTACGAGGGGCGCGAGCTGCCGGGCCGAGTCACTCACACCTTCCTGCGGGGCCGTGCCACGGTCGTCGACGGGAAGCTCGCGTGACATCACTCACCCCCCTGTACCTCCAGCTCGCCGCCGAGCAGAAGTCGGCCGAAGTGACCGACTGGGCCGAGCGCATCAGCTGGGTCGTCGGACTGCTCGTGTTCGTCGCCTTCGTCTACTGGCTGATGCGCCAGGGATGGAAGTGGCGCGGCAGCCTCCAGTCCGATCTGCCGGAACTCCCGACCACGCCGGAAGGGTTCGCGGACGACGGGAAGACGCTGACGCTGACCGGCCGGTACCACGCCTCGACGACCGCCGGGCAGTGGCTCGACCGGATCGTCGCCCACGGCCTCGGCACCCGCAGCCGGGTCGAGCTCACCCTGACCGACCAGGGCCTGGACGTCGTGCGCCCCGGCGCGGCCGACTTCTTCGTCCCGGCCGCCGCGCTGCGCGGGGCCCGGCTCGACAAGGGCATCGCGGGCAAGGTCCTCCCCGAGGGCGGCCTGCTGATCATCACCTGGGCGCACGGCGACAAGCTGATCGACTCCGGATTCCGCTCCGACCGCTCGGCCGAGCACCCGGCCTGGGTCGAGGCCATCGAACAACTCACCAGCACTACGGAAGGCACCGCACGATGACGACCTCCGCCCGGGGAGCCGGCAGGGCTCCCGCCGTACTCGTCCTGGAGGACGGCCGCACCTTCCGCGGCCGTGCCTACGGGGCCGTGGGGGAGACCTTCGGCGAAGCGGTGTTCTCCACCGGCATGACCGGTTACCAGGAGACGCTGACCGACCCCTCCTACCACCGCCAGGTCGTCGTGATGACCGCCCCGCACGTCGGCAACACCGGCGTCAACGACGAGGACCCCGAGTCGAAGCGGATCTGGGTCTCCGGCTACGTCGTCCGCGACCCCGCCCGGGTGCCCTCCAACTGGCGCGCCCGGCGCTCGCTCGACGAGGAACTGGAGAGCCAGGGCGTCGTCGGCATCAGCGGCGTCGACACCCGCGCCCTCACCCGTCACCTGCGCGAGCGCGGGGCCATGCGCGTCGGCATCTTCTCCGGCGACGCGCTGGCCGACGAGGCCGCGCTCCTGGCCCGCGTGCAGCAGGCGCCGCAGATGGTGGGCGCCGATCTCTCCGCCGAGGTCGCCACGAAGGAGACGTACGTCGTCCCCGCGATCGGCACGAAGAAGTTCACCGTCGCCGCGATCGACCTCGGCATCAAGGGCATGACCCCGCACCGGATGGCCGAGCGCGGCATCGAGGTGCACGTGCTGCCCGCCACCGCCACGCTGGAGGACGTGTACGCGGTCGAGCCCGACGGCGTGTTCTTCTCCAACGGTCCCGGCGACCCGGCCACCGCCGACCACCCGGTCTCCGTCATGCGAGGCGTCCTGGAGCGTGGTACTCCGCTCTTCGGGATCTGCTTCGGCAACCAGATCCTGGGCCGCGCCCTCGGCTTCGGCACCTACAAGCTGAAGTACGGGCACCGCGGGATCAACCAGCCCGTGCAGGGCCGCGACGCCAGCGGCAATTGGGGCAAGGTCGAGGTCACCGCGCACAACCACGGCTTTGCAGTCGACGCCCCGCTCGACAAGGTCACCGACACGGAGTTCGGCCGCGTCGAGGTCTCCCACGTCTGCCTGAACGACCAGGTCGTCGAGGGGCTCCGGCTCCTCGACCGGCCCGCCTTCAGCGTCCAGTACCACCCCGAGGCGGCCGCGGGCCCGCACGACGCCGCGTACCTCTTCGACCGTTTCGTCTCCCTGATGGAGGGCCGGCGTGCCTAAGCGCTCCGACATCCAGTCCGTCCTGGTCATCGGCTCCGGCCCGATCGTCATCGGCCAGGCCGCCGAGTTCGACTACTCCGGCACCCAGGCGTGCCGCGTGCTCAAGGCCGAGGGCCTGCGCGTCGTCCTGGTCAACTCCAACCCGGCCACGATCATGACCGACCCGGAGATCGCCGACGCCACGTACGTCGAGCCGATCACCCCCGAGTTCGTCGAGAAGATCATCGCCAAGGAGCGCCCCGACGCGCTCCTGCCCACCCTGGGCGGCCAGACCGCGCTCAACACCGCGATCTCCATGCACGAGAACGGTGTCCTGGAGAAGTACGGCGTCGAGCTGATCGGCGCCAACGTCGAGGCCATCCACAAGGGCGAGGACCGCGACCTCTTCAAGGCCGTCGTCGAGGCGGTCCGCGCCAAGACCGGCCACGGCGAGTCCGCCCGCTCGGTCATCTGCCACTCCATGGACGAAGTGCTCGCGGGCGTCGACACGCTCGGCGGCTACCCCGTGGTCGTGCGCCCCTCCTTCACCATGGGCGGCGCCGGCTCCGGCTTCGCGCACGACGAGGACGAGCTGCGCCGCATCGCCGGCCAGGGCCTGACGCTCTCCCCGACCACCGAGGTGCTCCTGGAGGAGTCCATCCTCGGCTGGAAGGAGTACGAGCTGGAACTGATGCGCGACAGGAACGACAACGTCGTGGTCGTCTGCTCCATCGAGAACTTCGACCCGATGGGCGTCCACACCGGTGACTCGATCACCGTCGCCCCCGCGATGACGCTCACCGACCGCGAGTACCAGCGGCTGCGCGACATCGGCATCGCGATCATCCGCGAGGTCGGCGTCGACACCGGCGGCTGCAACATCCAGTTCGCCGTCGATCCGGTCGACGGCCGGATCATCGTCATCGAGATGAACCCGCGGGTCTCCCGCTCCTCGGCGCTCGCCTCGAAGGCCACCGGCTTCCCGATCGCCAAGATCGCCGCCAAGCTGGCCGTCGGCTACACGCTCGACGAGATCCCCAACGACATCACCGAGCAGACCCCGGCCTCCTTCGAGCCGACGCTCGACTACGTCGTGGTCAAGGCCCCCCGGTTCGCCTTCGAGAAGTTCCCCTCCGCCGACTCCACCCTCACCACCACCATGAAGTCGGTCGGCGAGGCCATGGCGATCGGCCGCAACTTCACCGAGGCGCTCCAGAAGGCGCTGCGCTCCCTGGAGAAGAAGGGATCGCAGTTCTCCTTCACCGGCGACCTCGGCGACAAGGACGAACTGCTCGCCGCGGCGGTCCGCCCGACCGACGGCCGGATCAACACCGTCATGCGCGCGATCCGGGCCGGTGCCACCCAGAAGGAGGTCTTCGAGGCCACCAGGATCGACCCCTGGTTCGTCGACCAGCTCTTCCTGATCAAGGAGATCGCCGACGAGCTGGCCGCCGCCGACGAACTCGTCCCCGAACTGCTCGCGGAGGCCAAGCGGCACGGCTTCTCCGACCAGCAGATCGGCGAGATCCGCGGGCTGCGCGAGGACGTGGTCCGCGAGGTGCGGCACGCGCTGGGCGTGCGCCCGGTGTACAAGACGGTCGACACCTGCGCCGCCGAGTTCGCGGCGAGGACGCCGTACTTCTACTCGTCCTACGACGAGGAGACCGAGGTCGCACCGCGCGAGAAGCCCGCGGTCATCATCCTCGGCTCCGGCCCGAACCGCATCGGCCAGGGCATCGAGTTCGACTACTCCTGCGTCCACGCCTCCTTCGCACTGAGCGACGCGGGCTACGAGACCGTGATGGTCAACTGCAACCCGGAGACCGTCTCCACCGACTACGACACCTCCGACCGCCTGTACTTCGAGCCGCTGACGCTGGAGGACGTGCTGGAGATCGTGCACGCGGAAACGCTCGCGGGCCCGGTCGCCGGTGTCGTCGTCCAGCTCGGAGGCCAGACCCCGCTCGGTCTGTCGCAGGCGCTCAAGGACAACGGCGTCCCCGTCGTCGGCACGCCCCCGGAGGCCATCCACGCCGCCGAGGACCGCGGCGCCTTCGGCCGCGTCCTGGCCGAGGCCGGGCTGCCCGCGCCGAAGCACGGCACCGCCACCACCTTCGGCGAGGCCAAGGCCATCGCCGACGAGATCGGCTACCCCGTCCTCGTGCGCCCGTCGTACGTGCTCGGCGGGCGCGGCATGGAGATCGTCTACGACGAGACCCGGCTCTCCGCGTACATCGCCGAGTCCACCGAGATCAGCCCCACCCGGCCGGTCCTGGTCGACCGCTTCCTCGACGACGCGGTCGAGATCGACGTCGACGCGCTCTACGACGGCACCGAGCTCTACCTCGGCGGCGTCATGGAGCACATCGAGGAGGCCGGCATCCACTCCGGCGACTCCGCCTGCGCGCTGCCCCCGATCACCCTCGGCGGCTTCGACATCAAGCGGCTGCGGGCCTCCACCGAGGGCATCGCCAAGGGCGTCGGCGTCCGCGGACTGATCAACATCCAGTTCGCGCTCTCCGGCGACATCCTGTACGTCCTGGAGGCCAACCCGCGCGCCTCGCGCACCGTCCCCTTCACCTCGAAGGCGACCGCCGTCCCGCTCGCCAAGGCCGCCGCCCGGATCTCCCTGGGCGCGACCATCGCCGAACTGCGCGCGGAGGGCCTGCTCCCGGCGCACGGCGACGGCGGCACCCTGCCGCTCGACGCCCCGATCTCCGTCAAGGAGGCCGTCCTGCCGTGGTCGCGCTTCCGCGACATCCACGGCCGCGGCGTCGACACCGTCCTCGGCCCGGAGATGCGCTCCACCGGCGAGGTCATGGGCATCGACTCGGCCTTCGGCACGGCGTACGCCAAGTCGCAGTCCGGCGCCTACGGGCCTCTGCCCACCAAGGGCCGCGCGTTCATCTCGGTGGCCAACCGCGACAAGCGCTCGATGATCTTCCCGGCGCGGGAACTCGTCGCCCACGGCTTCGAGCTGCTCGCCACCTCCGGCACCGCCGAGGTCCTCAAGCGCAACGGCATCAACGCCACCGTCGTGCGCAAGCAGTCCGAGGGCACCGGTCCGCAGGGCGAGCGCACCATCGTCCAGCTGATCCACGACGGCGAGGTCGACCTGATCGTCAACACGCCGTACGGCACCGGCGGCCGGCTCGACGGCTACGAGATCCGCACCGCCGCCGTGGCCCGGTCCGTGCCGTGCCTGACGACGGTCCAGGCGCTCGCAGCCGCCGTCCAGGGCATCGACGCGCTCACCCACGGAGACGTCGGCGTCCGCTCCCTCCAGGAACACGCGGAACACCTGATCGCCGCCCGCGACTAGCCGAAGGGGGGACACCGGAAACGGTGTCCCCCCTCTCCATGAGGACACCTCCGATGTACAAACTCTTCTTCCAGCTGTTCTTCAAACGGACGGACACGGAGCGGGCGCACCACCTGGCCTTCGGCTGGATCCGCCTCGCGGCCCGCGTCCCCGTGCTGCGCACCTTCGTCGCCGCCGTGCTCGCCCCCCGGTACAAGGAGCTGCGCACGGAGGCGTTCGGCCTGCGGATGCACGGCCCGTTCGGCCTCGCCGCCGGCTTCGACAAGAACGCCGTCGGGATCGACGGCATGGCGATGCTCGGCTTCGACCACGTCGAGATCGGCACGGTCACCGGCGAACCGCAGCCCGGCAACCCCAAGAAGCGTCTCTTCCGCCTCGTCGCGGACCGCGCGCTGATCAACCGCATGGGCTTCAACAACGAGGGCTCCGCGGCGGTGGCCCGACGGCTCGCGGCCCGCACCCCGGTCTTCCGGACCACGGTCGGGGTCAACATCGGCAAGACGAAGGTCGTGCCGGAGGCCGAGGCGGTCGGCGACTACGTGAAGTCCACCGAACGGCTCGCCGCCCACGCCGACTACCTCGTCGTCAACGTCTCCTCGCCCAACACGCCCGGCCTGCGCAACCTCCAGGCCACCGAGGCGCTGCGCCCCCTGCTCGCCGCCGTGCGCGAGGCGGCCGACCGCACCGTCACCGGACGGCGCGTCCCGCTGCTGGTCAAGATCGCCCCGGACCTCGCGGACGAGGACATCGACGCGGTCGCCGACCTCGCGGTCGAGCTGGGTCTCGACGGCGTCATCGCCACCAACACCACCATCGCCCGGGACGGTCTCGGTCTGAAGTCCCCGAGCGCTCTCACCGGCGAGACCGGCGGACTGTCCGGCGCGCCCCTCAAGGCGCGCTCCCTGGAGGTCCTGAGCCGCCTGTACGCGCGGGTCGGGGACCGGATCACTCTGGTCGGCGTCGGGGGCGTCGAGAACGCCGAGGACGCCTGGCAGCGCATCCTCGCAGGCGCCACGCTCGTCCAGGGGTACAGCGCCTTCATCTACGAGGGCCCGTTCTACGCCCGGGCGATCCACAAGGGCCTGGCCGCGCGCCTGGCCGCCTCCCCGTACACCACCCTCGCCGAGGCCGTCGGCGCGGAGACCAGGAAGGCCACGGCATGACCCGGGAAACGTTCGGCGCGCGTCTGCGCCACGCCATGGACACTCGCGGGCCGCTCTGTGTCGGCATCGACCCGCACGCCTCGCTGCTCACTGCCTGGGGCCTGGGCGACGACGTCGCGGGCCTGGAGCGGTTCACGCGCACCGTCGTCGAGGCGCTGGCCGACCGCGTGGCGGTCCTCAAGCCGCAGTCGGCGTTCTTCGAGCGCTTCGGCTCGCGCGGCATCGCGGTCCTGGAGAAGGCCGTCGAGGAGGCACGCGCGGCCGGCGCGCTGGTCCTGATGGATGCCAAGCGCGGCGACATCGGCTCGACCATGGGCGCCTACGCGGCGACCTACCTGGACCCCGGCTCCCCGCTGTTCTCGGACGCCGTCACCGTCTCGCCGTACCTGGGCTTCGGCTCGCTGCGTCCGGCGCTCGACGCGGCGGTCCTGTCCGGCTCGGGCGTCTTCGTGCTCGCCCTCACCTCCAACCCCGAGGGGGCCGAGGTGCAGCGCGCCACCGCCGCCGACGGCCGCTCGCTGGCCCAGGTGATGCTCGACCACCTGGCCGCCGAGAACGAGGGGGCCCGGCCGCTCGGTTCCGTCGGCGCGGTGGTCGGCGCCACGCTCGGCGACTCGGGCGTGGACCTCGCCGTCAACGGTCCGCTGCTCGCGCCGGGCATCGGGGCCCAGGGGGCGACCCCCGCGGATCTCCCCGGCGTCTTCGGGGACGCGGTGGGCAACGTGCTGCCCAGTGTGAGCCGCGGCGTGCTGAGCCGGGGGCCGCACGCGGCGAGGCTGCGCGACGTCGCCGAACGGCTGACGGACGAGGTCCGGACGGCCGTCGCGGGCGCATGACCGTGCTGGATGTCACTGTGTTGAGTGAATTCTGAACGAAAAACTCGGATGTTATGCCCGAAATGTCCTGGTCGGCAGAGGCTGACCAGGACTTTTCGTTGGTTCTCGCTGACTCGGGCCGCCCGGGCCGCTAGTCTCCGTCGAGAGCCGATGTGCACGAGTGGCGCGTCGCTCGCCTGGTGTGGGGCGCACAGCTTCCTCACCGGTCCGTATCCGACAGATCGACATCCGAGGTGACGTAGGCGTGGCTCTTCCGCCCCTTACCCCTGAACAGCGCGCAGCCGCGCTCGAAAAGGCCGCCGCGGCTCGCCGGGAGCGGGCCGAGGTCAAGAATCGACTCAAGCACTCCGGCGCCTCCCTCCACGAGGTCATCAAGCAGGGCCAGGAGAACGACGTCATCGGGAAGATGAAGGTCTCCGCCCTCCTGGAGTCCCTGCCCGGCGTGGGCAAGGTCCGCGCCAAGCAGATCATGGAGCGGCTCGGCATCTCCGAGAGCCGCCGGGTCCGGGGTCTCGGCTCCAACCAGATCGCATCCCTGGAGCGCGAGTTCGGCGGCAGCGCCGCCTGACGTTCTCGGGCACCCCCGAGAACCTGGATAATCGCTCCATGGCTGCAACATCCCGGGGGACGTCCCCCGTACCCCCGGACGTACGTCCGCGGCTGACCGTGCTCTCCGGCCCCTCCGGGGTCGGCAAGAGCACGGTCGTCGCCCATATGCGCAAGGCCCACCCCGAGGTGTGGCTCTCGGTGTCGGCGACGACCCGCAAGCCGCGCCCGGGCGAGCAGGACGGCGTCCACTACTTCTTCGTGGACAACGACGAGTTCGACAAGCTGATCGCCAACGGCGAGCTGCTGGAGTGGGCCGAGTTCGCCGGCAACCGCTACGGCACGCCGCGCCGGGCCGTGCTCGAACGCCTGGAGGCCGGTGAGCCGGTGCTGCTGGAGATCGACCTCCAGGGTGCCCGGCTGGTCCGGCAGTCCATGCCGGACGCCCGGCTCGTCTTCCTGGCCCCGCCGAGCTGGGAGGAGCTGGTCCGCCGGCTCACCGGCCGCGGGACCGAGTCGGCCGAGGTGGTCGAGCGTCGGCTCGCCGCCGCCAAGGTTGAGCTGGCCGCCGAGTCCGAGTTCGATACGACGCTGGTCAACACCTCCGTCCAGGACGTGGCACGCGAGCTGCTAGCCTTGATGCTGGAGGCTTCCGGCCGCAGCGACGGCACGGACGGCACCGACTGAACCACCCGGGCATGTGCGGTGTACGCGGGCATGTGTGACAGCACGTGCGGGGTACGCGGCATGTGTGACGGACGGACACGTCGGTACCGTCACCAGCGCGGAGCCTCACGCCGTCAAAGGTTTCTTTGATCCTCACCCCCTTCGGAAGGCAGAGAGTGTCCTCTTCCATCACCACGCCCGAGGGCATCATCAACCCGCCGATTGATGAGCTCCTCGAGGCCACCGACTCGAAGTACAGCCTCGTGATCTACGCCGCCAAGCGCGCGCGCCAGATCAACGCGTACTACTCGCAGCTCGGCGAGGGCCTCCTGGAGTACGTCGGTCCGCTCGTCGACACCCACGTGCACGAGAAGCCGCTCTCGATCGCGCTCCGCGAGATCAACGCGGGCCTGCTCACCTCCGAGGCCGTCGAGGGCCCCGCGCAGTAGGCAGGAATCGCACCTCCACCACAGGCCCGGCGGCCACGACCGCCGGGCCTGTGGTGCGTCCGGGGGCGACGGCGCCGCACCTGGCGAGGTGCGGCAGCATGGGGGAGTCCGAATACGAGTGCGGGGAGACGCAGTGGACAAGCCGAAGGTCGTTCTTGGGGTCAGCGGGGGCATCGCCGCGTACAAGGCGTGCGAGCTCCTGCGCCGTTTGACCGAGTCCGGTCACGACGTACGGGTCGTCCCGACCGAGTCGGCGCTGCACTTCGTGGGCGCGGCCACCTGGTCGGCGCTCTCGGGCCACCCGGTCGCCACGGAGGTCTGGAACGACGTCCACGAGGTCCCGCACGTCCGGATCGGGCAGGGCGCCGACCTCGTCGTCGTCGCCCCCGCCACCGCGGACACGCTCGCCCGGGCCGCTCACGGCCTCGCCGACGACCTGCTCACCAACACGCTCCTCACCGCCCGCTGTCCGGTCGTCTTCGCACCCGCCATGCACACCGAGATGTGGGAGCACCCCGCCACCCGCGAGAACGTCGCCACGCTGCGCCGCCGCGGCGCCGTCGTCATCGAGCCCGCCGTCGGCCGGCTCACCGGCGTCGACACCGGCAAGGGCCGGCTGCCCGACCCCGGGGAGATCTTCGAGGTCTGCCGCCGGGTGCTGACCCGCGGCGCGGCCGAACCGGACCTTGCGGGCCGGCACGTCGTGATCAGCGCGGGCGGCACGCGCGAGCCGCTCGACCCGGTGCGCTACCTCGGCAACCGCTCCTCCGGCAAGCAGGGCTATGCCCTGGCGCGCACCGCGGTCGCCCGCGGCGCCCGGGTCACCCTGATCGAGGCCAACACCGGCCTGCCCGACCCGGCGGGCGCCGACGTCGTGAGCGTCGGCACCGCCGTCCAGCTGCGCGAGGCGGTGCTGAGGGCCGCCGCGGACGCCGACGTGGTCGTGATGGCCGCCGCGGTCGCCGACTTCCGCCCCGCCGCCTACGCGCCGGGCAAGATCAAGAAGAAGGACGGGCAGGAGCCGGAGCCCGTCGCGCTCGTTCGTAATCCGGACATCCTCGCCGAGGTCTCCGCCGGACGCGCCCGGCCGGAGCAGATCGTCGTCGGTTTCGCCGCCGAGACCGACGACGTCCTCGCCAACGGCCGCGAGAAGCTCCGCCGCAAGGGCTGCGATCTCCTCGTCGTCAACGAGGTCGGCGAGCGCAGGACCTTCGGGTCCGAGGACAACGAGGCGGTGGTGCTCGGCGCCGACGGCACCGAGACGCCGGTGCCCCACGGACCCAAGGAAGCCCTCGCCGACACGGTCTGGGACCTCGTGTCGCCGCGGTTGGGGTGAAGATCTCGTTCCAGGGTCCGGCACTCCGCGAAACCCCCGGAAAACCGGGCACGGGGGGCATGTCGGCGAGGCTGATTCCGTGCCCTGAGGGGCCCTTTCGGGGGCCTCGGGACTCCCAAGGAGCGAGACGCGCTGTCCGCCGGACGAAAGCGACCGATAAACTGTCCGCGGATCGTGCCGGGCGCAGCTCCCGGGCGGTCCGCCCAATGATCAGCCAGCAGCCGCTGCAACCCCAGGGAGCGATGTGTCCCGCCGTCTCTTCACCTCGGAGTCCGTCACCGAGGGCCACCCCGACAAGATCGCTGACCAGATCAGCGACACGATCCTCGACGCACTGCTCCGTGAGGACCCCACCTCGCGCGTCGCCGTCGAGACCCTGATCACCACCGGTCTGGTGCACGTTGCGGGTGAGGTCACGACCAAGGCCTACGCCGACATCCCGACCCTCGTGCGCAACAAGGTCCTGGAGATCGGCTACGACTCCTCCAAGAAGGGCTTCGACGGCGCCTCCTGCGGTGTCTCGGTCTCCATCGGCGCCCAGTCGCCCGACATCGCGCAGGGCGTCGACACGGCCTACGAGGCGCGGGTCGAGGGCTCCGCCGCGGGCCGCGAGGGCGACGACCTCGACAAGCAGGGCGCCGGCGACCAGGGCCTGATGTTCGGCTACGCGTGCGACGAGACGCCCGAGCTCATGCCGCTCCCGATCTACCTCGCGCACCGGCTCTCGCGCAGGCTCTCCGAGGTCCGCAAGAACGGGACCATCCCCTACCTGCGCCCCGACGGCAAGACCCAGGTCACCATCGAGTACGACGGCGACAAGGCGGTCCGCCTCGACACGGTCGTCGTCTCCTCGCAGCACGCCAGCGACATCGACCTCGACTCGCTGCTCGCGCCCGACATCCGCGAGTTCGTCGTCGAGCACGTGCTGGCGCAGCTCGTCGAGGACGGCATCAAGCTGGACACCGAGGGCTACCGGCTGCTGGTCAACCCGACCGGCCGCTTCGAGATCGGCGGCCCGATGGGCGACGCCGGTCTGACCGGCCGCAAGATCATCATCGACACGTACGGCGGCATGGCCCGCCACGGCGGCGGCGCCTTCTCCGGAAAGGACCCGTCCAAGGTCGACCGCTCGGCCGCCTACGCCATGCGCTGGGTCGCCAAGAACGTCGTCGCCGCCGGTCTCGCCGCCCGCTGCGAGGTGCAGGTCGCGTACGCGATCGGCAAGGCCGAGCCCGTCGGCCTCTTCGTCGAGACCTTCGGCACCGCCACGGTCGAGACCGAGAAGATCGAGCACGCCATCGGCGAGGTCTTCGACCTCCGTCCGGCCGCGATCATCCGCGACCTCAACCTGCTGCGTCCGATCTACGCGCAGACCGCCGCCTACGGCCACTTCGGCCGCGAGCTCCCCGACTTCACCTGGGAGCGCACGGACCGCGTGGAGGCGCTGCGCAAGGCGGCCGGTCTGTAACGACCCGGGGAACAGCCCTCAGCCGTACGCCGGGGCCCGGACACCGCACAGGGTGTCCGGGCCTCGGCGCGTGCTCCCGGCATTCTGCCCTCGGGGCGGGCTCCGACTCGGGAGGCGCTGTCCGCGGGGTCTGGTAGGAATGTGGCTGTGAGCAGCGACGACAAGCGATCCGGCGACCCCGGGCCCGGGGCCGGGGAGCAGCTCGCGCTGATCCGGGAGACGGTGCGCGAGGCGAAGGTGCCGCGGGCCAAGCCGCGGACCTGGCGCGGTGCCGCGCTCGCCGAGGAACTGCCCGTCGCCCGGGTCCTGGTCAACAAGGGTGCGCTCCATCTCGACCAGTACTTCGACTACGCCGTGCCCGAGGAGCTCGACGCCGACGCCCGGCCCGGGGTGCGGGTGCGCGTGCGGTTCGGCGCCGGTTCCCGCCACGTCCGCGGCGGACGGCGCGAGGGCGGGGGACTGATCGACGGCTTCCTCGTCGAGCGGCTCGCCGAATCCGACTACCCGGGGGCCCTCGCCGCGCTCGCCTACGTCGTGTCGCCCGAGCCGGTGCTGAGCCCGGAACTGCTCGCGCTCGCGCGCGCCGTCGCCGACCGGTACGCGGGCAGCCTCGCCGACGTGCTGCAACTGGCCGTGCCGCCCCGCAACGGCAGGGCCGAGTCCAGGCCCTCGCCCGCGCCCCTGCCCCCGCCGCCCCCGCCGCGGCCGGGCAGCTGGGAGCGGTACCCGCAGGGCCCCGCGTTCCTGCGGGCCCTGGCCGAGGGCGGCGCGCCCCGGGCCGTGTGGTCGGCGCTGCCCGGACCGCACTGGCCGCGCGAGATCGCCGGGGCCGTGGCCGCGACGCTCGCCTCCGGCCGGGGCGCCCTCGTCGTCGTACCGGACGGCCGGGCCGCGGGCCGGGTGGACGCGGCCCTCACCGAACTGCTTGGCGAGGGGCGCCATGCCCTGCTGACCGCCGACTCCGGGCCGGAGAAGCGCTACCGGGAGTGGCTGGCCGTGCGGCGCGGCTCGGTGCGGGCGGTGGTGGGGACGCGCGCCGCGATGTTCGCGCCGGTCGCGAACCTGGGCCTGGTGGCGGTCTGGGACGACGGGGACTCCAGCCACAGCGACGACAACGCCCCCTTCCCGCACGTGCGCGAGGTGCTCGAACTCAGGGCGGCGCATGAGCGGTGCGCGTTCCTGCTCGGTGCCACGAGCTGCACGGTGGAGGCCGCGCAGCTGGTGGAGAGCGGCTGGGCGCTGCCGCTGGCCGCGGACCGGGAACAGCTGCGGACCGCGGCGCCCCTGGTGCGCACCGTGGGCGACGGGGAACTGGCGGGGGACGGGGCCGCCCGGGCGGCCCGGCTCCCCAGCCTGGCCTGGCGGACCGTCCGTGACGGGCTGCGCGAGGGCCCCGTGCTGGTCCAGGTGCCGCGCCGGGGGTACGTGCCCCGGCTGGCCTGCGAGCGCTGCCGCGAACCGGCCCGGTGCCGGCACTGCGCGGGACCGCTCCAGGCACCGGACCAGCGGGATCTCGAATGCGCCTGGTGCGGACACGCCGAGACCGACTGGCACTGCGCCGCCTGCGGCTCCGTCCGGCTGCGGGCCCGGGTCGTCGGCGCGCGCCGGACCGCCGAGGAGCTCGGCCGGGCGTTCCCCGCCGTACCGGTCCGCACTTCGGGCCGCGACCACGTCCTGGAGTCGGTGCCGGACACGCCCGCGCTGGTCGTCAGCACCCCCGGCGCCGAACCCGTGGCCGAGGGCGGCTACGCGGCGGCGCTGCTGCTGGACGGGTGGGCGCTGGTCGGGCGACCCGATCTGCGGGCCGGCGAGGAGGCGTTGCGGCGCTGGACGGCCGCCGCCTCGCTGGTGCGGGGCCGGGCGGAGGGCGGCACGGTGGTGGTCGTCGCGGAGCCGACTCTGCGGCCCGTGCAGGCGCTGGTGCGGTGGGACCCGGTCGGGCACGCCCGCCGCGAGCTGGCGGAACGGGCGGAGCTGGGCTTTCCGCCGGTGTCGCGGATGGCGTCGGTGACCGGTTCGCCGGACGCGCTCGCCACCTTCTTCGCCGCCGCCGAGCTGCCGCCTCAGGCCGAGGTGCTCGGCCCGGTCCCGCTCCCGCGCACCGAACCGGGCAGGCCGCGCAGGCCCGGGGACGCACCGCCGGGGGAGTCCTGGGAGCGGGCGCTGGTGAGGGTTCCGCCGGGAAGCGGCACGGCCCTGGCGTCCGCGTTGAAGGCGGCGCAGGCGGCGCGGCTCTCCCGGGGGGGCGGCGACCAGGTCCGGATCCGGGTGGACCCGCCGGACATCGGCTGACGGCCCGGGGCCGGAGCGGGCCGGGCGCGGCCGTCGCCGCCCGCGCACCCGGGGGCGTGGCGGTCGGGCGCCGGGGCACGCGTGTGCCCGGCCCGTCCGCCACGGACGACGGGGCCCGGAGCACCGGGCATGCGGCTGCCCCGCCGTGCGTCGGGCGCGGCGGGGCAGTGGACGGGGTGGTCAGCCGTTGCGCGGGCCGGGGAAGACCCCGGGGCGCAGGTCCTCGCGCAGTGCCGGACGGTCCGCCGGGTGCTGCGGGGGCATGGAGCGTGCGGCGGGCACGGCCGGCAGGGGCGGGGTGCCGCCGGAGCCGGGTGCCATGGGCATCGGACGCGGCGCGGCGCCCTCCCCGGCCGGCTCGGCCGCTCCGGCCTGCCGGGCGTTGCGGCGTGCGCCGTAGCGGCGGTGGACCGCCTGCTTGGTGACCCCGAGCGCGGAGCCCACCGCGTCCCAGGAGAATCCCAGCGAGCGGTCGAAGTCCACCGCCGCGGTGACCAGGGTCTCTACGCTGTCGCGCAGTTCCTGGGCCAGCCTGACGGTGGGGGCCGGGGCCCTGCCGTAGACGACGAAGCCCGTGGACGGGCCGGAGCGGCGCGGTCGGTAGACGTTGCCCAGTTGGGCGGTGAGCGTGCGCAGCGCGTCCACCTGCCGCCGGACCCGCTCGATGTCCCGCACCAACAGATGCAGGCTGGCCCGCGCTTGGGCGTCGTGGGTTGCGTGGTCGGCCATGAAGAAGCCTCTCGAACCGGCGTTGAAAGGGATCGGGCCGCACGTGGCGGCTCGCTTCGGTCAATCTCTCTTGACCAACGCGACAGTCGGTGATCTGGTCACGTACGGGGGCGCGAGCGCATCCCCGAGGGGCGCGCGGTGACGCGTACGCCCCCCGCGTACCCGGCCCATAGACTTGGGGGCCGACCGGCGGACCGGAGCGGCGTCACCCCACCGTGCCGGTCGGCCCCCCCCGCGTCGCAGTTCACCGTACGTTCCGGCCCGAGAGGCAGTCAGCCACCCATGAAGCTCGTCTTCGCAGGCACCCCCGAGGTTGCCGTACCCGCCCTGGACGCCCTGATCGCCTCCGACCGGCACGAGGTGGCGGCCGTCGTCACCCGGCCCGACGCACCGGCCGGACGGGGCCGCCGGCTGGTCGCCAGCCCCGTCGCGGAGCGTGCCGAGGAGGCCGGGATCGAGGTGCTCAAGCCGGCCAGGCCGCGCGACGAGGACTTCCTGGCGCGGCTGCGGGAGATCGCCCCGGACTGCTGCCCGGTCGTCGCCTACGGGGCGCTGCTGCCCAGGACCGCGCTCGACGTGCCCGCCCACGGCTGGGTCAACCTCCACTTCTCGCTGCTGCCCGCCTGGCGCGGCGCGGCCCCCGTCCAGCACGCGGTCATGGCCGGGGACGAGGTGACCGGGGCGTCGACGTTCCTGATCGAGGAGGGGCTGGACTCCGGTCCGGTGTACGGCGTCCTCACCGAGGAGGTGCGTACCACCGACACCAGCGGCGACCTGCTCACCCGGCTGGCGTTCGCCGGGGCGGGGCTGCTCGTCGCGACCATGGACGGCATCGAGGACGGCACGCTGCACGCGGTGCCCCAGCCCGCGGACGGCGTGACCCTCGCCCCGAAGATCACCGCCGAGGACGCCCGGGTGCGGTGGTCCGAGCCCGCCCTGCGGGTCGACCGGGTGGTGCGCGGCTGCACCCCCGCTCCCGGCGCGTGGACGGTGTTCCGGGGCGAACGTCTGAAGCTGGTCCAGGTGACCCCGGTGACGGACCGCGCGGACCTGGCGCCCGGCGAGCTGTCGGCGGCGAAGAACAACGTGTACGTCGGCACCGGGTCGCACGCCGTCGAACTGCTCTGGGTCCAGCCGCAGGGCAAGAAGCCGATGCGGGCCGCGGACTGGGCCCGCGGGGTGCGGATCGCCCACGGCGAGCTGCTGGGGGCCTGAGCGCCCGTCGGGTGACGCCCCCGAGGGCCCCGGGGGCCGGGCACGGCGACGTAGGCTTGGGGGGTTCGTCCCCTCACCACCAGCGGAGCACCTTTCACGTGAACGACCAGCAGCGTCGCCGTCCTGCCAAGCCGCATCGCCGTCCGAAGAAGGACCCCGTCCGGTTCCTCGCCTTCGAGGCGCTCAGGGCGGTCGACGAACGCGACGCGTACGCCAACCTCGTCCTGCCCCCGCTGCTGAAGAAGGCCCGCGCCGCAGGTGACTTCGACAACCGGGACGCGGCGCTGGCGACCGAGCTGGTCTACGGGACGCTGCGCCGCCAGGGGACGTACGACGCGATCGTCGCGGCCTGCATCGACCGGCCGCTGCGCGAGGTCGACCCGCCGGTCCTCGACGTGCTCGACATGGGCGTGCACCAGCTGCTCGGCACCCGCATCCCCACCCACGCCGCGGTCTCCGCCAGTGTGGAACTGGCCCGGGTGGTGCTCGGCGAGGGGCGGGCCAAGTTCGTCAACGCCGTCCTGCGGAAGGTCGCCGCGGACGACCTCGACGGCTGGCTGGCGCGTGTCGCCCCGCCGTACGACGAGGACCCCGAGGACCACCTCGCGGTCGTGCACTCGCATCCCCGCTGGGTCGTCTCCGCCCTCTGGGACGCGCTGGGCGGCGGCCGGGCCGGGATCGAGAACCTCCTGGAGGCGGACAACGAACGGCCCGAGGTCACGCTCGTCGCCCGCCCCGGCCGGTCCACGACCGAGGAACTCCTCACCGCCCTCGGCGAGGAGAACGGCCTGCCCGGCCGTTGGTCGCCCTACGCCGTGCGGATGGCCGAGGGCGGCGAGCCGGGCGTCCTGGAGGCGGTGCGGGAGGGGCGCGCCGGGGTCCAGGACGAGGGCAGCCAGCTGGTGGCCGCGGCCCTCGCACACGCCCCGCTGGAGGGCCGTGACACCCGGTGGCTCGACGGCTGCGCGGGGCCGGGGGGCAAGGCCGCACTGCTCGGTGCGCTGGCCGCCGGACGCGGGGCCGCCCTGCTCGCCACCGAGAAGCAGCCGCACCGGGCCCGCCTGGTCGAGCGCGCGCTGGCCGGCAACCCCGGCCCGTACCAGGTGGTCACCGCCGACGGCACCCGCCCGCCGTGGCGTCCGGGCACCTTCGACCGGATCCTGATGGACGTGCCGTGCTCGGGACTGGGCGCGCTGCGCCGCCGCCCGGAGGCGCGCTGGCGGCGCCGTCCGGAGGACCTGGAGGGTTTCGCGCCGCTGCAACGCGGTCTGCTGCGCGAGGCGTTGGCGGCGGTACGGGTCGGCGGCGTCGTCGGCTACGCGACCTGCTCGCCGCATCTCGCGGAGACCCGGGTCGTCGTCGAGGACGTGCTCAGGGGGCGCGGCGGCAGGCCGGTCGAGGCGGAATGGATCGACGCCCGCCCGCTGATGCCGGGAGTGCCCGCGCTCGGGGACGGACCCGACGTCCAGCTGTGGCCGCATCTGCACGGCACGGACGCGATGTACCTGGCGCTGCTGCGGCGCACCGGCTGACGACGGAGCGGGCGGGGGAGCGCCGCGCGGTGTCCCGGCGGGCGGGCCGTCGTCCACGGGCCGCCCGGGGCCCGCGCACGACGGCCGAAACGTCCGGATCGGGCGGATGGCGCGGCCCGGACCCCGCGAACTGTAACGATCCCGTGAGGCTTTGGCCCGCGCAGGGGCGGGGAACCGGTGCGGAGCATGGCAGGCTTGGCACATGGCCCAGATCAACCCCAGCATCCTGTCCGCCGATTTCGCCCGTCTCGCCGAGGAGGCGAAGGCGGTCGAAGGCGCCGACTGGCTCCACGTCGACGTGATGGACAACCACTTCGTCCCCAACCTGACCCTCGGCGTGCCGATCGTGGAAGCGCTCAGCCGGGCCACGGGCACCCCGCTGGACTGCCATCTGATGATCGAGGACGCGGACCGCTGGGCGCCGCAGTACGTCGAGGCGGGAGCCGGATCCGTCACCTTCCACGCGGAGGCCGCCGCCGCCCCCGTGCGGCTGGCGCGGGAGATCCGGGCCAAGGGCGCCCGCGCCTCCATGGCGCTCAAGCCCGCGACGCCCATCGAGCCGTACGAGGACCTGCTCCCCGAGCTCGACATGCTGCTGATCATGACGGTGGAGCCGGGCTTCGGCGGCCAGGCGTTCCTGGACATCATGCTGCCGAAGATCCGCCGCACTCGTGAGCTGATCTCCAAGCACGGGCTCGAACTCTGGCTCCAGGTCGACGGTGGCGTCTCCGGGTCCACCATCGAGCAGTGCGCCGAGGCCGGTGCGGACGTCTTCGTCGCCGGCTCGGCGGTCTACGGGGCCGAGGACCCCGCCGAGGCGGTGCGCGCCCTGCGCGCCCAGGCCGACGCGGCCACCGCCTCGGCCGCCTGGGCCTGCCGCCACTGACCCGGAACCACGGCCGGAGCGCGCTCCGGCCCCGAACGGAAGTCGGCCCGGCCAAGGGCGGATGAACGCGGTCCGACGGGACCGATCAGGGATCGCCGGATCTGACAGGATGAACGGCGTATCGAGAGTGTGAACAGCAGTGAGGAGATCGCGGTGTCTGCAATGTCGGCGGGACGGTCCGCCCTGCGGATGGGGCCCGCGGAGCTGGTGCAGGCGGCGGCCATGGCCCGCCGCTTCTACCTCGAAGGAAAGTCGAAGATCCAGATCGCCGAGGAGTTCGGTGTCAGCCGCTTCAAGGTGGCCCGGGTCCTGGAGACGGCGCTCGAACGCGACCTCGTGCGCATCGAGATCCGTGTCCCCGCCGAGCTGGATGCCGAGCGTTCCGACGCGCTCCGGGCCCGTTACGGGCTGCGTCACGCGGTGGTCGTCGAATCGCCCGCGGAGGAGCCCGAC
The DNA here is from genome assembly GCF_042889785.1 of Streptomyces sp. NPDC002476. Lineage (NCBI taxonomy): Bacteria > Bacillati > Actinomycetota > Actinomycetes > Kitasatosporales > Streptomycetaceae > Streptomyces > Streptomyces sp. NPDC002476. The sequence goes on along the minus strand of NZ_JBIARH010000014.1, from coordinate 12,167 downwards.
GACGCACCCGACCCGGAGAACCTGGGGGAGGTCGCGGCCGATCTGCTCGGCGAACTGGTGACCGAGGGCGATGTGCTCGGTCTCGCCTGGGGCCGGTCCACGATCCACATGGCCGCCGCCCTCGACCGGCTGCCCCCGTGCACCGTCGTGCAGCTCACCGGCGTGTACGACGCGGGGACGGCCGAACGCGGCTCGGTCGAGGCGGTCCGCCGCGCCGCCCAGGTGGCGGGCGGCGAGGCCCACCCGATCTACGCGCCGATGCTGCTCCCCGATTCGGCCACGGCCGCCGCGCTGCGCCACCAGACGGGCATCGCCCGGGCCTTCGACTACTTCGACAAGGTGACGGTCGCCGCGGTGTCCATCGGCTCCTGGGAGCCGGGCATCTCCACCGTCCACGACATGCTCACGGACGAGGAGCGCGCCCATTACGCCTCGCTCGGTGTCGCCGCGGAGATGTCCGCGCACCTCTTCGACACGGAGGGGCGCCGGGTCGGCCGGGACCTGGGGGAGCGGTGCATCACGGTCGAGGCCGACCGGCTGCGCCGGATCCCGGAAGTGGTCGCGATCGCGGGCGGCCGGCGCAAGGCCGCCGCGATCGGGGCGGTGCTGCGGTCCGGTCTGGTCACCAGCCTGGTGACGGACACGGCGGCGGCCGAGTACCTGCTGACCGAGTCGGCGGCGCCGAGGCGCCCGGCACTGGAGCGGGCCGACCCGGACGGGGCCTGAACGGGGACGGGGCAGGAACGGTGCGGTCGCCCGGCCCGCGGTCGTCGGCCGCCGCACCCGCGCCGCGTCACGAACGGCGGCTTCCGTACGACGGTGGGAACGGTGTCCGTACCGCGTGAGACGTGAGAACGACGTCCGCCCGCGGACCGTCCGGACGGTCCGCGGGCGGAGTGCGAGGTGTCAGTCCCGGGCGACGCCCAGGACCGTCGCCTCCAGGTATTCATCCGGTTCCTCGTACTGGCCCACGTCCGCCGGGTTGTAGCGGGGGGTCTGGCGCGACCAGTCCAGATTGCCGCGCATCCAGCTCCGCATCCCGTCCAGGTACGGCAGGAGCATCCCGGACAGCTGCGGGTAGGAGCTCAGCAGCTCGGCCTCGGCGGCGAGGAACCGCCGGGTCTCCCTGTCGGTCTCGGCGCAGACGTGTTCCAGCGCCTCCCGCTTTCCGTATCCGCGGTGGTGCCGGACCAGATGGACGAGGTTGTGGATCTCGCCGAGGACCTGTTCCTTCTCGTACGAGTACACGTCGTTGGCCCAGCAGACGACGTTGCACGAGGCTTCCAGGGCGGTGATGAACCGGGAGTCGTTGTGGATCGACTCGGGGGCCTCGATCCCGGCGACGATCTCTATGAGATCCATGCACACGTGGATCGCGCCCGTGTGGCGCCGCTTGGCGATGTACGTCTCCTCGGACGGCACCACACCGTCCGCGCGGTTTCCGGCCTCCCAGGTGGTGGTCGTCATGAGGTACTCGGTCAGGTGCCAGCCGAACCGGGCGCGCCAGTGCGCGGCGGCTTCGGGGATCGTGCGTTCCCACAGGTCGACCAGGGCGACCACGGCGGCGGGAAGCTCCTCCTCCGGCACGGTCCCCGTGCCCTTGCCCTCGATCACGGACCTCATCACGGCCACCACGTCGCGCACCCGCTCCGGGCTGCGGCCCAGGTGGCCGTCGTCGAGCTGGTCGTCGACGAGGAACAGCCACACGAACCAGTCGGCGACGAGGTCGAGCCTCTCGGCGTCGGCGGTCGGATACACCATGCCGACGAAGGCTCCGAAGTCCGCCTGCTCGAAGCGTTCCCTGGCCGAATCCCGGTGCACCAGACCGGTGTTGTGGATCCAGGTGTCGAGATGGACCCGAGTGTGCGGGACGTGCGGATTGGTGCGCTGGGGGAACGGGCAGTAGATGTCCGGCAGTTCACTGTCCACGATGGGTCCTTGATCCTCTCCGGTCTTACCTCTGACGGAGGTTGTGACTCCTCCGCGTCCTCCTCCGGGCGTCGTGGTGACCCACGGGACCTGCGGGTTTTGAAGCTACCCGACCGCTTGCAGCCAGGTCCAGGGATGATGATCGTGAATGATTCCGAATGCCGCGGGGCATGATGCGAGGACGGCCGGGTGCGTGACGCGACCGAGGAGGGGGTCCGTTCGCCCGGGGCTCCCGCGCGTCCTCATTGGAGGAACGTACGAGCGCCGGGGCGTTTTGCTGTGCCTTCGCGAACGCGACCTGCGCCGTTTCGTATGAAAAAATGAGCATCATGCGTTTTCTTGAACCCGGCACCGGTCGCTACACGGAGTCCCCCTCGGTTCCGTACGACCTCACATACGACGACGTCTTCATGGTCCCGGGGCGTTCGGCGGTCGGTTCCCGCCAGGGAGTCGATCTCTCCTCGCCCGACGGCACCGGCACCACCATCCCGCTGGTCGTGGCGAACATGACGGCCATCGCGGGCCGCCGGATGGCCGAAACGGTCGCCCGCCGCGGCGGGCTCGTCGTCATCCCGCAGGACATCCCGATCGACGTGGTCACCGATGTCGTCTCCTGGGTGAAGAAGCGCCATCTGGTGCTGGACACGCCGATCGTGCTGACGCCCGGCCAGACGGTGGCCGACGCGCTGTTCCTGCTGCCGAAGCGCGCGCACGGCGCCGGCGTCGTCGTGGACGAGGACCACCGGCCCGTCGGTGTCGTCACCGACCACGACCTGGGCGGTGTCGACCGCTTCACCCAGCTCTCCGAGGTCATGTCCAGGGACCTGATGCTGCTCGACGCGGACATCGCGCCGCGCGACGCGTTCCACGAACTCGACGGTGCCCACCGCAAGTTGGCGCCCGCGGTCGACGCGGACGGCCGTCTCGTCGGCATCCTCACCCGCAAGGGCGCGCTGCGCGCCACGCTGTACACCCCGGCCACCGACGCCGCGGGCCGGCTGCGGATCGCCGCCGCGGTCGGGATCAACGGCGATGTCGCGGGCAGGGCCGAGCAGTTGCTCGACGCGGGCGTCGACACGCTCGTGGTGGACACCGCGCACGGCCACCAGGAGTCCATGATCGGCGCCATCCGCGCGGTCCGGGCGCTCGACCCGGGGGTGCCGGTCGTCGCGGGCAACGTCGTCGCCGCCGCAGGGGTGCGCGACCTCGTCGAGGCGGGCGCGGACATCGTCAAGGTCGGTGTCGGGCCGGGCGCCATGTGCACCACCCGGATGATGACGGGTGTGGGCCGTCCGCAGTTCTCCGCGGTCCTCGAATGCGCCGCCGAGGCGAAGAAGTACGGCAAGCACGTGTGGGCCGACGGCGGCGTCCGGCACCCGCGCGACGTCGCGATGGCACTCGCGGCGGGCGCGTCCAACGTCATGATCGGCTCGTGGTTCGCCGGTACGTACGAGTCGCCCGGCGACCTCCAGCAGTCCGCCGACGGGCGCTTCTACAAGGAGTCCTTCGGCATGGCGTCCGCGCGCGCCGTGAAGAACCGCACCTCGGACGAGTCGGCGTACGACCGGGCCCGCAAGGCGCTGTTCGAGGAGGGCATCTCCACCTCGCGGATGTTCCTCGACGCGGCCCGGCCCGGTGTGGAGGACCTGATCGACTCGATCGTCGCGGGCGTCCGTTCCTCCTGCACCTACGCCGGTGCGGCATCGCTGGAGGAGTTCACCGAGAGGGCGGTCGTCGGCGTGCAGAGCGCCGCCGGATACGCCGAGGGCAAGCCGCTGCACGCCAGCTGGAGTTGATCCGGCGACCGCCATGAAGCGGTTCACCGACGGGAGTCGGTCTCGCTCACGCCGCGGCGTGGCGCTGCCGGAGCCGATTCCCGTGCCCGTCACAACACCGTTGCCCCTCACGGCCGTTCGCGCCGTGAGGGGCAACCGCTTTCCCGCCCGGGGGCGGGGCACGGTTGTCCGATTACGGTGCCTGGGTGGCCTGAGCCACGGCCCAACTTCCTTGGAGCCTCAGTAGTATGAACGGCAATCAGTTGCCCGGCTCTCTCTGCGGTAAGGGATCTCATGTCCTTCTTCACTGACCTGGCCCATCAGTACATCGACGGAGAGTGGAGGCCGGGCAAGGGGTCCTGGGACATCATCGACTTCAACCCGTACAACGGGGAGAAGCTCGCCTCGATCACGGTCGCCACGGCCGACGAGGTGGACCAGGCGTACCGCTCGGCCGAGACCGCCCAGCACGCCTGGGCCGAGACCAACCCGTACGCCCGGCGGCAGGTGCTGGAGCGGGCGCTGCGCATCGTCGAGGAGCGCGAACAGGAGATCGGCGACGCGATCGTCGCGGAGCTCGGCGGCACCCGTCTGAAGGCGGCGTTCGAGCTGCATCTGGCCAAGGAGTTCCTGCGCGAGTCGATCCAGCTCGCGCTGCGGCCCGCCGGGCAGATCCTGCCCTCGCCGACCGAGGGCAAGGAGAACCGCGTCTACCGGGTGCCGGTCGGTGTCGTCGGCGTGATCAGCCCCTTCAACTTCCCGTTCCTGCTGTCGCTGAAGTCGGTCGCCCCCGCCCTGGCGCTCGGCAACGCCGTGGTGCTCAAGCCGCACCAGAACACCCCGGTCTGCGGCGGCACGCTGGTGGCGAAGGTGTTCGAGGACGCGGGGCTGCCGGCCGGGCTCCTCAACGTCGTGGTCACCGACATCGCCGAGATCGGCGACGCACTGCTGGAGCACCCCGTTCCGCAGGTCATCTCCTTCACCGGCTCGGACAAGGTGGGGCGGCACGTCGCCACGGTGTGCGCGGCCAACCTCAAGCGGGCCGTGCTGGAGCTCGGCGGGAACAGCGCGCTGATCGTCCTCGACGACGCCGACCTGGACTACGCCGTGGACGCGGCCGTCTTCAGCCGCTACGTGCACCAGGGTCAGGTCTGCATGGCCGCGAACCGCATCCTGGTCGACCGGGCGGTGGAGAAGGAGTTCACCGAGAAGTTCGTCGCCAAGGTCGCGTCGCTGCCGGTCGGCGACCCCGCGGCGCCGGACACCGTGATCGGCCCGCTGATCAACGCCACCCAGGCCGAGGCGATCACCTCGCTCGTCGACCAGGCGGTGGAGGACGGGGCCACCGCCCTGCTGCACGGCCGGGCCGAGGGCAACCTGGTGAGCCCGTCCGTGCTGACCGGCCTGCCCGCCGATGCCTCCGTCCTGTCCCAGGAGCTGTTCGGACCGGTCGCGCTCGTCGTGCCGTTCGACGGCGAGGACGAGGCGGTCCGGATCGCCAACGACACCCCGTACGGGCTCAGCGGCGCGGTGCACACCGGCAACATCGAGCGCGGCGTGCGCGTCGGGCAGCGCATCCACACCGGAATGATCCACATCAACGACGGCACGGTCCACGACGAGCCCATCGTCCCGTTCGGCGGCGAGAAGAGCTCCGGCCTCGGCCGGCTGAACGGCGACTCCATGGTCGAGGCGTTCACCACCCAGAAGTGGATCTCGGTGCAGTACGGCCGCTCGCGCTTCCCCTTCTGACGGGGTCGCGCCCGCGACGCGGTTCCCTTCCCCACCGCCCCGCCGGGTGCGCCCGGCGGGGCGGTGGCGTGTTCTACTTCGGAGGGCGGCCCGCGCCGCCCCCGAACCGGCCATCGCAGAGAAGTGAACCGCCCGACGTGCGCCTGAACGACCTCGACGAACGCATCGTCCACGCCCTCGCCGAAGACGCCCGGCGCTCCTACGCGGACATCGGCGCGCTCGTCGGTCTCTCCGCCCCCGCGGTGAAACGCCGCGTGGACCGGCTGCGCGCCGAAGGGGCGATCACCGGGTTCACGGTGCGGGTCGACCCGGCGGCGCTGGGATGGGAGACCGAGGGCTACATCGAGATCTACTGCAGCCGCAACACCTCCCCGGAGGGGATCAAGCAGGGGCTGGAGCGTTATCCGGAGGTCGCGTCGGCGTCCACGGTGACGGGCGAGGCCGACGCGCTGGTGCAGGTCTTCGCCGCGGACATGCGTCACTTCGAGCAGGTGCTGGAACGGATCGCGGGCGAGCCGTACGTGGAGCGGACCAAGTCCGTGCTGGTGCTGTCGCCGTTGCTGCGCCGGTACACGTCGGGGCCGCCGCAGTAGGCGCGGTGCGCCGGGACGACCGGACCGACCCCGCCCGGGCGGACCGGCCGAGACCTGCGTCACCCTTCTGACCTGCGACGACGTCCGGCGCAATGAATCGCCGCCGCGGGCCCGTGATGCGCAATGGATCGACGGTGGATGCGCAACGGTCGCGCCTTGTCCGCCCCGAGCGGCGGACCGTACCGTCGATACGTCCCGCCCCGCCCCCATCGCCCGAGGTCAGACATGCCGTCGCTGCGCACCGCCCTGCTCCAGAGCTCCGGACGCCCCGGGCACGTGGACACGAACCTCGCGGCGCTCGACGAGGCGGCGCGGCGGGCGGCGGACGCCGGGGCCCGGCTCATGGTCTGCCCCGAACTCTTCCTGACCGGGTACGCGATCGGTGCCGACGTGGCCCGGCTGGCCGAGCCGGCCGACGGGCCGTCCGCCGGGGCCGTCGCAAAGATCGCGGCCCGGCACGGGCTCGCGGTCCTGTACGGATGCCCGGAGCGCGACGGCGAGCGGATCTTCAACACCGCACGGCTCGTCGGCCCGGACGGGGCGGCGCTCGCGAACTACCGCAAGACCCATCTCTTCGGCGACTTCGAGCAGGAGTGGTTCACCCCGGGCGAGCACCCCGTCGTGCAGGCCGAACTGGACGGCGTCCGCGTCGGGATCCTGATCTGCTACGACGTCGAGTTCCCGGAGAACGTCCGCGCACACGCCCTCGCCGGCACCGAGCTGCTGCTGGTGCCCACCGCGCTCATGCACCCGTACCAGTTCGTGGCCGAATCGCTCGTCCCGGTACGGGCCTTCGAGAGCCAGATGTACGTGGCCTATGCCGACCGCACGGGCCCGGAGGGCGCGTTCGAGTTCGTCGGGCTGAGCTGTCTGGCCGGCCCCGACGGCACCGTCCGCGCCCGCGCCGGACGCGGCGAGGAACTGATCATTGGCGACGTCGACACCGCGCTCCTGGGCGCGTCGCGCGAGGCCAACCCGTATCTGCGCGACCGCCGCCCCGGCCTGTACGGCTCCCTCGCCTGAGCCCGGGCCCGCCACCCTTCCACCACACCGTCCCGTTCCACCGCTTTCGTTCCCGCGCAAGGAGTCCGTACCCCATGACGTCCACGGTGCCCAACGCCGCCCAGCACACCGAGGCGGCCGAGCCCATCACCATGTTCGGACCGGACTTCCCGTACGCGTACGACGACTATCTGGCGCATCCCGCGGGGCTCGGGCAGATCCCGGCGACCGGGCACGGCACCGAGGTCGCCGTCATCGGCGGCGGGCTGTCCGGCATCGTCGCCGCGTACGAGCTGATGAAGATGGGCCTGCGGCCCGTGGTGTACGAGGCCGACCGGATCGGCGGCCGGCTGCGCACCGTCGGCTTCGACACCTGCTCCGCCGCAGGTGAAGGAGGGGAACTCACCGCGGAGATGGGCGCGATGCGCTTCCCGCCCTCCTCCACCGCGCTCCAGCACTACATCGACCTGGTCGGCCTGGAGACCAGGCCGTTCCCCAACCCGCTCGCCCCGGCCACCCCGTCGACCGTCGTCGACCTCAAGGGCGAGTCGCACTACGCGCGGACCATCGACGACCTGCCGCAGGTGTACCGGGACGTGATGGACGCCTGGAACCGGTGCCTGGAGGAGGACGCCGACTTCTCGGACATGAACCGCGCGATGCGCGAACGCGACGTGCCGCGCGTCCGGGAGCTCTGGTCGAGGCTCGTCCGCCGGCTCGACAACCAGACCTTCTACGGCTTCCTCTGCGACTCCGACGCCTTCAGTTCGTTCAAGCACCGGGAGATCTTCGGCCAGGTCGGTTTCGGCACCGGAGGATGGGACACCGACTTCCCCAACTCCATCCTGGAGATCCTGCGCGTCGTCTACACCGAGGCGGACGACCACCACCGCTCCATCGTCGGCGGCAGCCAGCAACTCCCGCTGCGGCTCTGGGAACGCGAACCGCGCAAGATCGTCCACTGGCCGCTGGGCACCTCGCTGTCCTCGCTGCACGGCGGCGAACCGCGCCCCGCCGTCACCCGGCTGCACCGCACCGCCGGCAACCGGATCACCGTCACCGACGCCGCCGGCGACATCCGCACCTATCCCGCCGTGATCTTCACCGGACAGTCCTGGCTGCTGCTCTCGAAGATCGACTGCGACGACGCTCTCTTCCCGATCGACCACTGGACGGCGATGGAGCGCACCCACTACATGGAGTCGTCCAAGCTCTTCGTCCCCGTCGACCGGCCGTTCTGGCGGGACGAGGCCGTCGACGACAGGGGGGTGCCGACCGGGCGGGACCGCATGTCGATGACGCTCACCGACCGGATGACCCGGGGGACGTACCTCCTGGACGACGGCCCCGACCGGCCCGCCGTCATCTGCCTCTCGTACACCTGGTGCGACGACAGCCTGAAGTGGCTGCCGCTCTCCGCGAACGAGCGCATGGAGGTCATGCTGAAGTCGCTCGGCGAGATCTACCCGGACGTCGACATCAGGAAGCACATCATCGGCAACCCGGTGACCGTCTCGTGGGAGAACGAGCCGTACTTCATGGGCGCGTTCAAGGCCAACCTGCCGGGCCATTACCGGTACCAGCGGCGGCTGTTCACCCACTTCATGCAGGACCGGCTGCCCGCCGACCGGCGCGGCATCTTCCTCGCGGGCGACGACATCTCCTGGACGGCCGGATGGGCCGAGGGCGCCGTGCAGACCGCGCTCAACGCCGTCTGGGGTGTGATGACCCGGTTCGGCGGCGCGACCGACCCGACCAACCCCGGCCCCGGCGACGTCTTCGACGACATCGCGCCGGTCGAACTCCCGGAGGACTGAGGAGCGTTCGGACCCGGGCCGGGGTCCGCGCCGCCCCCGGCCCGGGTCAGGCGGGGCGGCAGACGCTGCGCTGGCGTCCCAGCCCCGAGATCTCGACCTCCATCACGTCGTCCGGCCCCAGGTACGGGAAGCGGCCGGACAACGCCACGCCCTGAGGGGTGCCGGTGTTGACGATGTCACCCGGTTCCAGCACCAGGTACTGCGACAGGTGGTGCACCAGGTGCGCCACACTGAAGATCATGTCCGCGGTGCTGGAGTCCTGCCGCGGCTCCCCGTTGACGAAGCTGCGCAGCCGCAGCCGCTGTGGGTCGCCGACCTCGTCGGCCGTCACCAGCACCGGGCCCAGCGGGTTGAACGTGGCGCAGCTCTTGCCCTTGGACCACTGACCGCCCGACTCCTCCAGCTGGAAGGCGCGTTCGGACACGTCGTTGCTGACGGCGTAGCCCGCGATGTGCGCGGCGGCGTCGGCGGGGGAGTCCAGGTACGAGGCGCGGCGGCCGATGACGACGGCCAGCTCCACCTCCCAGTCGGTCTTCTTCGAACCGCGCGGGATCAGCACGTCGTCGTACGGGCCGACGACCGTGTTCGGCGACTTGTAGAAGAGGATCGGCTGCTCGGGCGGCTCGCTGCCGGACTCCGCCGCGTGCGCCGCGTAGTTCTGGCCGATGCAGAGCAGCGCGGAGGGACGGGCCACGGGGGCGCCGATCCGCCGGCCGGTGATGTCGACCTCGGGGAGCGTGGGCTCGGCGGGGACCAGGTGCGGGTTGTCCGCGAGCGCGGCGAGGAACGCGCCGTCGATGTCGTCGGTGATGCCGGAGAGGTCGTAGTGACGGCCTTCGGGGCAGACGAGGACCGGGCGCTCGTGGCCGGGCTCGCCGATGCGCATCAGTCGCATGGGAGGAACTCTCTCAAGAGGTAGGGGTGTCGGGGGTTTCGCAGGGGGCTCAGTGCAGTCGGGCGAGGGCGTCGACGGTGACGGCGTGCGCCGGGGGGCGTCCGGCGAGCAGCCGCAGCACCTCGTCGACGGCACTCGCGCCGAGCCGCCGACGGCACTCGACGGTGCCCGCCGCCTGGTGCGGGGTGAGCAGGACGTTCGGCAGGGCGCGCAGCGGGTGGTCCACGGGCAGCGGCTCGGCGTCGAAGACGTCGATCGCCGCGTCCAGCCGGCCCGACGACAGCTCGGCCAGCAGCGCGTCCTCGTCGACCAGCCACGATCTGGCGGTGTTCACCAGACCCGCCCCGTCCGGCATCAGCGCCAGCTGCGCGGCGCCGATCATCCGGTGCGTCTCTTCGGTGACCGGCGCGTGCACGGCCACGATCCGGCTGCGCGACAGCAGCGTCTCCAGCGGGACGGACCGCACACCGAGCTCCTCGGCGTCCGCCTCGGACAGGAACGGGTCGGTGACGCTCACCCGCGCCCCCATCGCCCGGACCAGGGCGATGTAGGCGCGGCCGGTGCGAGAGGCGCCGATGACCCCGATGTCGCTGCCGTGGATCTCGTGGCGCGGCGGTGCCTCGCTCGCGGCCGCCCACTGCGCCCCGCCGCGCAGCGCGTGGTCGAAGCGGTGGACGCGGTGCAGCAGCGCGAGCGTGAACGCGAGCGCCACCTCGGCGACCGGGCGGGCCATCTCGTCCCCGGCCTGGGTGACCGAGATGCCCCGCCGGAACACGTCCTCGGTGACGTACGGGGCGACCGCCGAACCGGTGTGCGCCACCAGCTCCAGCCGGTCCGCCGAGGCCAGCAGTCCGGAGTCCACCTTCGGCGCGCCCCACGCGGTGATCAGCGCACGGGCGCCCGGCAGCGCGGCCGCGACCGCCGCGCGGTCCCGGTGGTCGTCCAGGACCGTCAGCTCCGCCGCCCGCTCCAGCTCCCGCCACACCTCCGCGGCGAAGAACTGCTCCCGCAGCGGGGGCGGCACGGCGACGACCACCCGGTCGCGGGCGGTCGCCGGGTCAGGAGAGCCAGTCATCGAGGTGCTCCGCGACGAAGGCGTCATCGGTCAGCCACGGATAGGCCGCGGCCACCCGGCTGATCTCCTCGGCCTGCCCGGGGGACAGCGTCTCGGCCGGGTCCAGGCAGCGGATGTTCGCCAACAGGCCCTGACGGTGCAGGACTTCGTGAACGCCGGCGATGCAGCCCCGGAACGCGCCGAGCACGTCGAAGACCGCGCTGTTGGCGTCGGTCAGCTCGGGGCGGCGGGCCAGGCAGCGCACCATCGCCTCGTGGTCCCCGCCGCGCGCCCTGCGCACGTCGTCGAGGAGCGCCACGGCGGAACCGGTCCACACCGCCCACTGCCCGAGCAGCCCGCCCGCGAACCAGCGCCGGGTGCCGTGCGCCGTCTCGTACGGGGTGAGCAGGTCGCCGATGATGTCGTCGTCGTTGCCGGTGTACAGCGCCACCTCGTCGGCGCGGTCGGCGGCTGCCACGGCCCGCACGACATCGGCCGAGCGGTACCGGTCGAACGGGGCGATCTTCACCGCGACCGTGTTCGGCAGATCGGTGAAGGCGGACCAGAACCCCGGCGACAGATACCGCCCGCCGACGGCGTCCTGGAGGTAGAAGCCGATCACTGGCAGCACCTCGCCGACGGCGCGGGCCCGGTCCAGCAGCCCCTTCTCGTCAGCCCCGGGCACGGCCGGGCTGAGCAGCACCGCGTCGTAGCCGAGTTCGGCGGCGGTCTCGGCCTCGGCGACGGCCTGCGTCGTGTACCCGCAGGCCCCGGCGACCTTGACGAACGGGCGGCCGGCCTCGGCGTCGATCGTCTCGGCGGCGAGTTCCAGGACCGGCCGGAACAGACCGACCTCCGGTTCACGGATCTCGAACTGGGTGGTGTGCACGGCGACGGCGACCCCGCCCGCGCCCGAGGCGAGGTAGTAGCGGGTCAGTGCCCGCTGCCGGCGCTCGTCGAACGAGCCGTCGGCGTGCAGGGCCAGCGGGTGGGCGGGGATCACCGCGCCGTGGGCGAGCGCCTCCAGGGCGGGTGAGGGCCGGGTGGGTATGGACTGGGCGGGGGGAGTGGGGGACATGGGGTGGATCAGAACCTTCCGTCGCGGACCTGGAATTTGGTGGGCTTGCCGGAGAGTGGCAGCCCGCGGCGCAGCCAGTCGGCCTGCCACTCGACGAGGGTGCGCAGGGTGACGTCCGGGTAGCCGAACAGGGCGTGGCAGTGGCTTGCGTCGGAGAGCAGTGCGGTGGGTGCTTCTTCGCCTGCCAGTACCGGTTCCTTGTCGAACTCTTTGCCGAGCCATTGGGCCAGGCGCCGTACGGACGCGGTTTCGGGGCCGGTGAGGTTGAGTGT
>NZ_JBIARH010000013.1:0-189973 GCF_042889785.1 Streptomyces sp. NPDC002476 | reverse complement strand
AGGAGCGGGGCGAGGGGCAAGCCCGGCAAGGCGGAGGAGGGAGGTGACGCGGAGCGTCGTCGACCGACGACAACGCCGCCGGGCGCCGCCCATCGGCACGCGACGCCGCCCCATCTGTGCGCGCGGCCTCTAAGGGAGTTGCGCCCTTGATAGCGTCGCTCCCGCGATCGCGGACCCGCTCCCCGCCGGGGTCGTCCCCGCGACCCGTACGGCCCGCCCTCGGCAGCGCCGACGGAGCGGGGGTGCTGTCGGGCACGGGGAGGTCACGGCATGGACGAAGAGGGCCGACGCATGAGCCTCGCGCAGTTGCACTACACCTCTGCCCCTGCTGCGCGCGCGGGTGGCGCCGGGGGCGGCGGCGCACGGTTCACGGCGGTCGGCGCCGGACTGCCCACGCAGGTGCTGGCCGACGCCGAGCGAATCCTCGCATACGAGCCGCCGACCGGGACCCCGGATCACCCCATCGCCGACGAACTCCGTTCCCTTCCCGAGGCGTTCAGCTTCAGCAAGCTGTCCGACGGCGGTCACCTGCTGAGCCGTACGGTGGCGCTGGGCGGGCCCGGAGGCATCGGGTTCCACGCGCACGCGGTGCATCTCCCCGCCGGTACGCGGCTGCCCGGCGACGCGCTGCCGATCAGCGCATGGCGGTCACCGGGCTGGTCCGCCGCACCGCCGGACGACGTCATATCCGGCCGGACCGCCGCCGCCCTGCCCGCGTCCTCCGCCTTCGGCCCGGAGGCGCTGAACGACTTCGCGGTCTCCCGCAGCCCCTGGCTGGCAGCGGTCTTCACCGATCTGCGCCGGGTGTGCGAGGAGCCCTCGGCGTCGCGGGTGGTCCTCGTGGAACGGCGGAGCGCCGACGTGGCCCGGTGGATCGCGCTCGCCGGGGCCGTGCTCCCGGCCGACCACGCACACCGGCTGACGTTCACCACGTACACCCGTGATCCGGCGCGCTCCGCGCACCAGGTCGTCGGCGTACTGCCGCAGGACGCGCCGCGCCCGGACGCCACCGCCGACGGCCCCGCGCTACGGGTGCACGCGTGCGCCGGGGCGCGGCCCGAGGGGGCGGTGGACGACGTCTGGGCCGAGACCTGCGCCCGGATCTGGCGCAACCGGTCCCCGGAGCTGTTCCGGGAGGCGGCTGAGCTGCCCGGCGCGCCGTTCTCCGCCGGGCCGCTCGCCGTCACCGCGCTCTGCGCGGGCGTACCGCTGGGGCCCGGCGGGCGTGCGGCTGCCGCCGCCTGGGCCGCCGAACGGCCGTACGCGCTCGACGAGGAGCGCACACGCCTGCTGACCGACGCTCTCACCGCGCCGGGGCTCGACCGGAACCCCCATGAACTCACCTGCCTCGCCCACCTGTTGACCGCTCTCGACGGCCGCTCCCCCACCACGGCCCCTGCACCGGCCTCCGCACCACCCTCCGCGTCGCCCTCCGTCACGGCCCGCCTCGGGGCTCTGCTGGTGACCGAGGTGGTGTGCGGCGGCGATGTCACCCTGGCCCCGCCCGCCCGCACCGTCTTCGCCGGGCCGGACGGTGAACGCGTCGCCGCCTCGCTCGTCACGGACCTGGGCGAGGACCTGCGCACCGAACTGACCGACGGCCCACGGAACATGATCGGCATTCCCGGTCATGTCGTCAGCCGTACCGTGCAGTTGTTGCGGATCGCGCGACTGCTGGACGTGGACTGCGCGGAGCTGCTCCCCGAGGTGGCGCGCCGCTTGGCGTGGTCCCTGCTGGACGAGGGGGCGGGCGGCTGCGCGGGGGTGCTGCTCGACCTGCTGGACGAGCAGTTCGACGTCCGTACCGCGCTGCTGGACGGGTTGGACCGGATCGCCCCGGACGCCCCGGCGGCGACGGAACGGCTGCTGGCCGATGTCGCCCTGCCGTTCACCGGGGCGCAGGCCCTGCCGCATCTGCGGATGTGCGCCGCCGCGCCATCCGCCAGGGCGGACGCCGGTGACGACCGGACGCGGGCGCTGCACGCGGTGCTCCGCGCCGGGGGCCTGTCCCCGTTCACCGAACCGCTGGTGCTGCGCACCGGGCTAGGGCTGGTGTGGGGCGCCGACACGCCCACCGTGGCCGAGGCACGGCAGTTGCTGGCCGCGACGACCTCCGACGCACACCGCACGGTCGGCACCTGGCCGGTTCTCGTCGCCGCCGCGCTCGGTGCCTCCGCCGATGACGAGGAGGCCCCCGAACTCGCCCATGACCTGCTGCGCGGCTTCCCGCAGGACATCGACGCGCGGGCACGTAGATCCCTGCTGCTCCTGGAGTTCGCACGGGACCTGCGGTCGGGTGCGGCGGGGACCGGCTGGGCGGAACGGGCCCGCGAGCTGCGCACCGGGGCCGAACCGGCGGAATCGGGTGTGCTCGACCAGGCGTACGAGGCCCTGGCCCAGCGGCTGCTGGCCCCGGACCGCCCCGAGGCCGAGCTGTACGCGTTCGTCCACGCCGGTGACGCGGACCTCGTCGCCGCCTACGGGCGGGCCGCCCGCCGGGACCCGGTCCTGACCCGCCTCCGCGCCGACCCGGCGTACGCGGCGGACTGCTTCACCGTATGGAGCTCCCACCCGCACGCGGGCACCGCCTGGACCGCGACCCGGACGGCCCTGCTGGAGGAGGTGCTGAGGCCGGCGGTACGGTCCCTTCCGGCCGCCGGGCTGGCGGCGGTCGAGGAGGCCGCGGAACGCCTGGGCAACGCCCGCACCGCGGAGGCGTTCCGCGCCTGGAACCGCCCGAACTGCCTGGGCAGACGCCTCGGCAGCAGACTGGCGGCGCGGGTGCGCCGCTCGTAACGGCGATCGTGGCAGCGGTCGCGGCGGCGCCCCGGCCGCGAACGGACCGCCGCCGCCGCGATCGACCGGTCACGACGACCGACCGGTCAGCCGCACTCGTACTGCTTGGTGAGGTTGGCGACGGCCTCCTGGACGATCGGGCGGGAGGCTTCGATCAGGGCGGCGTCGTTCCAGTCCTCCGCCACGACGACGCCGGGCGCGACCTTCAGGACGACGGTGACGTACTCGGCGGTCGTCCTCATCTTCTTCGGACAGGAGGCGGGTAGCTGGACTTCGCTCTGCCGGGGGCTCACCCACCCGGACCCGCCGTCGGTGAACGGGCTGGCGCCCTTCAAGGGTTCGTTCAGGGTGTTGGTGGACTGGACATCGAGGGAGTACTGGCCGCGAAAATTGTTGCCCTTGTCCGTCTCGCGTCCGACGAAGCAGGTGGTCGAGAACACCGGGTCCGCCCGTTTGTCCTTGGCGTCCTTGTCATCCTTGCCGGGCTGGAACTCGTCCACGACCAGCTTGCCGCCCTTGCGGTCGTGGAGCAGGCCCGCCGTCTCCTCCGTGAGCATCCCCAGGCACAGGTTCTTCGCCCGGAGGTCCTTCAGCGGGCTGGGCCACAGCCAGCCGACGGTCACGACGACTGCCGCGACCACGAGCACGGCCGGAAGCACCAGGTACTTCTTCTGCATCAGCAGCCGGCGATCCGCGCGAGGTTAGCTGCGCTCTCGCGTACCACTGCGGCACTGTTGCGGATCGCCGTGTCCCGGTCCACGATCCCCTTCTTCTCCTCCTGCGAGGGGGCGTTGAGGGTCACGGTGATGTGGGGGGCCGTCGAGCCCATGCGTCGGGCGCAGCCCGTAGGCAGTTGGGCCACGGCCGTGCCGGGGAGCACCCAGCCGTCAATTCCGCCGCCAAGAGGCACGGAGTCCTTCCGCGCCCCGGGCACGCTCCGGGTGTCCTCGACGATCAGGGAGTAGACGCCCCGCTTGGTGTCGCTGCTCGCGTTGTCGCGCATCACGAAGCACATCTTCAGGACGGCCAGGTCGCCCTGTCCCTTCTTCTCCTGTTCGTCAGTACTGACCGTACCCCCCTTGCCGTCATCGATCAGCGCGGCCGTCGCCTCGCTCAGTGACCCGAAGCACAGGCTCTGTGCGGGCCGCTCGTCCTCGTCGCCGGGCCACAGCGTCAGCGCCAGGGTGACCGCCGCGGCGACGATCAGCACAGCGGACAGGAGGAGCCACTTCTTCTTGTCCACTACCGCTCGCCCATCTTCAGGTCGGAGTCCTTGATGCCGTGCTGATACCACTCCTCCGAGAGGCGCTGGAGGTTGTCCTCGAACTCACCCGGGCTGGCGTCCAGCTCCCCCGGTTCGAGCCCCCTGCGCAGGGCCATGCGTTCCAGAAGCTTGTCCATCTCCTTCTGACCGTTGTCGAAGTGATCGACTAGATTCTCCCGGGTTTTCTTGTCGACCTCGGCGTTGGCGTCGTTGAGGTATACGGCGGTTCCGACATCGACCATGCGCTGGATCGCGTCGCCGACACCCGGGATCGGGGTGACTGGCGCACCGATGATGTGGTAGCGCATCATCTTGTCCCAGTTGTTGCGGTCCTTCTCCGCCTGCCCTATGTCGTAGAGAACATCTCCACGCACACCGTCTAGGTGGCCGAGCACTGAGGAGGACTGCTTGACCCAGGCATGCAGTTCCGGGTCGCTCTTGCGATAGGACTCCGCGGGGAACTGCTCCAAGCGCTCGGCAATCAGCGTGGCCTGGGACCGCTGGATCACGCCGAACGCCTCGCCGTCTTCGGATGCGGCCCGGATGACACGCACCAGATCACCGCGGTCGATGTCGAGGTCACTGTACGAGGTCGGACCGTTGAGGCTCTTGCCCAAGATCTGATGCACATCCGCCGAGTAATCGCCGATCATGTAACCTATCGACGTGCGCAAGGCGGCCGGCATGTTGGCCTGCTCGCCCTTCGTCTGGCCGCCGAAATGGTCGAGCGTCCGCTCGAAGATCGCCGACTGGCCGCCATCATGGTGGGCAGGAGCCTGAGCGAGCGGACCTCCGGGTTCCCGGCCGGTGGCAGCCGCCTCCAGGGCCGCACCGAATTCGGCGCGAGCCGAGCTGTACTGGCTCTCGACCGGCATCTCGCTCTCGACGTCGGAGCCGGGCCAGTGCCGGTCCTCCATGAAGTACTTCAGGTTGTCCGTGGTGTGCGGATCGAAGTAGTGGGTGGCGGCGGACGGATTGTGACTCATCGCGTTCAGCAGTCCCTTCATCGGGTCCTCCTGAGTGCCCTGCCAGTTCTTCATCACGCCGTCATACGCGTCCTTGTCGTGCGTCTCCCATTCACGGATGGAGTCTCCGACCTTGGTCAGGAACGCTTCGCTGTAGACGGGGTCGCCCTCGCCCTTCGCGAACCGGCTGCTCTTGGGGTTCTCCGGGTCGGACGGCTTGTCACCTACGTCGGCAGCCATCAACTGAGTGAGATCGTTCCAGCCCTCGACGCCGCCCTTGAGCGCCCCGGGGTGCCGGTCGGGCAGGCCGTTGCCGTCACGAGCCAAGGCGATGAGCCGGTCGCTCCAAGCGGAGGTGATGCCGCCGGGCGAACCGATCGGGGAGTCGGGGCCGGTGGCGGTTGCAAGGGTGGCGGACAGACCCCTGTGAAGGCGGGCTTCGACGTCGGAGACCTTGCCGTCGCTGCCGCCGCCCTCCAGACTGCCAGCCAGCTTCAGCAGCGCCTCCTGGCTCTCCTGGTCCTCGCCGCCGTGGTAGTTGAGGTTCTGCATGAGCTCGGCGGCGAACGCCGGCGAGTCCTTCCCCTTCTCGACAAGCGTGAGCAGCCGCTCGCGCCCCTTGTCGTCGAGATGCTCCCAACGAGCGTAGAGCTTGGCGGCCTCGCGGCCGTTCTCCTTCTGCTGCTTCTCCTCGGCACGCATCTTCTTCGCGTCCGCGACACCGCTGAGGCTGGCGCTGCCGAAGTCGTTGGGGTGGTTCCGGATCAGCGCACGCAGGCCCCAGGCGCAGAGCTCGTCGGCCTCGTTGGCGCGCTTCAGGATGCCTTCGAGCTTGCCGCGCAGCGCGTCGAACTGCGCCTCGGTGGCGATGGGATCGGTGTTGTCGGCGGACCTGCGGTCGGGGTGGACGCGGTGACTGAGGACGCCGTCGGGGTAGATGGTGATGCCTGGCGGCGGATTCTCATAGGCGTCCTTGAGGTCGCTCTGGGCGGTCTTGAGGAGGGCGTGGGCGTCCTTGATGAGGTCACGCACGGACGTGGCCTCGATGACGGCGTCGCTGAACTCCTTGGCCGACTTGGTGACGAACTCCTTGGTGACGGTGGCGTTTTCGCCCTTCCAGGTGGCCTTGTCGGCCTTTGACTTCATGGCCTTCGCATCGGTCTGAAGTTCCGTCAGCTTCGTGATCATCTCGGTCCACTGGGTGGCAGCCGTGTCGAGCGGGGCGAGCTTGGCGTTGAGGAGCTGCTCAAAGGTGGGCATGGTGCAGCTCCTTACCGGAAGTACTTGTCGATCTGGGACGCGGGCACGGAACCAAGGGCGACCGGGCCGACGAAGCCGACGGGGCGCAAGTCTGCCGCGATCCACTCGTCCTGTGCCTTGTTCGAGGACTTCGTGTAGTCGAGGTGGTTGGAGATGTGCGCACACGCCTGGAGGAGGGTCTTCACCTGGGTCTCCCAGGTCTTGGTCACTTCGGCGAACGCCGCGCCGGAGTCGAAGCCGTCGCCCTTGAGGCTCGTGCTGGCGGTCTCGCTCGCCGCCTGCGCGTGCTTGCCACCCGATTCGAGGCCGTTGAAGAGCCCATAGGAGGCGTGGCCGATGTCTCCGAGTTCGTCGTCCACGACCACGTAGTCGGCCGACCCTTTCGCCGGTAACGAACCACCGGTACCACCGGCCTGGTTCAGCCTCATGGCAACGGCGGCCTTCTCCGCGCGCCACTCATCCTCGAACGACATCTGTGAACCCCCGTGATACATGATCAAAAGACTGCTTCATGCCACGCTATCGAACGAACGAGCCATGCACCATCGACGTCCTGCCATGGGTGCGAACCCTGCACAGGGAAGCCGGCACATGACCGGAACTCCCAGCGTGCCGGACGCCGTTCGGGAACGGCGGGGACTTCTCGGCCCGGGGCGGACCATTCCTGACGGACCGCCATCACAACACCGGCCCGCACGCCCGCGCCGGGCGTACAGGCCGGCATCCGGGGCCGCACCGGGCCCCGGATGCCGGCCTGTGTCTCAGGCTTCACGCCTCACGCACGCCACGCATCGCACGCCACGCCCCCCGGCATGGCTCGTCGGACCTCAGGCGTCAGGCGTCAGGCGTCAGGCGTCAGGCGTCAGGCGTCAGGCGTCAGGCGTCAGGCGTCAGGCGTCAGGCGCAACGAGATCGAGTTGATGCAGTAGCGCTGGTCCGTCGGGGTCGGGTAGCCCTCGCCCTCGAAGACATGGCCCAGGTGCGATCCGCAGCGGGCGCAGCGGACCTCGGTGCGGACCATGCCGTGGCTGCGGTCCGCGACCAGTTCGACCGCGTCCGTGTCCTTGGGGTCGTAGAACGAGGGCCAGCCGCAGTGCGACTCGAACTTGGTGTCGGAGCGGAAAAGCTCCGCGCCGCAGGCGCGGCAGGAGTAGACGCCCGTGGTCCTGGTGTCGGTGTATTCACCGACGAAGGCGGGTTCGGTGCCGGCCTGGCGCAGGACCGCGTACTCGGCGGGGGTCAGTTCCGCACGCCACTGCTCGTCCGGCTTCTCGATGTCGTACGACACGTCGCTCCCTCAGCTCGACAGGTGGTCCAGGATCCGCGGGCCGAGGTCCGTGACGTCGCCCGCGCCCATGGTGAGAACGAGGTCGCCGGGCTTCGCCATTCCCGCGACGGCGCCCGGGACCGCGGCCTTGTCGTGGACGGCGGTGACGTCGGCGCCCGCGTCCCGGGCCGCGTCGATGATCAGGTCGCTGGTGATGCCGGGGATCGGGTCCTCGCGGGCCGGGTAGATGTCCAGGACCACGGAGGCGTCGGCCAGGGCGAGGGCCCGGCCCATCTCGGTGCTCAGTTCCTGGGTGCGGGAGAACAGGTGGGGCTGGAAGACGACCAGCAGGCGGGCGTCGGACGCGGCGCCGCGCATCGCTTCGAGGTCCGCGGTCATCTCGGTGGGGTGGTGCGCGTACGAGTCGATCACCTGCACGCCCGCGGCCTCGCCCTTGAGCTGGAGGCGGCGCTTGACCCCGGTGTACTTGCCGAGCGCGGAGGCGAGGTTGTGGGCCGGGATGCCGAGGGCGACACCGGCGGCGAGGGCCGCGACCGCGTTGAGCGCGTAGTGGCGGCCGGGCACGGAGACGGTGAAGGTGAGGTACCTCCCGTTCAGGAGGACCGTGACCTCGCTGGTCAGCCCGCGCGGGGTGATCCTGTGGACGCGTACGTCGGCGGACTCGGCCTCGCCGTAGGTGACGACGTTCGGTCCGGAGCGGTCGCGTACGCGTCCGGTCAGCTCGACGGCGCCGGGCTGGTCGGCGGAGATCACCAGCGTGCCGCCGGGGACGATCTTGCCGGTGAACGCCTCGAAGGACTCGTAGATCTCGTCCATCGAGGCGTAGTTCGCGTGGTGGTCCAGTTCGACGTTGAGGACGATCGCGACCTCGGGGTCGTACTTCTGGAAGCTGCGGTCGCTCTCGTCCGCCTCGGCGACGAAGATCTCGCCCTCGCCGTGCGCGGCGTTGGTGCCGGGGCCGGCGAGGTCGCCGCCGATGGCGTACGAGGGGGCGAGGTCCAGCTCGGACAGGGCGACGGCCAGCATGGACGTGGTGGTCGTCTTGCCGTGCGTGCCGGCCACCGCGATGGCGCGCAGGCCGCCCATGAGGGAGGCCAGCGCGTCGGAGCGGTGCACGACCGGGACGGACAGTTCGGCGGCGCGCACCAGCTCCGGGTTGTCGGGGCGGATGGCACTGGAGACGACCACGCACGAGGCGTCGTCCGCCAGGTTCCCGGCGGCGTGCCCGATGTGGACGGTCGCCCCCAGCGCCCGGAGCGCCTCGGCCGTGCCGGACTCCTTGGCGTCACTGCCCGCGACCTTCGCACCGCGCTGGGTGAGGATCTTCGCGATGCCCGACATCCCGGCGCCGCCGATGCCGATGAAGTGCGGCCGTTCCATGGCGGCGGGGATACCGGGTGTCATGTGCGAGTCCTCCGGGTGCTGGGTGCGTTCTCGGTCGCGGACCGGTGCCACTCCACTCCGGACCGCGGGCCAAGCCTATTCGCTGTGCGCGAAGAGCTTGAGCACCGGTACGCCGACCTTGTGGCGGGCGCGCGAGGCCCAGTCCCGGTGGAAGAACTCCTCCACGTAGTGCGGCGCGGTCAGCACGATGACCTCGTCCGCCTCCGCCTCCTCGACCACGGACTTCAGCTTGTCCAGCGGGTGGTCCTCGACCACCTGCCCGACCGCCTCGGATCCCGCCTGCCGCAGCGCTTTCAGCGACACTTCGAGCGCCAGTTCGGCGGACTGCCGGGCGTCCTTGCCCTCCGGCTCCTCGATCTCCCGGGCGGCTTCCTTCAGCTCGCCCATCGCCAGGTCGTCGATGGCCCGCAACAGGACGTCGGCCTGGTCACCGCGCGGCTGTATGAGCACGACGAAGGAGGTCGACTCGTCACCGTGCAAGGTGGTGACGAAATCGACGTCCTCGGAAGTGAGGGCCTTCTCGATCATCAAAACGCTGGTGAACACCACGGGTGCCCTTCTGCTTCAGTAACCGTCGCCGGTCTCTGCTGAAACCATCCTTCCCCGTGCTCGCACGGGGACTGTGAGAGTAATTGTGCCCACCGGAAGTTAAACGGAACGACGAGTTCCGCCGTGTGTCAGCCCCGACGGTCCTCGTGCCGGCCCCGACGGTAACGGGTGAACAGGAACCCGTCCTCCTCCAGGACCGATGCCAAGGCGAATCGTTCCGGCACGGCCATCGACGGACCGCCCGCGATCCGCTGCGCGTCCCCGGCGGTCAGCATCGGGGAGACGGTCAGACAGAGCTCGTCGAGCACCCCCGCCGCCACGAACTGGCCCAGCAGCCTGGGACCGCCCTCGGTCAGCAGCCGCCGCAGGCCGCGGTCGGCCAGCTCCCGCACGGCCCTGGCGGGGTCCACCCGGGAGCCCTCCCCCGCGATCACCACCTCGGCGCCCGCGGCGCGCGCCGCGGCCATCCGGTCGGCCGACGCCCCGGCACCGGTGAGCACCAGGGTCGGCACGAGCGGCGATACGAAGAGCGGCAGCGAGAAGTCCAGGTCCAGGCCGCCGCTCACCACGGCGATCGCCGGGGCGGGCCCCTGCCCCGCCGCGGCCCGGCGGGCCGCGAACGCCTCTCGGGCCCTGGCGGGCCGGTACCCCTCCTGCCGCACCGTCTCCGCGCCCGCCACGACCACGTCGGCCAGGGCGCGCAGGGTGCCGAAGATCCGCATGTCGCTCGCGCAGGAGATCGGCTGCGAGCGCCCGTCGTGCTGGGCGGCGCCGTCGAGCGTCGAGACCATGTTGGCGCGCAGCCAGGGGCCGTCCGTGTCGGGGTAGGCGTAGGCGTCGGCCAGGTCGTCCAGGCTCCACTCCCCCTCGTCGTCGGTCGCTGTCAGGTCGGTCACAGGGAACAGGCGTCGCATGTCCGGCAGTCTTCCACGGCCCGTAGAGTGGGGGGTTGTGTCGTCCTCCACCGCCGTGCCGGGGCAGAGCCCCATAGCCGAAACGGCCCCGCTGTCCCTGTGCGCCCGCGAGCCGCACGTCCCCGCCGACCGGCTGGTCGCCGAGATGGTGCCGCCGCCGCGCTTCGACACCGTCCGTTTCGATACGTACGTACCGGACCCGAAGCAGCCGAGCCAGCGCGAGGCGGTCGACGTGCTGAGCGGCTTCGCGGCCGGGCTCGGCGGGGCGCACGCCAGCGGTTCCGCGAGGCGCCGGTGGTTCGCGCGAAAGGCGGCGGCGCCGGCCGCGCCCCTCGGCGTCTATCTCGACGGCGGCTACGGCGTCGGCAAGACCCATCTGCTGGCCTCCCTCTGGCACGCCACGCCCGCCGCGCCCGCGCTGAAGGCGTTCGGCACCTTCGTCGAGCTGACGAACCTGGTCGGCGCGCTGGGCTTCCAGCAGACCGTGAAGACGCTGAGCGGGCACCGGCTGCTGTGCATCGACGAGTTCGAACTGGACGACCCGGGCGACACGGTGCTGGTGTCGTCCCTGCTCAGCAGGCTGGTCGAGGAGGGTGTCGCGCTCGCGGCGACCTCCAACACACTGCCCGGCAAGCTCGGTGAGGGCCGGTTCGCCGCCGCCGACTTCCTCCGGGAGATCCAGGGCCTGTCCGCGCACTTCCGCCCGCTGCGGATCGACGGCGAGGACTACCGGCACCGCGGACTGCCCGAGGCCCCGGCACCGTTCACCGACGAACAGGTCACCAGGGCCGCGTACGCCACCGAGGGTGCCAGCCTCGACGACTTCCCCTCACTGCTCGCGCATCTCGCCCGGGTCCACCCGAGCCGCTACGGCGCGCTGACGGACGACCTGCGGGCGGTCTGTCTCACCGAGGTGCGGGCAGTTCCCGACCAGGCGACCGCGCTGCGGCTGGTCGTCCTGGCCGACCGGCTGTACGACCGCGAGGTGCCGGTGCTCGCCTCCGGTGTGCCCTTCGACAAGCTGTTCAGCGACGAGATGCTGAACGGCGGGTACCGGAAGAAGTACTTCCGGGCGATCTCCCGGCTCACGGCGCTGGCGCGCGACGCGAAGGGTCTCGTGGCGCAGTAGGTTCGGGTGTGTGCTGCCCCGTTTCCCGGGGGTACCGCACGGGTTCCGGGGCGTACCGCACGGGCGCACCGGAGGCATCCCGTATCCACCGCGCACACCGTTCGAAGGGATCCACCATGGCTACCACGCGCCAGGCGCACACGGTCTGGGAGGGCGATCTGCTCCAGGGCAAGGGCGTCGTCACGTTCGACTCCTCCGGCATCGGCGACTACGACGTCTCGTGGCCGTCCCGCGCGGAGCAGGCGAACGGGAAGACCAGCCCCGAGGAGCTCATCGCGGCGGCGCACTCCAGCTGCTTCTCGATGGCGCTGTCCAACGGGCTGGCGAAGGCCGGCACCCCGCCGACCCGGCTGAACACCCGTGCCGAGGTCACCTTCCAGCCCGGCACCGGCATCACCGGCATCCACCTCACCGTCCAGGGCGAGGTACCGGGCCTCGACGAGGCGGGCTTCGCCGAGGCCGCCGAGGACGCCAAGGCGAACTGCCCGGTGAGCCAGGCGCTCACGGGCACGACGATCACCCTCACCGCGTCCCTGGCCTGACCGGCGCACGGGCCGCCGGGGCCCGGGTGATCGGCAGTCCCGGGGCAGGTGACACGCATGAGGCACGGTGACCCGCGTGGTTCCCGCGCGCCGATGCGCGTGGTACACACATGCGGGTCACTTCTCCTGTCCGCCAGCAGGGAGTCGCCTCATGTCATCCGCAGCTTCACACGACACGTCGTCGTCACGGGACAGGTCATCCGCGGCATCGCGGGACATGTCATCGTCACGGAACACGGAATCGTCACAGAACACGACGTCCGCAGCGCCGCAGAACACGACGTCCGCAGCCTCACGGAACACGGCGTCCGCGCCGTCAAGGGACTTGTCGTCCGCGGCGTCACGGACCCTCACCACCCGACGGCAGGTCCTGGCCGGCAGCGGCGCGGTCGCCGTCTCGATCGCCTTCGCCGGGGCCCTCTCCGAACTCTTCGCCGGAACTGCCTCCGCCCGGGATCTCGATCGTCACAGCGGCCACGCCGGACACTCCGGTCTCAGCGGCTACGGTCCGTTGGTTCCGGACCCCGACGGTCTGCTCGACCTCCCGAAGGGCTTCCGCCACCGGGTGCTGTCCCGGGAGGGCGACCCGCTCCGCTCCGGCGAGGGCCCGGTCCCCAGCCACCACGACGGCATGGCCGCCTTCGCGGGCCGGCACGGGCACGTCCGTCTCGTGCGCAACCACGAGAACCGCGCCGACGCGGCGTTCCGGGTCCCGGCCGTCGAAGGGCTCACCTACGACCCGATGGGCAAGGGCGGCTGCACCACCCTGGAGCTGGACGGCCGCAACAACGTTTTGGGCGAACGCGTCGCCATCGCCGGTACGGCGGTGAACTGCGCGGGCGGGCGCACTCCTTGGAACACCTGGCTGACCTGCGAGGAGACCGAGGACAAGGCCGGCACCAACGGCTACACCAAGGACCACGGCTTCGTCTTCGAGGTGGACGGCGCCGATCCGCGCCGCACCGGGGCTGTGCCGCTCACCGCGATGGGCCGCTTCCAGCACGAGGCGATCGCCATCGACCCGGCGAACGGGATCGTGTACGAGACCGAGGACGCTTTCGAGCGGCCGTTCGGGCTCTTCTACCGCTTCCTGCCGCGCAAACCTCTCGGCGGGACGGGATCGCTGCGGGCCGGCGGCCGACTGGAGGCCATGCGGGTGCCGGGCGTCCCCGACCTGTCCGCCGTCCAGCAGGCCGGCGCGAGCTTCGACGGCGTGGAATGGGTGCCCGTACCGGACCCGCTGGCGGCCGAAACCCCCATCCGTTTCCAGGACTTCGGGCCACGGGGCATCACGCACGCGCAGAAGCTGGAGGGCTGCTACTGGGGCGGTTCCTCGGTCTGCTTCGTCTCCAGTTACGCACGTGGCGCGGAGGGTTCGGCGGCGGACCACCACGGTCAGGTGTGGCGGTACGAGCCGGGGCGGCGCCGGCTCACGCTGGTCGTCGTGTTCGGGCCCGGCACGGACGTCCAGCTGCCCGGCGAGTCGCCCGACAACATCTGCCTGGCCCCGGGCGGCGGGCTGATGGTGTGCGAGGACGGCGACGGCGCGCAGCACGTGTTCGGCCTGACACGGGGCGGCGAGGTGTACGCGATGGCGCGGGGACGGCAGAACATCGGAACGCCGCAGAAGCCGGAGTGGGGCGAGTTCGCCGGGGTCACGTTCGCCCCGGGCGGCAGGACGATGTACGTCAACTGCTACACCCCGGGAACGACGTTCGCGGTGACGGGGCCGTGGCGCTGACGCCGTGACGCATCCGTGCGCCGGTACGGCGGTGCCCGTGCCGGGGCGCGGATGGGCCGGTCTCGTGGATGTGCTGGAGGCCCGGGCGGTCGTGGGCATCGTCGGCCCGGGCACGCCGTGCGCCGGGCCTGCCACGTCCCGCACCCGGCCGCGCAGCGCGGTGAGCCGACCGGTGAACACGGCGACCGCGGCGGCAAGGACGGCGGAGGCCGGACGGCCCATGGGCAGAGCGAGGTCGACCCCGCCCAGCACCCACGGCCCCCTCAGTCCGTGGCGCGTCCCGCTCCGTCCAGTCTCAGTTGGCCGACGCCTTCTCCTGCTTGAGCTCGCTGGGCCGTACGATCACGAAGCCCTCGCCGTCCAGGCGCAGTTGGACGGCCTCGCCGGATCCGCCGCGCACCATCGAGCCGAAGCTCTGCGAGCGGTGCAGCGAGCTGGTGAGGTGGGCGCTCCAGCCGACCACCGCGTCCGTGTCGACGAACACCGGCTGCTGAGCCGTGACGGGTATCACGATGGGGTGGCCCTCGCACATGAGGCCGAGCTTGCCGTAGCCGGTGAAGACGCTGTTGAAGAT
The DNA here is from genome assembly GCF_042889785.1 of Streptomyces sp. NPDC002476. Classification (NCBI taxonomy): domain Bacteria; kingdom Bacillati; phylum Actinomycetota; class Actinomycetes; order Kitasatosporales; family Streptomycetaceae; genus Streptomyces; species Streptomyces sp. NPDC002476. The sequence continues at coordinate 175,547 of NZ_JBIARH010000013.1, read as the reverse complement.
GCCGCCGCCGACCATCCCCGCGCCCTTCACGGTCTTGATCTCGTAGGCGAGCGTGGGGTCGAAGCACAGGACGTTGCGGCCGTTGACGGTGAGGGCGTCGCCCTGCTCGATGTCCACGATGAAGCAGTTGGCGGCCTCGTGCGCGAACCAGGCCTCGCCCTGGCCCCGGACGGCCATCAGCGGCAGCCCCTCGCCCGTGACGGCGCGCTTGAGCATGCCGCCGATGCCCTGGCCCTTGCGCTCGAACTGCAGGTTGCCGCGGAAGGCGATCATCGATCCCTGACGGGCGTGCATCTCACCGTTGACGGCGTACTTGATGGACTTGGCGTTCTGCAGGGTCATCCCGGGTTCCGTGGCCTGCTGCGCCAGGTATTCGCTGGAAAAGAGATCGCTCTTCATGCGGTGCATCCTCGCCCGGAGCCGCCCGTTCCCACAACAAGAGCGTCCGGAGGCTGCTGGCACACTGGTACGAGTGAACGACGACAACACCCCCGTGTCCCCGGCCGCGGACCCGGACCCGGCCGTACTGGCGTCCGGTTCCGCGGCGGCGGACAGCCCGTTCGAGTCCGGACGGACGAACCGCGACGAGGCGCCGCAGTACGTCCTGCCGCTGGTCGTGCGCATCGAGAGGGCGACGCCCCCGGCCCGTACCGACGCCCTGCGGACCGCCGCCCGCGCGGTGCTCGTGATGCTCTCCGACGAGCGCTCGGTGGACGAGGGCGAATGGGCCCGGGCGATCCGGGACTGGGAGGACGCCCGGATCCGCAAGGTGGTACGGCGGGCCCGCGGCACCGAGTGGCGCAGGGCCTGTGAACTGCCCGGCATCACGGTCACGGGCGAGAGCGCCGAGGTGCGGGTCTTCCCTCCGGTGCCTCTGGACGGCTGGCCCAGGGAACTGGCGAGGCTCCAGGTGTCGGGAACGGACCTGGACGACCCGGAGCCCCCGGCCGCACCCGGTCCAATGGGGCCGGTGCTGTGGCTGAACCCGGAGCTTGGCATGACGGCGGGCAAGGCGATGGCACAGGTCGGGCACGGCGCGCAGCTCGCCTGGTGGGAGCTGTCGGAGACGGAGCGCAAGGCGTGGCGCGAGGCGGGTTTCCCGCTCTCCGTCGCCACCGCGGACACGGACCGCTGGCGAGAACTCGCGGCGAGCGACCTTCCTTTGGTGCATGACGCCGGATTCACCGAGATCGCCCCCGGGAAGACCGTCGCGGTCGAGGGACACCACCGCGTCGGGTCCCTGCCGCCCTGCGGCGGCCATAGGCTCTGACCTCACCTCACAGTCACGACGTCCAGGACGTGTCCGGCTGGTCCGTGGCGGGCCGGGACCGGCGCCACGGGCTCCGTCCCCGCTGCTCCTCGGCCCGGTGTGCACCGGGGGGACAGCCCTACCCGAAGCCGGGTGGGCAGCAGGATCGCGCCCTGCGGTCGCGAACGGAAGTGTTGGGCCGACAGATACCGTTCCGGTTTCCCGACACTCCGCAGGGGTTGGCTCGTGCGCGAACAGGCATGGCAGAGGTTTCTTTCTTCCGGTCGGCGGCGGGAGGGCCGGCGCAGAGTCGTCTCGGCCGCGGCGGCGGTGGCCGTGGGCGTCATGGCGGCCGGTGCCCTGGCACCGCCCGCGGTGGCCGGACCGGACACCGTCCGGCAGGGCCTGGAGGCGCTGGTGCGCACCGACGGCCTGCCCGCCGCGCTGGCGAGCGTCGAGGACCGCGAGGGCCGCACCCGCACCTACACCGCGGGCGTCGGTGACCTGGCCACCGGCTCGAAGGTGCCCGGGGACGGACAGGTGCGGATCGGCAGCAACACCAAGGTGTTCACCGCTGTGGTCGTCCTGCAGCTGGTCGGCGAAGGGAGGATCGGCCTCGACGCCCCGGTCGACACCTATCTGCCGGGAGTCGTACGCGGGGAAGGGATCGACGGACGCCGCATCACCGTCCGTCAGCTCCTCCAGCACACCAGCGGACTCCCCAACTACACGGACGACGAAGACCTTCGGCCGCGCTACTTCGATCCCCGCGAACTCCTCGACATCGCCCTCCGGCACGAGGCCCATTTCGCCCCCGGAACGAAATGGGAGTACAGCAACACGAACTACGTGCTGGCCGGCCTGATCGTCCAGAAGGTCACCGGACGCCCCCTCGCCGAGGAGATCGACCGGCGCGTCATCGAACGCGTCGGGCTGCGCCACACCTACTTCCCCGCCCCCGGTGACATCACCATCCGGGAACCCCATCCCAAGGGCTACGACAGGGAATCAGCGGACGCGCCGCTGCGCGACGTCACGGACATGGACCCCTCCTGGGCCTGGGCGGCGGGTCAGATGGTCTCCACCAACTCCGACCTCAACCGGTTCTTCACCGCGCTCCTGGCCGGCCGCCTCCTCCCGCCGGCCCAGCTCGCCCAGATGCGCACCACCGTCCCCGCCGAGTACTTCGGCCCCGGTGCCCGGTACGGACTGGGGCTCGTGAGCATGCCGCTGTCGTGCGGCGGTGTCTACTGGGGCCACGGCGGCAGCTTCCCGGGATACGAGACCCGGGGCGGCGTCACGGGCGACGGCCGTGCCGCCCATGTCGCGGTGACCGGCCGGCCGGCCGACAAGGCGGTCATGAAGCGCGTCGAGGGTGTCGTGGACACGGCCCTGTGCCGTTGAGCAGCTGGACCACCGGACCGCGCCCGTCAGGGCCGTGAGTCGTTCCGTCCCGTTCCCGGTGCCGGTCACCGGGAACGGGACGGTACTGAGCGTCGACGGCCTCGGCGGGCACCTCGGAGCGCCGGGAACCTCAGATCGAGCTCTGAACGTCCCCCTCTTCGGATTCGCCACCGCCCGCCGGGGCCATCACCCCTGCACGGAGGAGAAGAAGGAGGGCCGGCATGAGACTGGGTACCGGTATCGGCTGGCGGCCGGAGATCGCGGACGTCGTCGAAGCGCTGCCGGGCATCGACTGGGTGGAGACGGTCGCGGAGAACATCTGCACCGGTCATCTGCCCGATTCACTGTTGCGGCTGAGGGAACGCGGGGTCGCTGTCGTCCCGCACGGCGTCTCGCTGGGCCTCGGCGGGGCCGAGCGCCCCGACCCCGGCCGACTGGCGGACCTCGCGGCCCGCGCCGAACTGCTCGCCGCGCCGCTGGTCACCGAGCACATCGCGTTCGTACGGGCCGGGGGGCCGCGCACCGCCTCGCCGACGCTGGAGGCGGGCCATCTGCTGCCCGTGCCCCGCACCTGGGACGCGCTGGACGTACTGTGCGAGAACGTGCGGATCGCGCAGGACTCTTTGCCGGTGCCCCTGGCGCTGGAGAACATCGCGGCCCTGCTCTCCTGGCCGGACGAGGAGCTGACGGAGGGGCAGTTCCTGGCGGAGCTGGTGGAGCGCACCGGGGTCCGGCTGCTGATCGATGTCGCCAACCTGCACACCAACCATGTCAACCTCGGGGAGGATCCCGCCGTCGCACTCGACGAGCTGCCGGTGGAGGCCATCGCGTACGTGCATGTGGCGGGCGGCGTGGAGAAGGACGGCGTCTGGCACGACACCCATGCCCATCCGGTCACCCGGCCCGTGCTCGACGTGCTGGCCGAACTCCGCTCCCGGGTCGACCCGCCGGGCGTTCTCCTGGAACGCGACGACGACTTCCCGCCGGCCGAGGAACTGGCGGGCGAACTGGCCGCGATCCGCGCCACGCTGGACCGGGCGGCCGTCCCGGACGCCGACGCGCCCGCGCACGCCGGAGACCTCACGTCGTGCCCCGTCGCGGGCCCCGGCGCACACGCCGGGAAGGACACGCCCCCCACGGCCGCGCGCCCGTCCGCGCCGACGGCCGCGCGCCCGCCGGCTCCGGCATCCTCGTCGGCTCCGACTGTCTCTTCGGCTCCCGCGCTCCCCTCCGCCCCCGTACCCCCGGACTCCGTGCGCGACCGGGTCGCGGCGGCGCAGACGGCGCTGCTCCGTGCCCTCGTCGCGGGCGCTCCCGCCCCGCCCGGCTTCGACGAGCGCCGTCTCGGCGTCCAGAGCCGCGCCCTGGCCTCCAAACGGGCGGGGGTGGTCGCCAAGGTGGCGCCGGAACTGCCGGAGATCCTGGGCTCCGGCTACCGGGAGGCGTTCCTCGCGTACGCCGCGCGCCGTCCCATGTCCGGGGGGTACCGACGGGACGCGCTCGACTTCGCCGAGGAGCTGCTGAGCACCGGCCGGCCGGCCGACCGGGCGGCCCGGCGCCGCCTCACCCGATGGTGGAAGGACCGGGCGGGCGGGCGTCCGCCCGGCCGCACCACGCTGCTGCTGCGCGCCGCCCGCGCGGCCCTCGTCGGCGGGTGAGCCGCAACTCCCCAGCGCGACGGGCGCGGGAGCGGCAGGGGGTTCCTCCCGCCGGATACGACGCTGGGCCCGGCCTCGAACGAGGCCGGGCCCAGCGTGCCCCCGTACGTGCCGCACACCCGCGCCCGGCAGGGCGGGGCGGGACGGACCGACGGGCGGGACGATCCACTCGTCCCTCGATCCCCGGGGGCGCCGCGGGCCGAACCCGCGGCGGACCCGGAACCGAACCCGGTGTCGCTGGAACGACGGGCGACGCGTGACGCGCCGGTGCCCGCCGTCTGATCTTCCGGGCTGGGGTGGTCGGAGCCCGTTCGCTACGCGAGCCCGGCCACCAGGTCTGCGACCGACTTCCTGCGTCCGGTGAAGAACGGGATCTCCTCGCGGACGTGCATCCGCGCCTCGGAGCCCCGCAGGTGACGCATGAGGTCGACGATCCGGTGCAGTTCGTCCGCCTCGAAGGCGAGGACCCATTCGTAGTCGCCGAGCGAGAAGGAGGCGACGGTGTTGGCCCGGACGTCGGGGTAGCCGCGGGCCATCTTGCCGTGGTCCGCGAGCATCCGGCGGCGGTCCTCGTCCGGCAGCAGGTACCAGTCGTAGGAGCGCACGAAGGGGTAGACGCTGACGTAGTCGCGCGGCGTCTCGTCGGCCAGGAACGCCGGGATGTGCGACTTGTTGAACTCGGCGGGGCGGTGCAGCGCCATGTTCGACCAGACCGGCTCCAGCGCCCGGCCCAGCCTGGTGCGCCGGAAGAGGTTGTACGCCTCCTGGAGCTCGTCCGAGGTCTCGGCGTGCCACCAGATCATGATGTCGGCGTCGGCCCGCAGACCGGACAGGTCGTAGGTGCCGCGGACGGTGACGTCCTTGGCCGCGAGCTGGTCGAACAGCTCCTGGACCTCGTCGGCGTAACCGGAGCGGTCGACGGGGAGCACATCACGAAGCTTGAAGACGGACCACAGCGTGTAGCGGATGACCTCATTGAGGTCCTTGGCCTTCTTACCAGCGTTGGGAATCTTCTCAGGCGCACTCATACGGCTATTGTCCCGCCTCGCTCCCTGTGCCCTGAACCGGGGTCGGCGTGGCGATGATCTCTTCTCCGGAACCGCCCGCGAGACCGGCGGCGATCTCGTCGGCGGCGCGGTGGGCGCTCGCCACGCACGCCGGGATGCCGACCCCGTCGTAGACCGCTCCGCAGACCCGCAGACCGGGCAGCTTGGCGACCTCCTCCCGGATCCGGGCGACCCGGGCCAGGTGTCCCACGGGGTACTGGGGCAGTCCTCCGATCCACCGGGTGACCTCGGTGTCCACGGGCTCCGCGGTCAGTCCGGTGGCCGCCGCGAGATCGCGCAACGACACACCCACCAGCTCGGAGTCCTCGCGGTGCAGATGGTCCTCCTCGCCGTACCGGCCGACGGAGGTGCGCAGGACGAAGAGGTCGGGAGCGGCCTCGGCGACCCACGACCACTTGCGGGTGGAGAAGGTGGACGCCTTGATGGTGCGCCCGTCCACCGGCGGCACGAGGAAGCCGGAGCGTCCGTCGAGGGCCGCGGTACCGGCTGTGTCGGAACGGCGGAACGCCATGGTGACGAGCGCCATCGACGCGTACTCGACCCCGGCGAGCTCGGCGGAGGCGGCCGGGGACTCGGCGGCGAGCAGGGTGGAGGCGGACCAGGCGGGGGTGGCCAGCACGACGCCGTCGGCGGCGATCACCCGGCCGTCGGTACGCACCTCCCAGCCGATTCCGGTCCGGGTCAGACCGAGGACGGGGATTCCGGTCAGGATCTCCCCTCCGGCCGCGCGCACCGCCTCGGCGACAGCCCCGGGGAGCGTGCCGATGCCGCCCTCGATGCCCTGGAAGACCGGGCCGGTCCGCGGCCGTGCCGCGGCCCGTTCCTGGATGCGCCGCACGCCGTCGAGGAGCGAACCGCCCTCCCGCACCACCTCGAACAGCTGCGGTACGGCGGCCCGCATCGAGATCCGGTACGCGTCGCCCGCGTACACGCCGCCGAGCAGCGGTTCCACGAGCCGGTCGACGACCTCGCGGCCCAGCCGGTCCGCCACGTACGCGCCGACCGCGACGTCGTCGCCGACGGCGGTCGGGGTGAGATCGCGTTCTTCGGCTACACGGGCGAGGCCCTCCGGGGAGAGCACGTCGCCGAGCGCCGCCGGATCGCCCGGCACACCCATCACATGGCCCTTGGGCATGGGCCGCAGAGCGTCGCGCGTCCACACCGACGCGGCGGTCGTGGCGGGCGGCCGGAGCCGGTCGCCGAGCCCGACGGCACGTGCCAGCTCCACCGCCTCGGGGCGCGTGGCGAGCATCGACTCGGCGCCCAGATCGACCTGTGTCCCGGCGACCTCACCAGTCATCAGCTTGCCGCCGAGCCGGTCGGTGGCCTCCAGGAGGGTGACCCGCAGCCCGGCCCCGAGAAGCCGGTGGGCGGCGGCGAGACCGGCGATACCGCCACCTATGACGACGACATGACCCGTGCCTGTGTGCGCGCGATTGAGTGAACGCTCCATGCCCCCACTCTCTCAGACCCGGTTCGAGGCCCGAACGTGACCGCTTCGAAACCGGGATCGGGCAACCCGCGGACGGGCCCCGCACGTCGAACCGGCAACGTCGACGACCCGTCCCGGGGGGACACACATGAAGACAGCCAGACATCCGCGCCGCACCCGGCGCCGTTCGCGCACCGCCCTGGCCGCCGGGCTCCTGGTCGGCCTCCTCGCACTGAGCGGCTGCGGCGCCGGCGACGACGCGGGCGAGACGCGTTCCGCCGACAGCGGGAAGGCCGCCGCGCCGCGCGAGCGAGCCGCCTCGGACGCCTCGGCCGGGCAGGTGGCCGAGGGCGCGGGCGGTTCGCCGGCCGACGGGCGGAAGACCGGCGGCCCGCCCGCCGTTGTCCACGTCATCCGCACCGCCACGCTCTCCGTCGAGGTGCGGGACGTACCGAAGGCCGCCGCGGCCGCCCGCGCGGCGGCGTCCGAGGCCGGCGGCCTGGTGGCCGACGAGAAGACCGAACGGGTCGACGCGACGCGCGAGACGTCGCACATCGTGCTGCGCGTTCCGCAGGACGCGTACGAAACGGTCCTGAAGGACCTCGCGGGCACCGGGAAGCTGCTGTCGCGCACCTCGTCCGCGAAGGACGTCACCGACCAGGTGGTCGACGTGGAGAGCCGGATCGCGTCCCAGCGCGCGAGCGTGGCGCGGGTGCGCAAGCTGATGGACCGGGCCGACGCGCTCTCCGACGTGGTCACGCTGGAAGGCGAACTGAGCAGCCGTCAGGCGGCGTTGGAGTCGCTGCTCGCCCAGCAGGCGTCGCTGAAGGACCGCACCTCGCTGGCGACGATCACCCTCGACCTCTCCGAGCCGGAGACGGCGCCGGAGACGAACGACGACGACGATCCGCCCGGCTTCCTGGACGCGCTCGACAACGGCTGGGACGCGTTCCTCACGGTGCTGCGGTGGGGTTCCGTGGTGCTGGCGGCCACGGCTCCGTTCCTGGTCACGATCGTGGTGCTGGTGGTGGCGGGGCGGCTGCTGCTGCGCCGGCTGCGCGGGCGCCGGGCGGCGCGGACTCCCGTGCCACCGCATTCCCCGCCGAGGCCCCCCGCGTCGTAGCGTGGGTCCCTTCGGATCGGTGTCGAAGGGACCGGGAATGGCGACGGAGCGACTGGTGGTCATCGGTGGTGACGCGGCGGGCATGTCCGCCGCGTCCCAGGCCCGCAGGCTCAGGGGTCCCGACGAGCTGGGGATCGTCGCCTTCGAGCGGGGCCACTTCTCCTCGTACTCCGCCTGCGGCATCCCGTACTGGGTCGGCGGCGACGTGACCGAACGCGACGACCTCATCGCCCGTACCCCGCAGGAGCACCGGGCCCGCGGCATCGACCTGCGGATGCGCACCGAGATCACGGAGATCGACGTGGCCGGGCAGCGGGTGCGAGCGCTGGACCTGGAGACCGACGAGACGTACTGGACGGGCTTCGACAAGCTGGTGATCGCGACGGGGGCCCGTCCGGTGCGTCCGGCGCTGCCCGGCATCGACGCGCCCGGGGTGCACGGGGTGCAGACGCTGGACGACGGGCAGGCGCTGCTGGAGTCGCTGGACCGGGTACCGGAGGCGCGTCGTCGGGCGGTCGTCGTCGGGGCGGGCTACATCGGGGTCGAGATGGCCGAGGCGATGCTGAAGCACGGCTTCGAGGTGACCGTCCTGAACCGGGGCGAGCAGCCGATGGCGACGCTGGACCCCGACATGGGGCGGCTGGTGCACGAGGCGATGGACGGCCTGGGCATCACCACGGTCAACGGGGCCGAGGTGACCGGGATCCGCACCGGGCCGGACGGCCGGGCCGACGCGGTCGTCGCGGGCGGCACGACCTATCCGGCGGACGTGGTGGTGCTCGGCATCGGAGTGGCGCCCGAGACGACGCTGGCCCACGCCGTCGGCCTCCCGGTGGGCCCGCACGGCGGCCTGCTCACCGATCTGTCGATGCGGGTCGTCGGGCACGACAACATCTGGGCGGGCGGCGACTGCGTCGAGGTGCTCGACCTGGTGGCCGGCCGCACCCGGCACATCGCGCTGGGCACCCACGCCAACAAGCACGGCCAGGTCATCGGGGCCAACGTGGCGGGCGGCTACGGGACGTTCCCCGGGGTGGTGGGCACGGCGGTGAGCAAGGTGTGCGATCTGGAGATCGCCCGCACCGGGCTGCGCGAGAAGGACGCCCGCTCGGTGGGGCTGCGCTACGTCACGGCGACGATCGAGTCGACGGGCCGGGCGGGCTACTACCCGGGGGCGCGGCCGATGACGGTGAAGATGCTCGCGGAGTACCGCACCGGGCGGCTGCTCGGCGTGCAGATCGTGGGCCGGGAGGGTGCGGCGAAGCGGGTCGACGTCGCGGCCGTGGCGCTCACGGCCGGAATGACGGTGGACCAGATGACCGCCCTGGACCTCGGCTACGCCCCGCCGTTCTCACCGGTCTGGGACCCGGTCCTGGTGGCCGCCCGCAAGACGGTGACGGCGCTGCGGCGGGCGGGCACCGCCTGAGAGCCCGGCGGGTGCCCGCGGCCGGCTCGTCCCGGCCGCGGGCACCCGCCCAAACGTTTCCCTCAGCGCGCGGTCCGCTCGTGCACGTGCTCCACGAGCCGGGTCAGGGCGTCCGGGTCCATCGACGGCATCACACCGTGGCCCAGGTTGAAGACGTGGCCCTCCAGACCGGCGGCGGCGTCCAGCACCTCCTGGGTCTTCTCCCGCACCGTCGCGGTTGGCGCGAACAGCACCGCCGGGTCGAGGTTGCCCTGGAGCGCCTTGCCGGGGCCGACCCGGCGCGCGGCCTCGTCGAGCGGAACGCGCCAGTCGACGCCGACGACGTCCGCGCCCGCCTCGCCCATCAGACCGAGGAGTTCGCCGGTGCCCACGCCGAAGTGGATGCGCGGGACCTCGTACGGGGCGACGGTCTCGAAGACCTTCGCGGAGGCGGGGAGCACCGAGCGTCGGTAGTCGGCGGAGGACAGCGCGCCCACCCAGGAGTCGAAGAGCTGCACGGCCGAGACGCCGGCCTCGATCTGCACCTTGAGGAAGGCACCGGTGATGTCGGCCAGCCGGTCGAGGAGGTCCGCCCACAGCTCCGGCTCGCCGTACATCATGGCCTTGGTGTGCTCGTGGTTGCGGGACGGGCCGCCCTCCACGAGGTAGCTGGCGAGCGTGAACGGGGCGCCCGCGAAGCCGATGAGCGGGGTGGCGCCCAGCTCGGCGACGAGCAGGCCGACCGCCTCGGTGACGTAGGACACGTCCTCGGGCGTGAGGTCGCGCAGCCGGGCCAGGTCGGCGCGGGTGCGGAAGGGCTCGGCGATGACCGGGCCGACGCCCGGCTTGATGTCGAGGTCGATCCCGATGGCCTTGAGCGGGACGACGATGTCGCTGAAGTAGATCGCCGCGTCCACCTTGTGACGGCGCACGGGCTGCATGGTGATCTCCGCGACGAGCTCCGGCATCATGCAGGAGTCGAGCATCGGGATGCCCTCGCGCACCTTGAGGTACTCGGGCAGCGACCGCCCCGCCTGACGCATGAACCAGACCGGGGTGTGCGGCACCGGCTCGCGGCGGCATGCCTTGAGAAACGCCGACTCATGGGTGGCGGAGGTCTTCGTCTGCTGGCCCATGGGGCGATCGTTGGCACTCACACCCAGAATCTTCGCACGAAGCCGGGGCGACCCCGTCCACGGCCTGCAGTGGGAGCAGGAGCGGCGTCCGGGGCCTTCGGATCCAGGACGGAGGAGGGAGGCGGATGGGGCCTCCCCTGCTCGAAAGCAGCTGAGAGCTCGGGGGAGGAGCGTCGGCGACCGACGACAGCGCCGGAGGTGGAGGTCCCCGACATCGCGATGCCGCCGACAATCGTGGACGAGGCCCTGACGACCTGGGGAGCAACAGGGAGCGGGCTCCCTGTTGCTCCCCAGGTCGTACCCGGCCGGGTGTCCCTCCCTGCACGCGGCTCCCGTTCCGCCTACTCTTCCCCGCATGGCTCCGGCTCAGGAACAGTTCTCCGATCGACCCGACGGCGCTGACGACAAGGACGGCGCGGAGGGCGACTCCACGCCGCCCGCTTTCCGGTCGGCGCTGGACGGCTTGCGTTCGGCGCGCCTGCGACCCGAACTGGAGGTCGAGCCGACCCACCCGCCCAAGCGGCTCGCCCCGTACGCGTACGCGCTGGAGGCGGCGGTCGTGCAGGGCGAGGAGGATCTGGCCGACGGCCGTCTCGTACTGCTCCACGACCCGGACGGGCACGAGGGCTGGCACGGCACCTTCCGTCTGGTGACCCTGGTGCGGGCGGAGCTGGAACCGGAGATGGCGTCCGATCCGCTGCTGCCGGAGGTGTGCTGGTCGTGGCTGACCGGCGCGCTGGAGGCGCGCGGGCTGTCGTACGGAGCGGCGGGCGGCACGGTGACCCTGGCGGGGTCGCACTACTTCGGCGCGCTGGGGGCGCGGCGGCCGGCGACACAGATCGAGATCCGGGCGTCGTGGACACCGCGCGAGAGCCGGGGCGGGGCGCCGGACACGGCGGCGCATCTGATGGCGTGGGGCGATCTGCTGTGCCAGATCGCGGGCCTGCCTCCGTCGGGTCCGGCCGACGCGGCGGTGGTCACGCTCCCGCAGCGGCGCGGCCCCCAGGTCCCCTGACACTCCGGTGGCGGAGCCCCGACCGAGCCGCCCCCCTCCCGCCCCGTTGACGCCGCGTCACCACAGGCGAACACCGCGTCACACTTTGCGCGGAATTACCGACATTTTTTTCGTACAATCGATCGCGCGTCCGATTTGCCCGAATTGTTACTCAGCAAATCGCGATCTTCCTCTAAAGGAGGACGGGTCCGCTGCCGAAGAGGTCAATGACCCTTCAAGCACGGTGCGCCCCGGCTTCATCCCCGAGCCGGCCCGTCCCGCCACTCCCCAGGAGGCCTGGTGTCCGTTCTCCTAGAGCAGCCCGCAAGCCTGGTCGCCTACCGCCCGAACAAGCCGACGGCCATGGTCGTCGTGGCCGACCCGCGCGTCCGTTCCACCGTCACCCGCCATCTGTGGGCCCTCGGAGTACGTGACGTCATCGAGGCGTCGTCCATCGCGGAGGCCCGTCCCCGCGTCGGCAACCCGCGCGACATCTGCGTAGCCGACGTCCATCTGCCCGACGGTTCCGGGCTGACCCTGCTGTCCGAGACCCGGGCCGCCGGCTGGCCGAACGGCCTCGCCCTCTCCGCCGCCGACGACATCGGCGCGGTCCGCAACGCCCTCGCAGGCGGTGTGAAGGGCTACGTCGTCACCGGCACCCGGACCAACATCGGCCATCCCACCCGTCCGGGCGCCGCCCCCATCGGCGCGAACGCCGCCCGCATGCACCGCCGCCCGCCGGGCCCCCCGAGCCACCCGGGCGGCTACCGCGAGCTGTCCGGCCGCGAGGTCGAGGTCCTCCGGCTGGTCGCCGAGGGCCAGTCCAACAAGGCCATCGGCGTCTCCATGGGGCTGTCCGCCCTGACGGTCAAGAGCCATCTCGCCCGGATCGCCCGCAAGCTCGGCACCGGCGACCGTGCCGGAATGGTCGCCGTCGCCCTGCGGACGGGCATCATCCACTGACCCTGCGCGCCCCGGCAACTCCCCCGGCCGCCGGGACCGGCTGGTTTGCATGCATCGGCGCCCGTCGACGGAACGTTCCGTCGACGGGCGCCGTACATCCACGGATACCCTTGACACGTGACCGACGCCCAAGAGACCGCAGCAGACACATCACTGCGAACCACCGGGGGCGCTCCCCCGGACGACGTCGCCCCGGCGCCGATCCCCTTGCTCGAACCTCGCGAGGGCATTCCTCCGGTGGTGGCCTCCGACGACGCCCTCGCCCAGGTGATCGCGGCGTTCGCCGCGGGCACCGGACCAGTGGCCGTCGATGCCGAGCGCGCCTCCGGCTACCGCTACGGCCAGCGCGCCTACCTCGTCCAGCTCCGCCGCGAAGGCGCGGGCAGCGCGCTGATCGACCCGGTGGGCTGCCCCGATCTGTCGAGGCTCGGGGAGGTACTGCACGGCAGCGAGTGGATCCTGCACGCCGCCACCCAGGACCTGCCCTGCCTGCGGGAGATAGGGATGACTCCCACGGGACTGTTCGACACCGAACTGGCCGGCCGACTGGCCGGCTTCCCCCGGGTCGGCCTCGGCGCCATGGTCGAGAGCGTGCTCGGGTACACCCTGGAGAAGGGCCACTCCGCCGTCGACTGGTCCACCCGGCCGCTGCCCGAGCCCTGGCTGCGCTACGCGGCGCTGGACGTGGAGCTGCTGATCGACCTCCGCGACTCCCTGGAGAAGGAGCTCGACCGGCAGGGCAAACTGGAGTGGGCCCGGGAGGAGTTCGACGCGATCGCCACCGCGCCGCCCGCTCCCCCGCGCAAGGACCCGTGGCGCCGCACCTCCGGCATGCACAAGCTCCGTCGTCGCCGCCAGCTGGCGGTGGTGCGGGAGTTGTGGACCGTCCGCGACCGGGTGGCCCGGCGCCGGGACCTCTCGCCCGGCAAGGTGCTGAGCGATGCCGCGATCGTCGAGGCAGCGCTCGCGCTCCCGGCGAACGCGCACGCGCTGACCGCCCTGCCCGGCTTCGGCCACCGCATGGGCCGCCGACAGCTGGAGCAGTGGCAGGCGGCCGTCGACCGGGCCAAGGCCCTGCCGGACTCCGAGCTGCCCCAGCCCGGCCAGGCCGTCGCCGGTCCGCCGCCGCCCCGCGCCTGGGCGGACAAGGACCCGGCCGCGGCGGCACGGCTGGCCGCCGCCCGCGCGGCGGTGTCGGAGCTCGCCGAACGGCTGCACATGCCGCAGGAGAACATGATCACGCCGGACACGGTGCGCCGGATCTGCTGGGAGCCGCCCGGGAGCGCGACGCCGGACGCGATCGAGGCCGCGCTCATCGGCTACGGGGCCCGGCACTGGCAGATCGAACTGGTGACCCCGCTCCTGGCGCGCGCATTCTCCTCGAAGGCGTGAGATTCCGCCGACCGAGGGGCGTAATCACGCCAGGTTGAACGAGCGCCGCACGCCGCACCGCCGCACGCCGCGCCACCGGACGCCGGACAGGCCGTTTCCTCGGCCCCGTCCGGCGTTCGCCGTTCCCGGGCCGGGGGCGTGCCGGAGCCGTGGCGGTCGCGTGCGCCGCCGCGCCTCCGTGTGACCTTCGCCGCTCCGGTCGCAAGGGGTGGGCAGTCTGGTTACCCGCAAGTAGCATGAGGGAACGGCGTGCCCTCGGGCGCGCTCCGCAGCAGTGCCATCCCGCACCCTGGAGGAGAGCCACCGTGCCTCGTACCATCCGGGACGTCGTCTTCGTCGACGGCGTCCGCACCCCGTTCGGCAAAGCGGGCCCGAAGGGCATCTACCACGAGACCCGCGCCGACGATCTCGTCGTGAAGGCCATCCGGGAGCTGCTGCGCCGCAACCCGGCCCTGGACCCCGCGAAGGTCGACGAGGTCGCCATCGCCGCGACCACCCAGATCGGCGACCAGGGTCTGACGCTGGGCCGTACCGCCGGGATCCTGGCCGGTCTGCCGCAGTCCGTCCCCGGCTACTCCATCGACCGCATGTGCGCGGGTGCCATGACCGCCGTCACCACGACGGCCGGTTCCATCGCCTTCGGCGCGTACGACGTCGTCGTGGCCGGTGGTGTCGAGCACATGGGCCGTCACCCGATGGGCGAGGGCGTGGACCCGAACCCGCGTTTCGTGTCGGAGAAGCTGGTCGACGAGTCCGCCCTGTTCATGGGCATGACCGCGGAGAACCTGCACGACCGCTACCCGTCGATCACCAGGCTGCGGGCCGACGAGTACGCGGTCCGCTCGCAGGAGAAGGCCGCCAAGGCGTACGCCGACGGCAGGATCCAGCAGGACCTGGTGCCGATCTCCGTGCGCCGCACCAACCCGGAGGCGATGGGGTCTCCCCTGCTCGAGCGAAGCCGAGAGCCTGGGGAAGAGACGGGCTGGGGCCTGGTCACCGCCGACGAGCCGATGCGCCCGGGCACCACGCTGGAGAACCTGGCGGGCCTCAAGACCCCGTTCCGCGTCCACGGCCGGGTCACCGCCGGCAACGCGGCCGGTCTGAACGACGGCGCCACCGCCTCGATCATCGCCTCCGAGGACTTCGCCCGCGAGAACGGCCTGCCGGTCAGGATGCGCCTGGTCTCCTACGCCTTCGCGGGCGTCGAGCCCGAGGTGATGGGCTACGGCCCGATCCCGGCCACCGACAAGGCCCTCGCCAAGGCGGGCCTGTCGATCGGGGACATCGGCCTGTTCGAGATCAACGAGGCGTTCGCCGTGCAGGTGCTCGCCTTCCTGGAGCACTACGGCATCGCCGACGACGACGCGCGCGTCAACCAGTACGGCGGCGCCATCGCCTACGGCCACCCGCTGGCCTCCTCCGGCGTCCGCCTGATGACACAGCTGGCCCGCCAGTTCGAGGAGCAGCCGGAGGTCCGCTACGGCCTCACCACCATGTGCGTCGGCTTCGGCATGGGCGCCACGGTCATCTGGGAGAACCCTCACCACAAGGACGCCGGAGGCAGCAAGTGAGCACCACCGCAGAGCTTTTGAAGGGTGCGGCCGAGCTGTTCCCCGACGAGGTCGTGACATCGGCGCACGTACGCCACCTCGACCTTCCGGCCGGAGCGGGCCGCTTCGCCCTGATCACGCTGGACAACGGCCTGGACCACACCAAGCCGACCACCTTCGGACCGCAGTCGCTGGGCAATCTGAACGCCGCCGTCGACCAGGTCGAGAAGGAGGCCGCCGAGGGCGCGATCGTCGGTGTCGGCATCACCGGCAAGCCGTTCATCTTCGCGGTCGGCGCCGACCTCAAGGGCGTCGAGCTGCTGAAGAACCACGCCGACGCGCTGGCCATCGGCAAGGGCGGCCACGACGTCTTCCGTCGTCTGGCCGGCCTCGCGGTCCCCACGTTCGCGTACTACAACGGCGCGGCGATGGGCGGCGGGGTCGAGGTCGGGCTGCACTGCACGTACCGCACCGTCTCCACGGCGGTGCCCGCCTTCTCGCTGCCCGAGGTCTTCCTCGGACTGGTTCCGGGCTGGGGCGGCTGCGCGCTGCTGCCGAACCTGATCGGTGCCGACCGCGCGGTCTCGGTGATCATCGAGAACTCGCTGAACCAGAACCGTCAGCTCAAGGGCAAGCAGGTCTTCGATCTCGGGATCGCCGACGCGCTCTTCGAGGGCGCCGACTTCCTGGAGCGTTCGCTGGCGTGGACCGCGGACGTGCTGAACGGCACGCTCACCGTGGAGCGCCCGGAGATCGACCGCGGGGACGCCTGGGACCAGGCCGTCGCCCGGGGCCGGGCCGTCGCCGACTCCAAGGTGCACGGCGCCGCCCCGGCCGCGTACCGCGCGCTGGACATCATCGCGGCGGCGAAGGACGGCGACCTGGGCGCCGGCTTCGACGCCGAGGACCAGGCCCTCGCGGACCTGATCATGGGCGGCGAGCTGCGTGCCGGGCTCTACTCCTTCAACCTGGTGCAGAAGCGCGCCAAGCGCCCGGCCGGTGCCCCGGACAAGAACCTGGCCCGTCCGGTCACCAAGGTCGGTGTCGTGGGCGCCGGTCTCATGGCCTCGCAGCTGGCGCTGCTGTTCCTGCGCCGCCTGGAGGTGCCGGTCGTGCTGACCGACATCGACCAGGAGCGGGTGGACAAGGGCGTGGGCTACGTCCACACCGAGATCGACAAGCTGCTCGGCAAGGGCCGTATCAACCAGGACAAGGCCAACCGCCTCAAGGCCCTGGTCTCCGGTGTGCTGGACAAGGCGGAGGGTTTCTCCGACGCCGACTTCGTCATCGAGGCCGTCTTCGAGGAGATCGGCGTCAAGCAGCAGGTCTTCGCGGAGGTCGAGGCCGTCGCCCCGGCGCACGCGATCCTCGCCACGAACACCTCGTCCCTCTCGCTCACGGAGATGGCGTCGAAGCTGAAGCACCCGGAGCGGGTCGTCGGCTTCCACTTCTTCAACCCGGTCGCGATCCTCCCGCTGCTGGAGATCGTCCGGGGCGAGAAGACCGACGACGCCGCGCTGGCCACGGCGTTCGCCGTGGCGAAGAAGCTGAGGAAGACCGCGGTGCTGGTGAAGGACGCCCCGGCGTTCGTCGTCAACCGCATCCTCACCCGCTTCATGGGCGAGATCCAGAACGTCATCGACGAAGGCACCCCGGTCGAGACCGCGGAGAAGGCGGTGGAGCCGCTCGGCCTGCCGATGTCCCCGCTGGTGCTGCTGGAGCTGGTCGGCCCGGCGATCGGCCTGCACGTATCCGAGACCCTGAACCGCGCCTTCCCGGAGCGGTTCACCGTCTCCGAGAACCTCGCGGCGGTCGTGAAGGCGGGCAAGCGCGGCTTCTACGTGTACGACTCCGGAATGCCGGAGCTGGACCCGGAGGTCGCCGCGCTCCTCAAGCAGGGCGACATCGTCCTGACCGAGCAGCAGGTCCGCGACCGGGTCCTGGACGCGGTGGCGCAGGAGATCGGTCTGATGCTGGACGAGGGCGTCGTCGCCGAGGCCCAGGACATCGACCTCTGCCTGATCACCGGCGCCGGCTGGCCCTTCCACCTGGGCGGCATCACGCCGTACCTGGACCGTGAGGGCGTCTCGGAGCGGGTCAACGGCAAGCGTTTCCTGGCACCGGGCGTGGCGAGCGTTCCCGCATAACCCACTGGAACACGCCCGGTCCGGCTTCACGAGAAACGCACAAGCGGAACCACGGCGGGCCGTACACCTCGTGTGTACGGCCCGCTTTCGTGCACCCAAAAGGTCCGAATCGCAACCGGTTCGGGATTTTCCACGCCGCCGGTCGCCGAGGGGGCCGAGCACGTCCACCACCAGTACACGATCCGGATCGGCGCGGAAAGCGGCAAGAACCGCGAGACGGTCTCCCGCGAACTGCTGGTGCGCGGCATCGGCAACGCGGTCTGCCCCGCGCCGGCGCAGCCGCAGGCCAGGACCTTGTGGAAGGCGATCCGCGAGGACGCCCCGATCCCGGAGCCGGCGAAGAAGTCCCCCGCCACCGACGGCTGACGGACCTGCGGCGGTCGGCGCGCGAGACGCCCGGCGCGTGCGGTCGCCGCCGCACGGGCCGTCGGCGCGTGGCACGCTTCCGGCATGGTGAACGAACGGACCACCCTGGTGATCGTCGACGCGGCCAACGTGGTCGGGTCGGTGCCGGACGGCTGGTGGCGGGACCGGCACGGCGCGGCCGTTCGGCTGCGCGACGCGCTGGTCCCGCTGGCCGGGCACGGGCCGGCGGACGTCCCCGGCCCCGTCGATCTGGTGCTGGTCGTCGAGGGCGCTGCCCGGGGTGTCGACCCGGTCCCCGGGGTGCGGGTGGATCCGGCCCCCGGGAGCGGGGACGACCGGATCGTGGAACTGGCCGCGGCGGCGGGCGACCGCGCCTGTGTCGTCGTCACCGCGGACCGGGAACTGCGGCGCCGCGTCGAGGCGTACGGCGCGCGGTGCGTGGGGCCGCGCGCGGTGCGGCCCTCGCGCCCTTGAGGGCGGTCGCCGCCCGGCCCTACGGTCGGCCGACGGGCTCGTTGAGCCCGCTGTGCCCGCGCCCGTACACGAAGTAGATGATCGCTCCGAGGATCATCCAGACGGCGAACCGCAGCCAGGTCTCCGCCGGCAGATTGAGCATCAGCCAGACCGAGGCCATCACCGACAGGGCGGGGACGAGCGGGACCCACGGGGTGCGGAAGGCCCGGTGCAGCTCGGGGCGGGTGCGGCGCAGCACCAGTACCCCCAGGGCGACGACGACGAACGCGAAGAGCGTGCCGATGTTCACCAGCGTCGCGAGTTCGTGGAGGCTGGTGAACCCGGCGACGACCGCGATGACCACGCCCAGCAGGACGGTCGGGCGGTACGGGGTGCGAAAGCGCGGGTGCGTCCTGGAGAAGAACCGCGGGAGCAGCCCGTCCCGGCTCATCGCGAAGAACACCCGGGTCTGGCCGAGCAGCAGGATGAGACAGACCGTGGTGAGGCCGATCGCTGCGCCGAAGCTGATGAGCCCGGCGTAGACGGGATGACCGACGGCCTTGAACGCGTCGGCCAGCGGGGCCTCGACGGACAGCCGGGTGTAGTGCTCCATGCCCGTGACCACCAGGGACACGGCGACGTAGAGCGCGGTGCAGATGAACAGCGAGGCGAGGATGCCGCGCGGCATGTCGCGCTGCGGGAGCTTCGTCTCCTCGGCCGCGGTCGCCACCACGTCGAAGCCGATGAAGGCGAAGAAGACGATGGAGGCGGCGGTGAAGATGCCCATGACGCCGAAGTTCGTGGGCGCGTACCCGGCCATCAGCTGAATCAGCGGCGCGGTCAGCCCGGAACCGGGGGGCTGCTGCTGCGCCTCGGGGATGAACGGCCGGTAGTTTTCGGCCTTGACGAAGAAAAGTCCCGCGATGATCACGGCGAGTACCACGGCGACCTTGATGGCGACCACGACGGACGTGACCCGGGCCGAGAGCTTCATGCCCAGCACCAGCACCACGGTCAGGACGAGGATCAGGACGAAGGCCAGGATGTCGAAGCCGAATCCTTTCGCCACATCCGTTCCCGAGAGCACGTCCGGCAAGGTCCAGCCGAAGTTGTCCAGCAGCGAGCGGACGTAGCCGGACCAGCCGACCGCCACCACCGCCGTGCCGAGGGCGAACTCCAGCACCAGGTCCCAGCCGATGATCCAGGCGACGAGTTCACCGAGCGAGGCGTAGGCGAAGGTGTACGCGGAACCGGCGACCGGGACCGTGGAGGCGAACTCGGCGTAGCAGAGCGCGGCCAGGGCGCAGACGACTCCGGCGAGCACGAACGCGACGGCGGTGGCCGGACCCGCGGTCTCCTTGGCCACCTTGCCGGTGAGCACGAAGATGCCGGTGCCGATGATGACGCCCACTCCGAAGACGGTGAGGTCCAGCGCGGAGAGGGACTTCCTGAGCGCGTGTTCCGGTTCCTCGGTGTCGCGGATGGACTGCTCGACCGTCTTGGTCCGGAACAGTCCGTCACTGCTGGGTGGTGTGTCCTGCTGGGCGGTCACCGGCGTACCTCCACGCACTCGTCGTGTACGCCATGATTTGGGAGCTTCGGCGGCGAAGGACCGTGCACCGGAGGATTTCACGCGAACGGGCCGGTCGAACCACTCGTACAGGGTGGTTCGACCGGCCCGTTCGGCCGTGCCGGAGGTCGCTCGTACGGACCGGACCGGATCGGCCCGGATCCGCCCGGTTCACGGACCGCGTCGCGCGTACCGGACCGTGCCGCACGCGGGACCGGCGGCCCGCCGGGGAAGCCCGGGTGAGGACGTCAGTCGCGGACCGGTTCGATCATGGAGCCGCCGCCCACGGAGTCGTCGTCCGCGCCCGTTCCGAAACGCCCGTCGAGCCTGGCGACCAGACCCGTGACCTGGCGGGCGATGTCCGGCGCGGTCAGCCCGATCTCGGCCATGACCTCCTTGCGGGAGGCGTGGTCCAGGAAGCGCGGCGGGATGCCGAAGTCGCGCAGCGGCACGTCCACCCCGGCGTCGCGCAGCGCCTGGGAGACGGCGGAGCCGACGCCCCCGGCCCGGCTGTTGTCCTCGACGGTGACGACGACCCGGTGCAGCTCGGCGAGCGGGGCCATGGCGTCGTCGACCGGCTTGACCCAGCGCGGGTCGACCACGGTCGTCGAGATGCCCTGGGCGTCGAGCAGGTCGGCGATCTCCAGGCACATCGGAGCGAGCGCGCCGACGGAGACCAGCAGGACGTCCGGCCGGTCGGTGCCGGGCTCGCGCAGGACGTCCATGCCGCCGACCCGGCGCACGGCCTTGACCGCCGGGCCGACCGCGCCCTTGGAGAAGCGGACGACGGTCGGTGCGTCGTCGACGTCGACGGCCTCGCGGAGCTGGGCGCGCACCTGGTCGGCGTCGCGCGGGGCGGCGATCCGGAGTCCGGGCACGCACTGCAGGATCGACATGTCCCACATGCCGTTGTGCGAGGCGCCGTCGGTGCCGGTGACCCCGGCCCGGTCGAGGACGAAGGTCACTCCGCAGTTGTGCAGCGCGACGTCCATCAGGACCTGGTCGAAGGCGCGGTTGAGGAAGGTGGCGTACACCGCGAAGACCGGGTGCAGCCCGCCGGTCGCGAGACCGGCCGCGGAGACCGCGCCGTGCTGCTCGGCGATGCCGACGTCGTAGATCCGGTCCGGGAACTCCTTCTCGAACCCGGTGAGGCCGACCGGCTGGAGCATGGCCGCGGTGATCGCGACGATTTCCTTGCGCTCCTTGCCGAGCTTGACCATCTCCTCGCCGAAGACGGAGGTCCAGTCGAGGCCCGCGGTGGCGACCGGGAGACCGGTGTCGGGGTGGATCTTGCCGACGGCGTGGAAGCGGTCGGCCTCGTCCTGGAGGGCGGGGGTGTAGCCGCGGCCCTTCTCGGTGAGGCAGTGCACGATGACCGGTCCGCCGAAGCGCTTGGCGCGCTGGAGCGCGGACTCCAGGGCCTCGATGTCGTGGCCGTCGATCGGGCCCACGTACTTCAGGCCGAGGTCCTCGAACATGCCCTGCGGGGCGATGAAGTCCTTCAGCCCCTTCTTCGCGCCGTGCAGCGTATCGTAGAGCGGCCTCCCGACGACGGGGGTGCGCTCCAGGATGTCCTTGCCCCGGGCCAGGAAACGCTCGTAGCCGTCGGTGGTGCGCAGCGTCGCGAGGTGGTTGGCGAGACCGCCGATGGTCGGCGCGTAGGAACGCTCGTTGTCGTTGACGACGATGACGAGCGGGCGGTCCTTGGCCGCGGCGATGTTGTTCAGCGCCTCCCAGGCCATGCCGCCGGTGAGTGCGCCGTCACCGATGACCGCGACGACGTGGTCGTCCTTGCCGAGCAGCTCGTTGGCCTTGGCCAGGCCGTCGGCCCAGCCGAGCACGGTGGAGGCGTGCGAGTTCTCGATGATGTCGTGCTCGGACTCCGCGCGGGAGGGGTAGCCGGAGAGGCCGCCCTTGCTCTTGAGCTTCGAGAAGTCCTGACGACCGGTGAGGAGCTTGTGCACATAGCTCTGGTGACCGGTGTCGAACAGCACCTTGTCCTTTGGCGATTCGAAGACCCGGTGCAGGGCGATGGTGAGTTCCACCACACCCAGGTTGGGGCCGAGATGGCCGCCGGTCTTCGAGACCGCGTCGACGAGGAAGGTCCGGATCTCTTCGGCGAGCCGGTCCAGCTGCTCGGGAGTGAGCCGGTCCAGGTCACGCGGTCCAGCGATGCGGGTCAGCAGATCCCACCCGCCCACCGCCGCCCTTGCACGACGCGTTTCGCGCGGCTGTGTCACCGTGCCTCCTTGCGTTTTGAGCTGGGTCAAGCATGCCGATCCGATGAGTCTAGTGTTCCGTCCGTTCGGGGGGTCATCGGGCGGGGCGTTCGGGACGGACTCGGTACACGACCGGAACACGACCGCGTGCACACCCGGTACGCGACGGCGTGCGCCGGGCCCGCGCACGCACGGTGCGTGACGGGCCCGGGACCGCGCGGGGGCCCGGCGCCGGGACGGGCACCGGACCCCGAAGCCGGGCGGTGCGGGCTCACGCGCGTCCCGCGGTCTTCTGGGTGCGTCGGGAGACCGAGTCGATGACCACGGCGGCCAGCAGCACCGCGCCGGTGATCATGTACTGGATGGCGTTGGCCATGCCGATCATGTTCAGCCCCTGCTGGATCGACTGAATCACGATCATGCCGAGCAGCGCCGACCAGACCTTGCCGCGGCCCCCGAAGAGGCTGGTGCCGCCGATGACGGCCGCGGCGATGACCAGCATGAGTGTGTTGCCGCCGCCGACGCTCTTGGTGGCGCCGCCGGACAGGCTGGCGATGAACAGGCCGCCGAACGCGCCGAGCGTGCCGGACAGCGCGAACACGGCGATCCGGACCCGGGCGACGTCGATACCGGCCCGGCGCGCGGCCTCCGGGCTGCCGCCGACGGCGAAGACCCGGCGGCCGAAGCTCGTGCGCCGGGCGACGAGGTCCGCGACGACCAGGACGGCGAGGAACAGCACCAGGGCCAGCGGCAGCCCCCGGGCCCCCGGGGGCTCGTTCAGCACGTACGCGACGGCGAAGCACAGGACCGCGACGGCCGCGGTGCGCAGCACGACCTCGCCGTCGGTACGGGCGGGGAGGCCGGCGGCCCGGCGGCGCCGGCCGTCCACCAGGAGCGAGGCGGCGTACGCGAGGACGGCGACCAGGGCGAGCCCGTAGCCGGCGGCCTTGTCCTCGAAGAAGTAGTTGGTCAGGTCCTCGACGACGCTGCCGGACGGCGTGTTGATCGATCCCTCGCCGCCCATCATCCAGTCCTGGAGCCCGCTCCAGCCAAGGAATCCGGCCAGGGTGACCACGAAGGCCGGTACGCCGATCCGGGCGAAGAAGAAGCCGTGCAGTGCGCCGAGGGCCGCCCCGGAGAGCAGGGCGGCGACGATCGCGAGCCACTCGTTCCAGCCGCGGTTGACGTCGAGCACGGCCCACACGGCCGCGCCGACCCCGGCGACGGAGCCGACCGAGAGGTCGATCTCGCCGAGCAGCAGGACGAACACGATGCCGACCGCCATGATGCCGAGGCCGGAGCTGTAGACGGCGATGTTGGCGACGGAACCGGCGGAGAGGAAGTTGTCGTTCCGGAGCTGGAAGACGATCGCGATGACGACCAGGCCGACGAGGACCGGCAGCGAGCCGAGATCGCCTCCGCGCACCTTGCGGCCGAATTCGGCCCAGTACCCCCTGAAGCTCGCCTCGCGGACGAGCAGCCGGGGGTCGGCGGCGGGAACGGATGCTTCCGCAGGCCGCTCGGACGCGGTCCGCGCCGGGGTCGCGGGGTTCCCGGGGTTGCGGGGACGCTCCGCGGCCTCCGGGGACCGCGAGCTCTCGGAGTTCCCGGAACCGTCGGGAAGATCGGGGGACTTGGCGAGGTCGCTCACTTCGCGTCCTCCTTCGTGGCCCTGCGGGCCCGGCGGCGTGTGACGGCATTGTCGGTGGCGCCGGTGATGGCGGCGATGATCTCTTCGTGGGTGGTGCCCGCCACGTCGAAGAAGCCGTTGTTGCGGCCGAGCCGGAGCACCGCGACCCGATCCGCCACGGCCCGTACGTCGGCCATGTTGTGGCTGATGAGGAGGACACCGTGGCCGCGCTCGCGCAGCCGCTCGACGAGGTCGAGCACCTGGGCGGTCTGCTCGACGCCGAGGGCCGCGGTCGGCTCGTCCAGAATGACGATCTTGGGGTCGCCGATCAACGCTCGTGCGATGGCGACGACTTGGCGCTGGCCTCCGGAGAGCGCGGCGACGGGCGTCCGGACGCTCGGGATGCGGATGGAGAGGGTGTCCAGCAGTTCCCGGGCGCGCTTCTCCATCGCGATCTCGTCGAGGACGGACGCCTTGCGCAGTTCGCTGCCGAGGAAGAGGTTGGCGACGACGTCGAGGTTGTCGCAGAGTGCCAGGTCCTGGTAGACGGTGGCGACTCCGAGGGCCTGGGCGTCGTTCGGCCGGCTCACACGGGCCGGTGCGCCCTCCCATTCGATGACGCCTTCGTCGATCGGGTGGACGCCCGAGACGGTCTTGACGAGGGTCGACTTGCCGGCGCCGTTGTCGCCGACCAGGGCGACGACCTCACCGGAGCGGATCTCCAGGTCCACGTCGGTGAGCGCCTGGACGGCGCCGAACCGCTTGGAGATTCCGCGTAACGCCAGCACGGGTGGAGCGGACACGTGAATCATCTCCTTCACCGCCTGACCGGCGGGAATGGTGTGCCGAGCACGGGGGTGCGTGGGGGGAGGTCCGGCGCACACCCCTGCTTGCGGGGCGCCGACGGGGCGGGCGCCGGACGGCCGGGAGGCCCGTGGCCGCGGCCCGGACCGGGGAACCGCCCGGGCCGCCGGACCGACTCGGAAACGGCACCGGCCGGGTACGGAAGCGTCACCGCGGACGGGCCGGGGACGGGTACGGACCAGGACCGGGTAGGGACCGTGACCGGGTACGGACCGGGACGGATGCCGAGCCGGCTCATGGCACGGGCCGAACAGGAGCGCGGCGCCCTACTTGATCCCCGCCGCCTCGCAGGCCGCCTTGTACTCGGGCGTGCAGATCTCCGCGGCCTTGTACACCTGGTCGGCGATGATCGTGCTCGCGACGTTCTCCCCGGTCACGACCTGCGCGTCGTACAACCGGGCCGGGATGCCCTTGAACTCCCCCGAGAGACTGTCGACCTGAGTGGGAGTCAGATCGTCGAACTTCTTGCCCTTGAGGAGCCTGACCGCGATCTCGGCGGCGGTCTCCGCCTCCGGCTCGATCTGCTTGTAGATCGTGAATGCCTGGTCGCCCTTGAGGATCCGCTGGAGACCGGCGAGTTCGGAGTCCTGGCCGCCGACCGGGACCTTGATGCCGCGCTTGTTCAGCGCTGTGATGATGCCGCCGGCCATGCCGTCGTTGGCGGAGTAGACGCCCTGGAAACCGCCCTTGCCCAGGGAGTCGATGGCCGCGCCCATCTTCTTGTTGGCCTCGTCCGGGGACCAGTCCGGGATGTCCTGCTCGTAGACGATCTTCTTGACCCGGGTGTCCAGGACGCTGTGCGCGCCCTTCTTGAAGAACGGGGCGTTCGGATCGGTCGGCGAGCCGTTGATCATGACGACGCCGCTCTCCGCGGCCTTGGCACCGAGCGCCTTGACCAGCGCCTCGCCCTGGAGGCGGCCGATCTTCTCATTGTCGTACGACACGTACGCGGAGATCGGGCCCTCGGCGAGGCGGTCGTACGCGACGACCTCGACGCCCTTCTTCTCGGCCTGCCGCACCCAGGACTTGGTGGCCTTGTAGTCGACGGAGTCCAGGATGATGACCTTCACCCCCTGCGTGACGAGGGCGTCGAACTGCTTCTTCTGGGTGTCGCTCTGCTGCGCCGCGTTGCTGTACTTGACCTCGCAGTCGCCGCACAACTGCCTGACCTTCGCCTCGATGAGAGGGCGGTCGAAGGTCTCGTACCGGGTGGTCTTGTTCTCCGGCAGCAGCAGACCGATGGTCCTGCCGTCACCTCCGCCGCCGGCCGTGTCGTCACCGCCGGCCTTGCCGCAGGCGGCGAGGGAGACGGCCATGGAGAGTGCGGCCGTTCCTATGACGATGCGACGTGTCGTTGCGTTCTTCATACGGATTGCCTCCATGACGAGGCCGCGGCACCGCGGCCGAGGTGGCAGGCAGTCAACTCGGCCTTGCAGTGAGCGTCAAGGAGTAAATCATTAACAAGATGACAACGGTGCCATTCATTCTCTAAGTGAAGGCAGGGCCCTTTGTCGGCAAGGCGCTTCCCAAAAGGGTGGAATCCCCCATCTCGCTGAGCACCAGGGCGAGCGCGCCCAGCACCTCGGCCCGCCCCCCGAGCGCCCCGGGCAGCACCGAGAGCTGTCTGGCGGCGCTGGGGATGGCGTAACGGGCGACCGATTCGCGGATCGGCGCGAGCACCAGTTCGCCCGCCTCGGCGAGGGGCCCGCCGAGCACCACCCGGCTGGGGTTGAGCAGGTTGCAGAGGCTGGCCACCCCGCTGCCGATGTGGCGCCCGACGTCGGCGACCACCCGGCGGCAGCCCGGGTCCCCCTCCTGGGCCAGCCCGACCATCCCCTCCATGGTGAGGTCGGGGCCGTGGCCGGGCCGGAGCAGCGGCAGGACGTAGCGCGCCGCCGTGAACGTCTCCAGGCAGCCCCGGTTGCCGCAGCGGCACACCGGCCCCGACTCGTCGAGCGTGATGTGCCCGATCTCGCCGGCCGTGCCGCCCGGCCCGCGGTAGATGCGGCCGTCGATCACCAGGCCCGCCCCGACGCCGTCGGCGACCTTGATGTACGCGAGGTCCTTCACCCCCCGGCCGCTCCCCCAGACCAGCTCCCCGAGCGCCCCGAGGTTGGCGTCGTTGTCGACGTGCACCGGCACGCCGAGGCGCCCCGCCAGTTCCTCACGGGGATTGATGCCCTTCCAGCCCGGCAGGATCGACGTGGAGCCCAGCGTTCCGGACTCGACATCGATCGGGCCGGGCACGCCGAGCCCCACCCCGATCACCTTGTCCTGGCCGATCCCGGTCGCCCCGATCAGCCGTTCGACCAGCCGCTGGGCGCGTCCGAAGCCCTCCTCGGACGAGGCGTCGACGTCCAGCGGCTCGGCCTCCTCCGCGATCACCTGATGGGCGAGGTTGCCCACCGCCACCCGCAGATGCGTATGGCCGAAGTCGACACCCACCACGATGCCCGCGTCGCCGCTGAGCGAGACGCTGCGGGCCCGGCGGCCGCCCGCCGAGGTGGGGGTCACCTCGACCGTGCCGCCTTCCTTCAGTTCACGAACGATATTGGAGACGGTGGCCGCCGAAAGGCCGGTGCTCCGTGCGATCTCCGCCTGGGTGAGCGAGCCGGCCATGCGTACCGCACGCACGACCCGCTCCAGGTTGGCGCGATGCAGGGATGTCTGCGACCCCGGAGTCTCCATCGACTCACTCCTAGTGTTCTCTCCAAGATGTGAACTCCAAGCTGAGCGTTTTGCGGCACTCCCCGTCAAGACCTTGAGCCTCCGAGCCCACCCGAAAGCACCCGCCGCCCGAACGGCGTGCCCGGCCGGGATCCGCGCGGGCACGTGCCACCGCTCCCCCTGTCCGGCCCCGGAGAAGGGGGCCTGCGCACGCGGAACCGCCCGTCGGCACGGGGCCGACGGGCGGTTTTGGAGCGGGACGGCGGGGTGGGGCGCGGCGCTACTTCACCGCCCCGGCCGTGAGCCCCGCCACGACCTGGCGCTGGAAGACGATGTACGCCCCGAGGACGGGCAGCATCGCCATCACCAGACCGGCGAACAGGCCGGACCAGTCGCCCTTGTACCCCTGGCTGTTGGCCAGTTCGACCAGCCCCTGGGAGAGCACCCGCTGGTTCGGGTCGGTGTTCAGCACCGTGGGCAGCATGTACTGGTTCCACTGTCCGAGGAAGTTGAAGATCCCGACGCTGATCAGGCCGGGCCTCGCCATCGGCAGCATCACCTGGAAGAAGGTCCGGGTGTGCGAGGCTCCGTCGAGCATCGCCGCCTCCGCCACCGAGGTCGGCAGCGTCCGGAAGAACGAGGTGAGGAAGAAGACCGTGAACGGCAGCGAGTACGCGATGTAGACCAGGATCAGTCCGTGCCGCGTGTCCAGCAGGGCCATGTTGTTCATGACGAAGAACAACGGCACCAGCGCCAGGATGATCGGGAAGCTCATCCCGCCGATGAACAGGAAGTAGACGAAGCGGTTGCCGGGGAAGTCGAACCGGGCCAGGACGTACGCCGCCATGGAGCCCAGCAGAAGGGTCCCGACGAGCGAACAGCCCACCACCACGATGGTGTTGAGGAAGTAGTCGCTCATGTGCGCCTGGCTCCAGGCGCGCGACCAGTTCTCGAAGTGCAGCGTGTCGGGCAGTTCCCACGGGGTCGACAGGATCGAGTCGTCCGTCTTGAACGACGCCATCACCGCCCAGAGCAGCGGCATGACGACCAGGATGGCCCAGATGATCAGCACGCCGTGCGAGAAGACGTTGAGGACCTGGCCCTCGCTGTTCTTCTCCTTGGCCGCGGGCGCCGTCGCCCGGGTCACGGGGGCCGGTCGCCGCGCCGGGGCCGCGGGCGGGGTGTCAGTGGTCTTCACGCGTACTCACCTCGTACTGTCGAGCCGGACACGGAGGCCGACCTGTGGTGCCTGCCGGGGATTCCCGTTGATCGCCGCATCAGAACTCCAGCCGCTCGCGCCGGCCCAGACGCATCACGATGGCGGCGAAGGCCATGGTGACGACGAGCAGCCCGACACCGATCGTCGTCGCGTATCCGGCCTGCCCGTCGCGGAAGGCCGTCTGGTACACGTACAGCGGCAGGACCGTGGTCGAGTAGTCGGGACCACCGGGGCCCACGGTCATGACCTGCACGGCGGTGAACGCCTCCACGCCGAGGGCCAGGATCCCCATGTAGACCCAGCCCGACTGCACCGTGTCCCAGAGCAGCGGGAGCGTGATCCGGAAGAACGTGGTGATGCGACTGGCTCCGTCGAGGAGCGCCGCCTCGTAGAAGTCCTTGGGGATGGACGCCATGCCGGCGGAGAAGAGGACGACGAAGAACCCGACCGTCGACCAGACCAGGACCGTCATCACGCAGATGAGCGCCAGGTTCGGGTCGCCGAGCCACTCCGGCTGGACGGAGTCCAGGCCGAGCGTCTTCAGCGTCCCGTTGATCATGCCGCTGCGGGGGTTGAACGCGAACTGGAACAGCAGGGCGACGATGACGATCGAGAGCACCTGCGGGAAGAAGTAGGCGATCTTGTAGAAGCCCGAGCCGCGCACGCCGGAGATCGTGGCGTTCTTGCGCCGTCGGCCCCCCACGTTGAGCATGAAGGCGAAGAACAGCGCCAGGCCCAGCGTCACCAGCGGCAGCAGGAGCACGAGCAGCACGCTGTGCTGCAAGGACTTCCAGAAGATGTCGTCCTTGAGCATCTTCGTGTAGTTGGCGAACCCGACCATCTTGAAGTCGGGGCTCAGGCCGGTCCAGTCCGTGAACGAGTAGTAGATGGACTGGACGAACGGCCAGATCACGAAGACCGCGTAGAGCGCCAGTGGGACCAGCAGGAATCCCACGATGAAACGGTACTTGCCATGCTGCATCGTTTACCGACCCCGATCTTTCCGCGGGTGCCGCCGCTGGTGACGGTTGCTCACTAGTGCTTGTAGTGCTTGATGGACTGGTCCTTGGCCGTCGCGTCGGCGAAGGCCTGGATCTTCTTGATGGTCTCGGCCGGGGTCGCGCGGCCCGCCAGCATCTCGCCGAGACCGGCGATGCCGACCTGTTCCTTCTGGAACTTCGAGTACCAGCCCTCGAGACGCGGGTTCAGCACGTTGTCGCCGGCCAGCTTGAGCGCGTCGACACCCGACTGCAGGGCGGTCGACAGGGTCAGGCCGTCGGTGCCGCCGTTGAAGGACGTGAGCGACTTGACCTGCTTGGTGAAGTTCTTCGAGGACTCCTCGGAGAGCATGATGCGCAGCTGCTCCATGGCGCCTTCGGGGTTCCTCCCCTTGGCCGGGACGATGAAGGGCTCGCCGCCGGAGGCCCACATGGTGCCGAACGGCATCTTGTCGGAGGCGTCCAGGCCGGACGGTGCCGACACCATCATCTTGAAGTCGTCGGGCGTCGTCGGCGCCGCCTCGTTCTCCACCCACGAACCGTTCGGGATGAACAGGGCCTTGCCCTTGGTCCATTCGGTCTGCGACTGGATGTGGGTCAGCCCGGGGGTGCCCTGGAGGATGTACCCCTTCCGGTACAGCTCGTAGTACGCCTCGAACGCCGCCTTGACCGCGGGGTCCTTCCAGGCGTTCGGCTCCAGGTTGTCCATCCGGTCGAGGACCTCGCGGCCGCCGATCTTAGCGATGAACGGGTAGAGCGAGTACGCCAGGTAGTAGGGGTACTTGCCCGGGTACGTCCAGCCGGCGATGCCCTGCTTCTTCGCCTTCGCGCACAGGGCGAGCATCTCGTCCCAGGTCTGCGGGTACTTCGCGTCGAGCTTGTCGAGCGCGGTCTGCGAGTACCAGACGCCGTACACGGTGTACGCGTAGTACATGATCCAGACCGGGTCGCCCTCCAGCTGGCCCATCTCCAGGACGCCCGGGCGCAGGGTGTCGCGGACCTTCTTGTTCGGGTCGTCGTAGGACGGGGCGTCCATGAGCGTCGTCAGGTCCGTGAGCTGCTTCTTGCCGGCCAGGATGCCCATGTCCATCTGCTCGGCACCCGAGTTGTCGATCAGGTCCGGCGGGGTGCCGCCGTTGAACCGGGGCTGCAGCTGCGACTGGATCTTCTGCGTCGCGACGTGCTTGACCTTCGGGGCCTTCGGGAAGGCCTCGTTGTACCTCTTCTCCGCGTCGAGGGCGTACTGTTCACCGAATCCGCCGTTGAAGATGACGACTTCGAGCGGGGCCGTCTCGTTGACGCCGAGCGGGTTCTTCTTGGTGACCTTGCCCTTCTCGACCTTCTCGTCACCGCCGTCGCCGCCGCTCGCACACGACGCCAGGAAGCTCATCGTCGGCACGGTGAGCAGACCGAGTGCGGCCGATCGCTTGATCACATCGCGACGGCCGAGGCCCTCATTCTTGTGGGCGGAGGTGGATCCCATGCTCAAGTCCTCGCCTTCTCCAGGACTCAGGCGGTGTGTACCGGTCGCCCGTCGATATTCGCCTCAGGCGAAGGGCCCCGCCACCGCGGTCAGTTGCGCTTGGGTAGTGCTGATGTTTCAGGCTAGCCACGTGCAATGGGAGTTCGGGAAAGAACAGCCGACGCGGACACCTTCGTGCCCTGCGAACCCACCCCTCGCCCCCTTGCCCGCGTCACCGTGAAACGCTGCGCGGACGCCGACAGGTATAGTCCACTCGCGCCCAACTGAGCAAGATCGAATGCAAGTTGAGCAGCAGTCTTTCCCGAGTTGAGACCTCGCGGATACGTGCCCCTCGCACGTTCCGGCCCCGGCACGAGCAATTCCGCACCACCGTGGATTCCCTCGACGAAACGCCGCCAACACCCTTGACACATCCGGAACTTGGCTCACTGCCGCACCATGCGTATCGGCGTGACAACGTTGCCCGGATGCACCTCCGGAAAGTACTGCTCGGCATGCGGCCCCGACATGGACCTCGTGGGTGACACGGCCGCGGCGACCGCATCGATCGCGGCTTCACCGGAATTGATCATGATCGCCCCCGCCGCGGCACGGTCGCCCGAAAACGGCGTGCGGGACCAAAAGCCCATCTACGGCACGGACATTCCGTTCGACTTTCGAATCGAACGCAGGCCGACCGGACCGGCGCAACACCGTCGAAGAGGGTCCCGACGGAAATAAGCGGTCATCGGGTGCCGACGGCGGATTCTCCACTGGAATACCGGGCAAGGTCACCGACACAGTGACAGACGTCCGGGCCGGTGCGGAGAACACCGGCGACGAGGTGAAGGAGAGCCTGGTCGACGGGGAGCCCGGCAGCGGGCGGCTGCCGTTCGAGCCCACCGCCCGGCCGGAGTCCGGCCTCCCGGAACCGGTCGAGGCGGTCCCCCTCGATCGCGCCCCCGTTCCTCACCGCCTTCTCCCACGTGCGCGGCCGGCGCCCCTCCTCGGGGCATCGGCCGGGGCGCGCCACGGCCGTACGGGCGGGGGCGACGCCCCGCCCACCGCTCAGGCCCGCTCAGGCCCGCTCAGGCCCGCTCAGGCCTGCTCAGGCCCCTCCGGCCCCTCCGGCGTCCGCTGCGGGAAGAGGCTCTCCGGCAGGCACACGTTCCACGCCGTGATCACCGGATTGCCGTGCTCCGTGCCGAGCCGGGACACGGCCCCCGTGGCGAGCTGGAACAGCGTGCCCCCGGCGGGTGCCAGCCCGAGATAGCGGGCGGTGAGCACCCGCAGGAAGTGGGAGTGGGCGACAAGGGCGATGTCCCCGTCCCGGCCCGCCTCGCGCGCCACCTCGGCCAGCACCCGGTCGGCCCGGGCGCCGACCTCGGCGGGAGTCTCCCCGCGGTGCGCGTCGAGGCCGGGGGCGACGCCGTCGGTCCACAGGTTCCAGTCGGGACGGGTGCGGTGGATCTCGTCGGTGGTGACGCCCTCGTAGCCTCCGTAGTCCCATTCGTGCAGATCGGACGTGATGCGCGGAGCGGCGAGCCCGGCGAGTTCGGCGGTGCGCCGGGCGCGCGCCGAGGGGCTGACCAGGGTGAGCGCGATCCGCCGCTCGGCGAGCAGGGGCGTCAGCGCGAGGGCCTGGCGCTCGCCGAACGGGGTGAGAGGCAGATCGGTGTAGCTGGTGTGCTGACCGGACCGCGACCACTCGGTCTCGCCGTGCCGGATCAGGATCAACTCGCCCATGGTGCGTTCCGCCTCCTGTGCCGTCTCCGTGCCAGTGGCCGTGCCTTCCCCGTGCCAGTGGCGCTGTGCGGGGAACCCGCGGGCCCACGATCGCATTCCCCCGGCCGGTGGGCGGTGCGCCCGCCCCCGGGTGTCGCGCGAAGACGCGCGGGGCCGCACCCCGGTGCTCCGGGATGCGGCCCCTTGCCGTTCGGGCGGCCGACCGGCCGCCCGGCGTCGCCTACTTGCGGATCAGGCTGCGCAGCACGTACTGCATGATGCCGCCGTTGCGGTAGTAGTCCGCCTCACCGGGGGTGTCGATGCGGACGACCGCGTCGAACTCCACACCGGTGTCGGTGGTGACCTTGACCGTGCGCGGCGTGGTGCCGTCGTTCAGCTCGGTCACGCCGGTGAAGGAGAAGGTCTCCTGGCCGGTCAGGCCGAGGGACTCGGCGTTCGCGCCCTCCGGGAACTGGAGCGGGAGAACGCCCATGCCGATGAGGTTCGAGCGGTGGATGCGCTCGTACGACTCGGCGATGACGGCCTTGACGCCGAGGAGCGCGGTGCCCTTGGCGGCCCAGTCGCGGGACGAGCCGGAGCCGTACTCCTTGCCGGCCAGGACGACCAGCGGAATGCCGACGGCCTGGTAGTTCTGCGAGGCGTCGTAGATGAAGGAGACCGGCGCGTCGTCCTGCGTGAAGTCGCGGGTGTAGCCGCCCTCCGTGCCCGGCGCGATCTGGTTGCGCAGCCGGATGTTGGCGAACGTGCCGCGGATCATGACCTCGTGGTTGCCCCGGCGCGAGCCGTAGGAGTTGAAGTCACGACGCTCCACACCGTGCTCGGTGAGGTACTTGCCGGCCGGGGTGTCGGCCTTGATGGCACCGGCCGGGGAGATGTGGTCGGTGGTGACCGAGTCGCCGAGCTTGGCGAGCACCCGGGCACCGGCGATGTCCTCGACCGGGGCCGGGTCCATCGTCATGCCCTCGAAGTACGGGGGCTTGCGGACGTAGGTCGACTCGGCGTCCCACTCGAAGGTGTTGCCGGTCGGGATCGGCAGGGCCTGCCACTGGGCGTCGCCCGCGAAGACGTCCTGGTAGGACTTGTTGAACATGTCCTCGCCGATGGCGTTGGCGACGACTTCGTTCACCTCGGCCTCGGTCGGCCAGATGTCCGCGAGGTGGACCGGCTTGCCGTCCTGGTCGACGCCGAGGGCGTCCTTGGTAATGTCCACCTTCATCGAACCGGCGAGGGCGTACGCGACGACCAGCGGCGGGGAGGCCAGGTAGTTCATCTTGACGTCGGGGTTGATCCGGCCCTCGAAGTTGCGGTTGCCGGAGAGCACCGAGGTCACGGCCAGGTCGTGCTCGTTGACCGCCTTGGAGACCTCCTCCGGCAGCGGGCCGGAGTTGCCGATGCAGGTGGTGCAGCCGTAGCCGACGAGGTTGAAGCCGACCTTGTCGAGGTACGGGGTCAGGCCCGCCTTGTCGAAGTAGTCGGTGACGACCTTCGAGCCCGGGGCGAGGGTGGTCTTGACCCACGGCTTGCGGGTCAGGCCCTTCTCGACCGCCTTCTTCGCCACGAGCGCGGCGGCGACCATGACGTACGGGTTCGAGGTGTTGGTGCAGGAGGTGATCGCGGCGACGGTGACGGCGCCGTGGTCGATCGTGTAGGTGGTGCCGTCGGGGGCGGTCACCTGGACCGGGTTCGACGGGATGCCGTTGCTGACGGCCGGGGCGTCGGAGGCCGGGAAGGACTCCTGGCCCGCCTCGTCGGCGGTGGTGACGTAGTTGCGGACGTCCTGGGCGAACTGCGCGGCGGCGTTGGCGAGGACGATGCGGTCCTGCGGGCGCTTCGGGCCGGCGATCGACGGGACGACCGTGGAGAGGTCGAGCTCCAGCTTCTCGGAGAAGTCCGGCTCGGCGGCCGGGTCCAGCCAGAGGCCCTGCTCCTTGGCGTACGCCTCGACGAGCGCGACCTGCTGCTCGCTGCGGCCGGTCAGGCGCAGGTAGTTCAGCGTCTCGCCGTCGATCGGGAAGATCGCGGCGGTGGAGCCGAACTCGGGCGACATGTTGCCGATGGTGGCGCGGTTCGCGAGGGAGGTGGCGGCGACGCCCTCACCGTAGAACTCGACGAACTTGCCGACGACGCCGTGCTTGCGGAGCATCTCGGTGATGGTCAGCACGAGGTCGGTGGCGGTGGTGCCCGGCTTCAGCTCGCCGGTCAGCTTGAAGCCGACGACGCGCGGGATGAGCATGGAGACCGGCTGGCCGAGCATCGCGGCCTCGGCCTCGATGCCGCCGACGCCCCAGCCCAGCACGCCCAGGCCGTTGACCATCGTGGTGTGCGAGTCGGTGCCGACGAGGGTGTCGGGGTACGCCTGGCCGCCCCGGACCATGACCGTGCGGGCCAGGTGCTCGATGTTGACCTGGTGGACGATGCCGGTGCCCGGCGGGACGACCTTGAACTCGTCGAAGGCGGTCTGGCCCCAGCGCAGGAACTGGTAGCGCTCCTTGTTGCGGCCGTACTCCAGCTCGACGTTCTGGCCGAAGGCGTCCTTCGTGCCGAACTTGTCGGCGATGACGGAGTGGTCGATGACCAGCTCGGCCGGGGCGAGGGGGTTGATCTTGGCCGGGTCGCCGCCCAGCTCCTTCACGGCCTCACGCATGGTGGCGAGGTCCACGACGCACGGCACGCCGGTGAAGTCCTGCATGATCACGCGGGCCGGGGTGAACTGGATCTCCTGGCTGGGCTGCGCCTGGGAGTCCCAGCCGCCGAGCGCCCGGATGTGGTCGGCGGTGATGTTCGCGCCGTCCTCGGTGCGGAGCAGGTTCTCCAGGAGCACCTTCAGGCTGTACGGGAGGCGCGCGGAGCCCTCGACCTTGTCCAGCCTGAAGATCTCGTACGACTCGTCGCCCACGCGCAGCGTGCTGCGGGCGTCGAAGCTGTTCGCCGACACGACAGTCTCCTTCATCAATGTGCGCGTACTCCGCGCCGCGCCTCATTACGGCGGGCGCCGCGTGGTGCCGCCTGCGGCCCCTCGCCCATCCGTTAAGGTAAGACTTAGTTAGGTAACCCTTACCCGATGGCGGACTGCGGTGCGCCTTCGGCAAATATCTCGATGTCGAGATAACTCTAGTACATCACCGCTGCCCGGTCATGCGCGGGCACCCGTGTCCGCCGCGGCCGAGGGCCGACCGCCGCGGAGTCCGGGCCTTCGGCAGGGGCGGGATCAGAAGGTACGTGCCAGCAGCAGGACGCCCATCGCGAGCATGGTGGCCGCGACCAGGGCGTCCAGCACCCGCCAGGCGCCGGGGCGGGCCAGGACACCGCCGAGGAGCCGGGCGCCGTAGCCGAGACCCGCGAACCACGCCAGGCTCGCCAGCATCGCGCCGAGACCGAAGACCCAGCGCAGCGGGCCGCGGTCGGCGGCGACCGAGCCGAGCAGCAGCACGGTGTCCAGGTAGACGTGCGGGTTGAGCCAGGTCAGGGCCAGGCAGGTCAGCACCGCGGCACGGACGGAGCCCGCGGCGGCGCCCCCCGCCGTCAGCGACTGTCCGGCGGCGGGTCGCAGCGCCCGGCGGGCGGCCAGCACGCCGTAGCTGATCAGGAAGGCGCCGCCGACCAGGCCGACCGCAGCCAGGGCGGCGGGCCACGCGGTGACCACGGCACCGAGCCCGGCCACGCCGAGGGCGATGAGGACCGCGTCGGACGCGGCACAGATGCCGACCACCGCGAGCACGGCCTGCCCGCGAGCACCCTGGCGCAGGACGAACGCGTTCTGCGCTCCGATGGCGACGATGAGGGACATGCCCGTACCGAATCCGGCGAGGGCCGCCGAGAGGACACCGCTGTTCATGTCGTCCGACGCTATGGCCCGCCGTGACATCAGTACAGCTGAAGTTTCTTACGTAGCATTAGCCGCCGTGATGGCGGATCTCCCCTTCGACCAGGTGCGTACGCTGCTCGCCGTCGTCGACGAGGGCACCTTCGACGCCGCCGCGGCGGCGCTGCACGTGACGCCCTCGGCGGTCAGCCAGCGGGTCAAGGAGCTGGAGCAGCGCACCGGGCGGGTGCTGCTGATGCGTACGAAGCCGGTGCGGCCGACGGACTCCGGGCAGGTGGTGGTGCGGTTCGCGCGCCAGCTGGCCGCTCTGGAACGGGATGCGCGCGCGGAGCTGGGGATCGCGACCGGGGCGGGCCCGGCCCGGGTGCCCATCGCGGTGAACGCGGACTCCCTGGCCACCTGGTTCCTGCCCGTCCTGACCCGGGTGCCGCAGGACCCGCCCATCTGCTTCGACCTGCACCGCGAGGACGAGGCGCACACCGCGGCGCTGCTGCGCGAAGGCCAGGTGATGGCGGCGGTGACGTCGTCGGCGCAGCCGGTGGCGGGCTGCACGGTGCGCCCGCTGGGCCTCGCGCGCTACCTGCCGGTGGCGAGTGCGGGGTTCGCGGCGCGCCATCTGTCGTCGGGGCCGCTGGAGCGCCGCCTGGCCGACGCGCCGGTGATCGTCTTCGACCGGCGTGACGACCTCCAGGACCGGTTCGTCCGGTCCCTCACGCCCGACGGTTCGGGCGCCGGCCGCCTGCGCCACCACGTCCCCACGTCGGAGGGCTTCTGCGACGCGGTGGCCTCCGGTCTGGGCTGGGGGCTGGTCCCGGAGCCGCAGGCGGAGCCCCTGCTGCGGTCGGGCGCCCTCGTCGAACTGGCCCCGGGGCGGCGTGTGGACGTACCGCTGTACTGGCAGCAGTGGAAGCTGGACGTGCCCGCGCTCGCCCTCGTGGCGCGGACGGTCTCGGCCGTGGCGGCCGAGACCCTGCACCCCCAGGGCTGACGGCGTCCCCGCGTTCCGCCGCCCGCCGGCCGGCGCCGGAACCGGCAGGGCGGGGCGACGGCTGCGGGAACCCCGTCCGCCCGGAAGGACGTCCACGGATTCAGGACACGCAGGGACCAGGACTCGTCGAAGGGCGCCGCACGCCATGGCCGCAACAGCCGCACGCCACCTCGTCCGTTACGCCCCCGGCCGCCCCGCCTCCGTGCTGCTCTGCAACGACACGGGACGCCTTCCCGCCGACCTGCGCCGGACGGGTCTGCCGCCCGAACTCCACGTCTGAGCCCACACTCACGGCCTTCCTGGCCCGTCTTCCCGGCCGTCCGGCACCGTGTCTATGATCCCGGCATGGCTGTTCCCGCGGTCGTCCCCATCGCCCACGAGCCGGACCACCGGACCGACACCATCGGGCACTACGCGGACGGACGGTTCCTGGCCACGGTCACCCATGCCCTCCCGGACGCGTGCGGGGACATCGCGGTCCGTCCCTTCCGGCTGACGGTCGACGGTGCGCTCTTCGTCCTCGTCACGGAACGCCACGAGGACGGCGACGGCCAGGACGACCGGGCCGAACTCCTCCCCGACGGCCTCGGGTTCGGCGCCCCCTGGGACGGCCTGCACGACACCTGACCCACTGCGACACGGGCCGTGCCATCGCCCGGTGGCGCGAGCACCCGAGCGAAGGAGAAGCATGAATGACATCGCCGCGTTCGACGGCATATCCCCGACCATCCTCGCCGAACTCCTGGGCCGCGAACACGTCATGGACATCGGCATCCGCCCGCTGTGGTCGTCGCCCCCGCGCGTGGCCGGACCTGCGTTCACCGTGCGGTGCCCTCCGGGCGACAACCTGATGCTGCACGCGGCCATCTACCGCGCGGAACCCGGTTCGGTCATCGTCGTCGAGGCGGGGGACGTGGACTACGCACTCGCGGGAGGAAACGTCTGCGCCATCGCCCGGCGTCGCGGGGTCGCGGCATTCGTGACCGACGGGGTGATCCGCGATCTGGCCGAGGTGCGCGAGCTGGGTTTTCCCGTCTTCGCCAGGGGCGTCATGCCCGTCCCGGGAGTGAAGAAGGCCGTCGGACCGCTCAACGTCCCGGTGCGGTGCGGCGGAGTGGAGGTCCACCCCGGCGACATCGTGGTGGCCGACGAAGAGGGCGTCGTGGTCACCCCGGGCGCCCGCCGCGAACAAGTGCTCCTCGAAGCCCGCAAGAAGCTCGCCGAGGAGGCCCGGGAGACCCTCGACACCTGGCAGGAGGCGCACCGCGCCCGGGTCGACGGCATCCTGGCCGAGGGCGGCTTCACCGACTGATCCCGCCCGTCCCCTCGTCCTCGTCCTCGTCCCCGTCCCCGTCCCCGTCCCCGTCCCCGAACGGGCGCACTCCGCGCGCCGGGGCGGCGGACCGGGTGGACCATGGAACGCACGTGCCACCCGTGCCGTGCCGCGCCTCTGACGTGCACGTGAGCGGCCAATAGTCGCGCCTGCGCACCGTCGTCACCCGAACGGCGCACCCCACCGGAAGGCGCATCTCATATCTGAGATAGCCTTTCGCCATGTCAGACGATTACCTCGTACGCATCGGCAAGCTCATACGTGACGCCCGTCAGCACCGGGGCTGGACACAGAGTCAGCTCGCCGAGGCGCTCGCCACCAGTCAGAGCGCCGTCAATCGCATCGAGCGCGGCAACCAGAACATCAGCCTTGAGATGATCGCGCGCATCGGTGAAGCGCTCGACAGCGAGATCGTTTCTCTCGGCTACGCCGGGCCCATGCATCTGCGCGTGGTCGGAGGACGCCGGCTCTCGGGCGCCATCGATGTCAGAACGAGCAAGAACGCGTGCGTGGCACTCCTCTGCGCCTCACTCCTCAACAAGGGCCGTACCGTGCTGCGCGGCGTCGCCCGCATCGAGGAGGTCTACCGCCTCCTGGAGGTCCTGAACTCCATCGGCGTGCGAACCCGCTGGATCAACGGCGGGACCGACTTGGAGATCGTCCCGCCCGCCCGGCTCGACATGGACGCCATCGACGCCGACGCCGCCCGCCGGACCAGGTCCATCATCATGTTCCTCGGCCCGTTGCTGCACCGCATGGACTCGTTCAAGCTCCCGTACGCGGGCGGTTGCGACCTCGGTACGCGGACCATCGAGCCGCACATGATCGCGCTGCGCCGGTTCGGACTGGAGATCGCCGCGACGGAGGGCCTGTACCACGCACAGGTCGACCACGCGGTCACCCCCGGCCGCCCCATCGTGCTGACCGAACGCGGCGACACCGTGACCGAGAACGCGCTGCTGGCCGCCGCCCGGCACAACGGCACGACCGTCATACGCAACGCTTCCTCCAACTACATGGTCCAGGACCTCTGCTTCTTCCTGGAGGCGCTGGGCATACGCGTCGACGGCATCGGCACGACGACTCTGACCGTGCACGGCGTCCCGCACATAGACGTGGACGTCGACTACTCCCCCTCCGAGGACCCGGTCGAGGCGATGAGCCTGCTGGCCGCCGCCGTGGTGACGGAGTCCGAGCTGACGATCCGCCGGGTACCGATCGAGTTCCTGGAGATCGAGCTCGCGGTGCTGGAGGAGATGGGCGTCGACTGCGACCGTACGACGGAGTACGTCGCCGACAACGGCCGTACCAGACTGGTCGATCTCACGGTCCGCCCCTCCAAGCTGGAGGCGCCGATCGACAAGATCCATCCCATGCCGTTCCCCGGGCTCAACATCGACAACGTGCCCTTCTTCGCGGCGATCGCCGCCTCGGCACACGGTCAGACCCTCATCCACGACTGGGTCTACGACAACCGCGCCATCTACCTCACCGACCTCAACCGGCTCGGCGGCAGGCTCCAACTCCTCGACCCCCACCGGGTCCTGGTCGAGGGCCCGACCCGGTGGCGCGCCGCCGAGATGATGTGCCCGCCCGCGCTGCGCCCCGCCGTGGTCGTGCTGCTCGCCATGATGGCGGCCGAGGGCACGTCCGTGCTGCGCAACGTGTACGTCATCAACCGCGGTTACGAGGAGCTGGCGGAGCGCCTGAACTCCGTGGGGGCACAGATCGAGATCTTCAGGGACATCTGAGGGGCTCCACAATGTAGTGCCGTCGCACGCTTACTCGACCTGCCCGAATGCAAGCAGGAAGGAGGTGCGACGGCACCCGCGTGACAGCTCTGGGACTCTGCGCCTGTTCACGTTCAAAAAAGAAGCAAGTCTCGGCCTCTGCGGCCCTTCTCGGCGACGCGGTAGCGAATGGGGTGCACGAACCGCCGGGTCGCAGTACGCGACGCGCTCCATACCGGCGGTCGCGGCCTCGCACTCGTCGCCGCGCTCTCCAACCGCTGGGAGACGGTTCCCCATCCGCCCAGCGGCAAGACCGTCCGAGCCGAACTGACCACTCCGAACCGCGAATGAGTACAGTCGGCGGGACGCCATCCGAAAACCGGCCACCCCAATCCGGTGGGCGGGCTCCAGGCGGTGGCTGGAGCGAGGCCGAAAGCATGGGCGCGCAGACGCCCACAGCTGGTTGTACCGCTCACGAGGAGGCCGGTTGCCCCCTGTGGAGGATCGCGCGAGCGATCCGGAAGAGGGCAAGGACAAGAGCGCCGACGGCGAGGACAGCGAGAGCGACGATCGTGGGGTTCACCCATGAGGGAAC
Organism: Streptomyces sp. NPDC002476; assembly: GCF_042889785.1. Lineage (NCBI taxonomy): Bacteria > Bacillati > Actinomycetota > Actinomycetes > Kitasatosporales > Streptomycetaceae > Streptomyces > Streptomyces sp. NPDC002476. Next base: position 134,364 of record NZ_JBIARH010000013.1, on the reverse strand, counting down.
GAGGCCGACATGCTCGTTGCACGCGTCGGACAACGGGAAGTAAGACGTGCCATCCACACCTGTACGGTCCCGCCACGCCTGGTCGTAGGTGGTGTGGAGGGTGAGCTCGCAGGTTTCCTGTACGTCCAGACCGCCTGAGAAGATGCCGAAGCCCCACACATTGGCCGCGAGGCTCCCGAAGATCAGGGCGGCACCGAGGAGGGCGACGGGCTGCTTGTGCCACGGCGGGGGCCGTTTCGCGCCATGGCGCAGCATCAGCAACCCTGCCGGGACCGCCAGGACAAGACCTGCGAGGACGAGTTCGAACATCAGGACTCGGCACCGACCCTAGCGACGATCGCATCGGCGGACCCGAGCGCCTGCCGCCGGTCACCGGCCACCGCCACGACGTACGGCGTCGTACGGAGCATCTGCGCGTACGCGGACGACTGGGCTTCGGTCTTCAGGCCCGTCGCTTCGATCCGCGCCACAGCGCCGTGCATGTGACGCTGTGCCGCAGCGGTGGCATCCTGATGGTGCAACACGATGCTCAGTCCCCGCGCCCTGGCCTTCTTGACCCAGCCGTGCAGGCTCTCGGAGTTGATGCCGAGTTCGCGGGCGACATCGGTCACCGTCCGTCCCGACGAGCCCACGAGCTCGATCGCGTCCCGCTTGTAGTCGTCGGAGTACCGCTTCGTGTACTTGCTTCCCACCTGGCACTACTTCCTCTGGAACCTCTCAGATCCCAGTCTCCAGGTATCCGTGATCAAGGGGAACTTCATGGAGCGCCTTACCCCAGAGCAGCGCCGCCGCTTCCGCCAGATCGTGGCGGGCTTCGTCGACGAGCCCCGCTCGGAATCAGTCAGAACTTCTGTTGTTCAGCATCGGGGGGCAGGAGGCAGGGAGTGTCGACGGACAGACTCCATTGATCATCGGCCACGTCACCCGCGGAGACATAGTGCTTGTCCTTCGGATGCCGGGCCTGAACACCGTAGGTGCCACGCTCCTGCCCAGGGCCTTCCTGGTAGCCGACGATCTTGAATCCCTGGGCTTCAAGTTCGCTTTTCAGTGCCCTGGCTGCCTCGCTGTACCGAGCCCGGGGCAGTTTGGCACGTGCGTTGAACATCAGGGTGAACCGGCTGTCGTCGGCTGTCTCACCGTTCTTGCCGGTGCAGCTGGTGAAGTTTGCCTTGGCCGTGGCGGGGATGATCTCGACCTTGGTCGTGCGGGCCATGGACTCGACCCAGTGCTGGGCCCAGGCCTGCGCCTTCTCCTTACTCATGCGGGGAAGGGGATCGTTTACGCCGTTGTCGGACATGCAGCCTCCGAGAAGCAGTGCGAGGGCAAGGGCGAGGAAGGCCCGCCGTGTTGTGGGCATGGTCTGCGGTCTCTTTCGGATCAGTTGGACGGCCCGGGACGCGGCTTCAGCCCGGCGATGATGCGGCCCTGATTGTCGAGGCTCTGGCTGCCGTCGTCCCAATATCCGCTGTGCCCGGAGGTGTCGACATACATCCTCTGGGCTCCGAAATCGGGGTCCTTCGGGTCCGCTGAGAGTGTGAGTCCGGAGGTCCAGTTGGAGACGAAGTCGTTCCCGGAAGCGCCGACCCACAGGTGTTGGGGATTCACGTGTAGCTGGTCGGCGCGTTCCACGGTGAGGCCCGGGCTGCCGACAACAACGATGTCGTCCGCGTCCAGTCCGGTGCCGCCAGCATCGGCGGCACCGGTCATAGAAGATCCGTAGCTGTGGCCGATGACGGTGAGGTGCCCGCGATCGCCTTCGTGTGCGGATCGGAGACCGTGGGTGAAGTTGCGTAGGTCTTCTTCACCTGCCTTGGCCCGGCCTTGGGTGATTACGCTTCCGTCGACCTCGGGGGCGTCGTAGTCCATCCAGCTGATCACGGCGACGTCTTCTCCGGCTGCGGTTGAGTTTGCCGCCGCGTTTTGCAGTTTTTCGATGCGGTTCAGCTGTCCGCCGTAGTTGTCCAACTGGTTGTCCGTTCCCGGCACCAGGACCGCGGTGTGCCGGGCGCTGTCGGGGTTACCCAGGGCCACGATGGCGCGGCCGTCCTTCTCGGTGCCGAAGCCGAGGAGGTACATCTGCTTGTTTGCCGGGCCGCTGTCCGTCTTCTCCAGACGGTCCTTGAGGTTGGTCAGGTGCCGGTAGTTGTACCGGTCGTGGTAGCCAAGGCTGTCTTCCCGCAGTGCATAGTCATTCAGACGCAGGTCCAGGGCTGAACGGTTGGCTTCATCGCGGGTGGGCGTGGGCAGACCGTCCAGCGCGCCGATCCTGTCCGGGTAGGCGGCGAGGTAGAACTGCCGCTTCTCCTCGTCCAAGCCAGCCCACCCATGCAGGTCAGCGCCCCACAACCACCCATCGCGGCGGGTCACGGGGCCGCCTGGTCTCTTCAGGGACATCTGAACAGCCTGCCGCTTCACCCGCTCTGACCTGCTTTGATGCGGGCCTGGAGGGAGTGCGGCGGCGCCCGTGAGACACCTCCGGGACTCTGAGCCTGATTCGGCTCATCCGGCAGCGGTCAAGCCGTCCCCGCTGTCTGCGCGCCCGCCCGCGTGAAGGGGCACCGGCTCATCCGACGAGCACCCTCAGGGCCTCCTCCGACCCCCGGTCGTCGGGAAGGTAGGCCAGCAGATGGTGGCCCGGCTCGTCGACGGCGGCGAGCTTGACGTACCGCAGCCGCAGATCACCGGCCACGGGGTGCCGGAAATGGCGTACTGCGGGATGGAACGCCGAGGTCTCCCGGCGGCCGTACCAGCGCGCCGCATCCGGGTCGGCAAGGAGCTCCTCGGTGATCTCGGCGTACCGGCCGTCCTCCGGATGCCGGGCGGCCTTCGCCCGGAACTGGCCGAGCAGACTCCGCGCCTCCGACTCCCAACTGGCCAGCAGCGTACGGGCCGGCGGCCAGCGGAACACCAGCCACAGCAGATTGCGCTGCTTGGGCGCCAGCCGCGCCAGGTCGGTGAGCAGCGCCGTATACCCCGAGTTCCAGGCCAGCAGGTCCCAGTGCGGGTCGAGCACCACGGCCGGGTTCGGCGCCAGCGACTCCACCAACGACAGCAGATTCCGCGACACCCACCCCGGCGGCTGCTCGGACGGCGCGGCGTGCTCCACGAACGACATCACATGCGCGGTCTCGTCCGGGGCAAGGCGCAACGCCCGCGCCACCGACCGCAGCACCTGCTCCGACGTACGGACCCGGCCCTGCTCCAGCCACGCGTACCAGGAACTGCTGATCCCGGCCAGCTCCGCGACCTCCCCGCGGCGCAGCCCCGGGGTACGGCGCCGTGGTGAGCCGGGCAGCCCCACATCGGCGGGCGCCAGCCGCTCGCGGCGAGAGCGCAGAAACGCGCCCAGTTCGCGGCCCGGGCCGTTGAGTCCGCCGCCGTTCATACCCGTCCCCCTTGTGACGCCGACCCGCCCCGCGGCTTGGCACCACGCCCACAACGTGTGAGCAAGGGTAATCGGCTACGGGGCCACCGTGACCGTCCGCGGTGGTGAGCTGGATCTGCCGGTCCGAAAGCGGCGGCAGGCACGACTCGAGGAGCCCCATGGACACCACCGACTCGGACCGCACCACCCCCGTGCCCCCTCCGGCCGCCACCGCGGGCCCGACCGCCCCGCCACTCCCCGCTGCCTCGCTGCGCCTGTTGCGCGCCGCCGGTTTCGTCAGCAACTTCGACCGCTTCTGCATCACCCCGATGCTGCTGCTCATCGGCACCCAGCTCGGCGTCTCGCTGCCCACGGTGATGCTCGCCGCCAGCGGCTACTTCCTCGCCTACGGCCTGATGCAGCCGGTCTGGGGCCTTGCGAGCGACCGTCTCGGCCGGGTGCGGGTGATGCGGCTCTCGCTGACCGGGGCCGCCGTCGCCGCATTCTGCTCGGTGATCGCACCCGACGCGACCGTGCTGATCGTGGCACGCTCCGCGGCCGGCGCGTTCTTCGCCGCGTCCATCGCCGCGTCCATCACGTACATCGGGGACACCGTGCCCGCCCCGGTCCGCCAGCGCCCGCTCAGCGAGCTGATGACCGCGTTCGCACTCGGCACCGCTGTGGCCACCATCGTTGCCGGAGCGCTGGCGCACTACGTCAGTTGGCGCCTGGTCTTCGCCCTGCCCGGCTTGATCGCCGCATACCTGGCCGTCGCCCTGCGCCGGCTGCCGGAGCCGGCGCGCCCGGCGCCCGGTACGCTACTGGCCCCGTTCAAGGTCGTCCTGCGCTCCCGCTGGCAGTGGTACGTCATGGCCGTCGCAATGCTCGAAGGCGCCGTCCTGCTGGGCTTCTTGACGTACATCGCACCGGCCCTGGAGGCCCAGGGCGCCTCGGCGACGCTGGCCGGTGCGGTGTCCGCGCTGTACGGCGTGGGCTCGATGGCCGCGGCGCAGACGGTCAAGCGACTGGTCGGGCGCTGGACACCGGTACGGCTGATCGTGGTCGGCGGGGTGCAGATGGCGGTGGCGTTCGGCCTCTCCGCGGCCAGCCGGTCGGTGCCCGCGCTGGTGGTGTGCACGCTGCTGCTCGGCGGCGGCTGGTCGTTCATGCACTCCACGATCCAGTCCTGGGCCACCGTCCTCTCCCCGGCGGCCCGCGCCACCGGCGTCGCCATGTTCGGCCTGGCTCTCTACGTCGGCAGCGCCCTCGCCAGCGCTTTCGCCGCCGGACCCGCCGAGCACCACGCGTACCGGGGAATGTTCCTGACGGCCGCGGTCCTCACCGTCCCGCTGACGGTCGCCGCCGCGGCGGGCCGCGCCCGCTACCGGGGCTGACCCGGCCGCACCGGCGCCACACCCAGGTGGCGGACCGGATCCGGTTGTGCCAGGCGGAATTCGGGAGAAGCGGGCCGGTGTCGAGCGAAGAGAACCAACCGGTCCAGGGATCCAGCGGATGGCGGATGTGAGGTGCCCCAAGGCCCCGAGGCCGCGTTGCGCACATCCGTCTTCCCTCCCCTCGCCCCGGCCGGCTGTCAGGCGATGGACGCCACTGCCGAACCGGACGTCGGACCGTCCGGCCGGAGCAGGTCCGCGGCCCGGAGGGCGGTGGACCCCGCGTCCGCGTCCGCGGGCAGGAAGCGTCCGGCCTTGCCGCTCCAGGTGACGACGAGCTCGTCCCGGGCCCGGGTGACGGCCGACGGCCGTCCGCCCGCGTCAGGGGGCGGCGGACGGCCCGGGAAGCCCGCACTCGGCCCAGACCGTCTTCCCCGGCGCATGGGGCCTCGGATGCCAGCCCCAGCGGTCGGCGATCCCTTCGACGAGCAGCAGTCCCCGACCCCCGCCGGCGAGCCCGGATCCCGGCGCGGGGACGGGGAGTTCCCCGGGCCGGGGCGGTACCCGCTCGCCCCGGGTGTCGCTCACCTCGACCCGTACGGTCGGCCGGTCCTCCGCCGTCATGCGGAGAAGGAGTTGGAAGTCCCGCCCGGACACGTGCCCGTGCCGCACCGCGTTCGCCGCGAGCTCGGCGACGACCAGCACGACCGCCTCGTGCGGCCCGGTCCCGTACGGCACGCCCCACTCTTCGAGGCGGACGGCGGCCAGCCGACGGGCGAGCCGGGCGCCACGGGCGGTGGAGGTGAATCCCATGGCAAAGACATGGGCACTCAAGTACGAGGACAAGCCGGAGGGTTGAGTCGTGCGGCCGTGGGTGTCGATGTTGCTGTTCATGACCACCAGGCTCCTCGCGGTGGCGTAGCGTGACCAACGGTGACGCACTGACGCGAACCTCTTGTACGCGCGGTGTCGGTGCCGGTACGTGGAGCACGGTGTGACCGCGCCCAGCGGTGGGCGTTGGTCCGGGGAGGCAGGGTGCGATGGCGGCAGAGCAGACGAAGCCCGAGGCCGGGGCCAGGGCCGGGGCCGGGGCGGAGCGGGACGAAGAGAGCGGCGCACGAGCGGCGGACAAGTCGAGCCAGGGCGTGGTCACCGCGTTCGGGCAGAGCATGAAGACGCTGCGGATGCGGGCGGGGATGGAACGGGAGGAGCTGGGGAACCGGCTGGGCTACTCGGCGTCGACCATCGCGTCGTTCGAGCAGGGCCGGAGAATCCCGCCGCCGCGGGCGATCGACCGGTCTGACCAGGTGCTGGATGCGGGCGGCCTGCTGACGGTGTGGAAGGAGATGCTGGAGAAGGCGCAGTACCCGGCGTTCTTCCAGGGGATGGCCCAGCTGGAGAAGCAGGCCATGGAGTTGCTCGCCTACGACTCCCTGGTGGTCAACGGCCTGCTCCAGACCGAGGAGTACATGAGGGCGCTGCTCGCCATGCGGCGCCCGCCTCTGGATCAGGAGACGATCGAGCAGCGGGTGATGGCTCGGTTGGCCCGGCAGGACATCTTCAACCGCCGGCCCGCGCCGCTGCTGAGCTTCGTGATGGACGAGTCGGTCCTGAGGCACCGATACGGCGGCAGGGAGGTCCTGCGAGGACAGCTGGAGCACCTGCTTCTGATCGGCCAGAAGCCCAACGTCGAGCTGCAGGTCATGCCGACAGACTGCCAGGACAACGCAGGCGTCAACGGTCCGTTCACCGTCATCACGCGCAAGGACGGCAAGAAGTTCCTGTACGTCGAAGCGCAGAACACCAGCACCCTGGCGACCGACCCGGAGCAAACGGTTCTCGCCGCCGCGCGCTATGGGATTATCCGTTCACAGGCTCTCACCCCGCGAGAGTCGCTGAAGTTCATCGAGAAGTTGCTGGGAGAGCTATGAACAACACCGAATCCCTCGCCTGGTTCAAGAGCAGCTACAGCGGAACCGAGGGCGGCCAGTGCATCGAGGTTGCGGCGGGCGCGGGAGCCGTGCACGTCCGGGACTCGAAGAACATGACCGGACCGGTCGTTCGAGTGTCGCGCGAGGCATGGGCGGGGCTCGTCGGGCTCGCTTCAGCCGAGTAGTACAGCCGACGCTCGTACGCGCGAGAGCCCTGCCCGTCCGTGTCGGACGGCAGGGCTCTCGCCTGTACGGGAACGGATCGGTTCCCCGCCGCCTCCGGGGCCTTCGTGTCCCCGGGCTTCCAGTCGGCCTCCCGCATCCGTCGCGTGAACTCGGCGTGGGGCTTCGAAAGAGCGCACCCTGACGAGCCGAAGTCAGTGGATCGGTGTGGTCCAGGCGGTGAGGGTGCGGGGGGTCAGGCCGTAGCGGCTTTTGAAGACGGGATTGCGCCGGCCGCCTTCGAACCAGGGACGGCGGTTGGCTATGGCCTCGCGCAGCAGTTCGGCGAAGACAATGTAGAAGGGGCTGAATCCGGGGCATGCGTCGTAGTCGATGCCGCACGCCCAGAAGTGCAGCCGGGTGGGGTCGACGAGGGCGAGCGCGGAGCCCACCAGGTGGCCGTCGACGCGCAGTTCGAGGACGCGTACGTCGTTGCCGAGCGCACGGACGAAGTCCTGGAAGAGGCCGGGCCGGTAGTAGTCGGAGTTGTGGTACTTGGCGGCGGTGGCGCGGGCGAGGCGGACGAAACCGTCCAGGTCGGCTTCGTGGGGCGGGTGGAACGAGGTGGTCAGTCCTGCGTCCTGCGCGTTGCGCAGGTCGTGGCGCATGTTGCGGCGGGGGGCCTTGCCGAGGCCGTTGAGGTAGGTGTCGAAGTCGGGTACTGCTCGCAGGTCGAGGCCCCAGCCGGTGTCGATCTCGACGGGGTGCAGGCCCGCCTGGGCCAGGATCTCCGTGTGCGGGTGGGCGGCGTCGATGTTGGCCAGGCCGATCAGGGACGCGTCCCAGGCGGTGGCTTGTCGGCGCAGGGCGCTCAGGAGCGTGTGGGCGGCGGTGTCGTCGGCCTGAGGGTGGAGGGGCAGGACGGTGTCGAAGCAGTGCCAGACGTGGCTGAAGACGACTGGCGTGTCGACGGCCTGCGGCAGGTGGCCGGCGAGGACGCGCATCGGGTCGACACGTTGTTGCAGATAGGCGGGGAGTCCTGCGACCGCCAGTCCGGTGTGGTCCCGCACCAGCAGGTAGGCAGTCTGCCGCACCGGGTGAAGGGGGTGTTGTTCGAATGCGCGCAGGAAGGGGCGCCGGTAGAAGACGGGTGCGTCGGCGGCGTTCATGAGGGTGTCCCATTCCGCGCCGCAGTCGTCGATCGAGGTGTGGGCCGTGACGGTGAGGTGGTCGGTCGGGGTGCGGGTCATGCCGTGGCTCCTGTCGGCTCGGACCAGGTGAGTACGACCTTGCCGGCGTTGCCCTCGGCGGCCGCGGCGAATGCCTCGTCGTACTCGTCGGCCGGGAAGTGGTGTGTGATCACGGGCTGGGGGTCGAGCCCGTCTCGCAGGAGGTCGCGCATGCTGTGCCAGGTGTCGAAAACCCGTCGTCCGCTGATGCCGTGGACGGTGATCATGCGCAGGGAGAGATCGGCCCAGTCGGCCGGTACCGGTTCCGGCGGCAGGCCCAGCAGTCCGACATGGCCGCCCCGGTCCACGCAGGACAGGGTTTCGTGCAGGGCCTGGGGGTTTCCGGACATCTCGAAGGCGACATCGAAGCCGGTGTCCATGCCGAGGTCGGCAAGCAGGCGGGAGACAGCTCCGGGGGCGGCCTCGACGGTGTGATGGGCGCCGAGTGTCTGGGCCAGCTTCAGCCGGAAGGGGTTGACGTCGGTGACCGCCACCAGCCGGGCACCGCGGTGGACGGCCACCGCGGCGGTCAGCGCGCCGATCGGCCCGGCACCGGTGATCAGAACGGTGCGGCCGCCCAGGTCGAAGGTGTCCGCGGCGTGCACCGCGTTGCCGAACGGATCGAAGATCGCGGCCACGTCCAGGGAGATGCCGGGGGCGTGGACCCAGATGCTCCGGGCCGGCAGCGTGATGAACTCGGCGAACACGCCGTCGCGTTGAACACCGAGCCCCTGCGTCCCCGTGCACAGATGCCTCGCCCCGGCCCGGCAGTGGGCGCAGCGTTCACAGGTCAGGTGGGCCTCGGCCCCGACGAGCTGCCCCGGCCGCAGCGCGCCGACGCCCGCCCCCACCTCCACGATCTCCCCGACGAACTCGTGCCCGACCACGCGCGGCAGGGTCAGTGTGCGCTGCGCCCAGCCGTCCCAGCGGTGAATGTGCACATCGGTGCCGCAGATCCCCGTGCGCAGGACCCGGATGCGGACGTCCTCACGGCCCATCGCCGGCTCCGGTACGTCCACATAGCTCAGGCCGGCGGCCGCCGTGGTCTTGACCAGCGCCTTCACAGTCGATCCACATCCTCGGCGGCAGCCTCGCCGGGGAGCGGGGCGTGGAGACGGTCCAGGGGAACGGCGATCCGCCGGTCGTTCTTGTCCTCCAGCCAGCCTTCGAGGTCGAACAGCCACCATGCGTCGACATCGACGACGTAGAACCGTCGAGGCCCACGGCCCTCGAACTCCGCCCTGTCCAGACGCCATTGCTCGCGCACCTGCGGGTCGGCGAAGTTCCGCTCGTAGTACCACTGGCTCAAGGCGGTGAGCTCATCGGCGCCGACCGCCCGCGCCGTCCCGGTGAACTGGGCGCCGTCCAGGCCCAGTTCATTGTCGAGGCCGGTCATGAACAACGACGCGGACAGCCGCCCGTCGGCCTCGATGTTGACCGAGTGCCGGGCGGCCCGCAGCGAGTACCACAGCAGGCGCAGCGGACCGCGCAGCGGCACGAAGTTCACCGTCGACGCCCACGCGCCGTCCGGGCCCGCCGTGGCCAGGGTCATGAAACGGGCCTGTTCGATCAGGAGGTTGCTGCGCGTGACCAGCTGCTGCGTCCGGTCGGACGCGGGCCGCGACGGGGCCATCACAGTCCTCCTTCCTTGACCGCGTCGAGGATCAGCGCGTGCGGCACCCGGAGATAGTCCGCACCGAAGCCCGCCGGGGCGTCATCGGTCACCAGGTGGGAGGGCTGGGCGGGGGCGCCGAACCCGCACGCGGTCAGCGCCCGGCGCAGCGCGGCCGTGCTCCACAGCCGTGCCACGACATGCGCGTCGTGCCGGCCGAAACGCAGATCGAGTCCCAGCGGCGCGCCATCGCCCCTGGAGCCCTGGTCGTACACGCGGAAACCGTAGGAGGCGTAGTAGTCCGGGTCCGGGTGAAAGGCAGGGTTCACCGGCAACGTCACGAACCGGCCCCCGGGCCGCAGTGCCCGCGCCGCGGTACGGCACATCGCCGTCAATTCCTCGTACGTGGTGGCATAGGGCAGCACATACACGCCGAGGACGATGTCGAACGAGCCCACCATGGCCTCCGGCAGGGCACCGGTCACGTAGGTGATTCCCTTGGGCTCCCGCTCCTCGGCCCGCCGGGCGTGGGCGACCATGCCCTCCGCCTCGTCCATCCCGACCACCGCGTCGGCGCCCTGCTCCGCGAGGAGGCGGCTGTAGATCCCGCTGCCGCACCCCAGGTCCAGGACACGCAGGCCCTTGAGTGCACCGACCGCTTGCAGCACGGAAGGTGTCTCCAGATGCCGGCGAAAGGGCGTCTGGGAGAACTCCTCGTACAGCAGGGCCAGTTGATCGAACTGACTGCTCACTGTCACTCTCCTCCGGTTAGGAGGTCGCGCGCATAGGTGCGACGCCGACCCACCTATGCGCGCGACCTCTAAGGGTTGACTCCGATGGGTTTGCGATATGTCAGGAATCTCCTGGCCTGCGCTCCCGCTCAGTTGCGCGACACGATCTCTGTCGCGCCACGGCATGTGGAAGAGCGCGCATCTGGAGGCACAGGAGGCATGTGCGGCATCAGTCATGTACCGGGCGGGGCCCTGTTTCACGGGCGATCACCCATGAAACAGGGCAACGACCGTTGATGACGCCGTCGGCCGTGATGTCGAGTGACGTCGCCGGCCTATCGGCTCGCACCTGGTGGGGCGAGAGGAGTCAGGGTGTGGGCCCCGGGGAGTACTTCCCCTACTGAGTGGGCAAGGGTGCGACCGACGCCCAGTTCGATGAACAGGCGGCCCCCGGGCGGCGCGAGGCGGATGAATGCATCGAGGGAATAGGCGGGCATCACCCAGTTGTCGGCCAAAGCCTCGCCGAGTTTGTCGGCGTCGGTGTAGCACCGGCGTTGAGTCGACGAGTAGACGGGCACGCTCAGCGGCTGTTGGTCCACTTCCCCGATCAGGCCGAGGAAGCGCTCCCGGTAATCCCACAGGGCGGGATCATGCGCACGCAGGGGCACAGGCAGGATCTTGCGGCGGGGGCCGGCGAGCCTCATCAGAGCCGCCACGGCATCGGTGGATCCGCTGACGACGGTCTGGCGGGGGGTGTTCACGCAGGCGAGAACGAGATCATCGCGCGCTGTGCGAGCCAGGAGGGCCCGTGTCTCCGCCTCCCCGGCCTGGACGAGCACAAGGGCCCCCCGGGTGCCGGGGCTGCGGTAGACATCGCTCAGTGCACACACCAGACGGGTACCCTCTGCGATGGTGAGCGCCCCGGCTGCGACCAGGGCAGCACACTCGCCGAGGCTCTGCGACACGATCAGTGACGGCACGGTGCCCGCCCGGGCAAGGATCCGGGACAGAGCCACTGACGCGGCGAACTGCGCCAGCATGCTCGTCCCATGCGGTGCCGTGTCGGCCGGCCTGCGGCCCAGGAGCACGTCATGAAGTGCGCCGTGTGCCTGGTAGCCGTAGCAGGCCATGGCCTGCGTGACCTCTGCGAGGACCTCGTCCGCCGCGCCCCATGATCCGGCCGGAAGGGCGGTGTTCGTGCCTTCGCGGAGGCCGGCCAGGGCCCCGGTGGGGTCGGTTCCCTGCCCGGCGGCAAGGTAGACCACTGCTTCGTCGTGTATGTGCGGGAAGCCGTCCATCAGTGGCTCACCCGCTTCCATACGACCGTCACGGCGGGGAGGCCGTTTGCTGCTTCGGCGCGCAGGATCAGCCGGCCGTCTCGGAACTCCACGGTGCGGGAGAACGCGGTGTTCTCCCACTGCGGGGTGCTGCCGACGATCGTGCGGTGGACGACCACATCGTTGTGGACCTCGTACCGTCCGGCGTAGCCGACGTATCCGCCCGAGCCGCCGATCTGGGCGGACAGGCAGCCGTCCATGGTGTACATGATCTGGCCGTGGGCGTCCTCACCAAGCGGGTGGGTGATCTCGCCCTTCTCCATGCCGGTCAGGGACAGCAGTTGCCAGGTGCCGGCGAGCAGAAGCGGGTCAGCCGGCGGCATTGAGGCCTTGTCCATGTTCGGTGTCCTTTGTTCTGGGGTTGAGTGGGATCGGGAGGGCATGGGCCTGTCACCACCAGGTGAGTGCGACCGCTCCGACCGTCATGCCGGCGCCTGCTCCGGCGAACAGGACCTTCTCGCCGCGGCGCAGCGGCGCGAGACGGTTCATGTGGTGCAGCGTCAGGGGCATGGAGCCGCACCCGGTGTTGCCGTACCGGTCGCCGGTCACGCCGACCCGGTCGGCGTCGATGCCCAGGGAGTCGGCGATTTCCCGCAGCATCACCGGGTTGCCCTGGTGGAACACGAACCGGTCGATGTCCGCAAGCTTCCACCCGGCCTCGTCGGCTGCCTGGAGGGTGAGGGCGGGTACCTTCTCGACGAATACCCGGCGTACGACCTTGCCGTTCATGTGGAGCTTGTCGCGGCGCGCTTCCAGGACCTCAGGAGTGAGGGGCTCACGGGTGCCGCCGGCCATGATGCCGACCTCGTCGTGGAACTCGCTGTAGGCGGCGAGCGCCACACCCTGGATGCCGTAGCCGTCGGGGACAGGACCAAGCGTCACGGCACCGGCACCGTCGCCGAACAGGGCCGCGGTGGCGCGGTGGGAGCGGTTGATGTATTTCGAGTACTGGTCGGCTCCGACGAGAAGGATGTTCCGCACGTTCGGCAGGGTGTTGATGAGGCCGCGCGCCACCGCGAGACCATAAACAAACCCGCCGCAGGCGGCATTGAGATCGAAGGCCATGCCGTCACCGTCGAGCCCGAGACGGCGCTGCAGGGCCGTCGCGGTGGCCGGGGCGACCTGGTCCGCGGTGGACGTGGCGAGGATCAGCGCGTCGATGGGCCCGGCTGCGCCTTCCACGGCCTCGCGGGCCGCCGGCTCGCACATGGCGGAGGTGGACTCACCGACCGGGGCGACGCGGCGCTCCATGATGCCGGTCGCAACGGCGACCCACTCGGGATCCGTCGACGCCCAATCGGCGACCATCCGGTTCGTGACCACCCCACCCGGTACATAGGCGCCCAGAGAGCGGATGCCGACCGATACCGGCCCCGGCTTCCCGTCTTCCTCTGCGACAACGCCGTCGGCGGGGCCGGAGCCCGAGCGATAGAAGGTGCTCGTCATGAGAGATCTCCGTCGTGTTCCTGTAAGCGGTAGCGGTTGATGGCGTCGACGTGCCGGGCGCGCTTCTCGTGGTCGTGCACCCCCAGGCCCTCGGCCGCCTGCTTCATGCCTGCGCCGTTGCGCGAGACGAGCTGCCGGTACGCGGTCGAGCTGACCGGACCGTGCGCCGCCGCCTCCTCCCAGCTCAGGTGATCCGGCTTGGGCATGAGCTGGTTGGACTTGACCAGCGCGATCTCGGCGAGGCCGCCGAAGTTGACCTCGAAACCCCAGATGCGCTGCTCGGGGTCGAGCATCGTGTCGTTGTGCCCGTCGCTGGACTCGAGCTCGGCGGAGAGGCAGTGTGCGACGACCTCGTCGCCGGGCTTCCAGGCGTTCACCCCCGGGCCGGTGCGCAGGACCACGCCCGCGAGGTCGGACCCGATCACGTGGTACGGCAGGTCGTGGCGCTTGGTGAGCTCGCTGAGCTTGCCGTACCGCTCCAGGAAGCCGAAGGTGGCCAGCGGCTCGAAGATCGAGGTCCAGACCGAGTTGAAGTCGACCGAGCCGGCCATGACGGCCACCAGGGCCTCGCCCGGGCCGAGTTCGGGCACCGGCACGTCGTCCAGCTGCAAAGACTTGCGGGGGCCCTTGTCACAGGTCCGAAGACCTTCGAACATGCCGGTCTCGTCCTTGTGCACGGTGATCGCGCGGTACGAGTCGGGCAGGGGGAGTGCGGCGAAGTCGGCGGGAGTGGATTCCGGCGAGTGGATCGCTTCCAGAATCTCCTTCATGGTGTGGCCACTCGGCTCTGATGCGCTCGTGCTCCACAGATTCTGGCCCTGCTCGCTGTACCAATCAGGAAGGATTGACATAGGTGTACCTCCAATCTTTCGTCATGAGGTGGGATTGAATGCCTTGAGACGGCCTATGAGGGAAGGCCAATCCTGAGCTTCCGTGACGGCAGGTATTACATGGCGTAGGGCTAAAGGGGTTTGGGGATACCGGCGAGGCCCGCGTCGGGGACCGATAGGCCGCCGCCGATGCCCAGGGAGTAGCCCGTGGCAAAGGCGGAGGCGGGCGACGCCAGGTACAGCACCGCGTATGCGACTTCTTCAGGCTCACCCCAACGACCGGGCGGAGCATGCGCCATGAGCCAGTCGGAGAGTTCGTCGGTGCCGGAGGCGAAGCTGGTCATGTCGGTGTGGCCCCAGCCAGGGCACACGGCATCGACCCGGATGTCTTGCCGTGCCCATCCCGTCGCCGGACTGCGCGTGAGAGACAGTTGTCCGGCCTTGGAAGCGGCCCGGGCATCCAGGAGCGGAGGGCCGATCAGCCCGCCCACCGACGATTGCAGGATCAAGCTGGGCCGGGTGGAGCGGGCCAGGACGTGTTTCGAAAGTAGCGTCGTCCGCCCGAAGGGCGGGGCCCTCGGCGTCCGGTGCGGCGCGCGGGCCAGGTGGTGCGACGGGGCAAACGTTGCCGGGAGCGGCACTAGGACAAGCGCGACCGCACGGCCGATGCCCCGGGATGCGCCAGTCACCAGTGCCCGGGCTCCGTCGATCCGGAAGACGTCAAGAACGCTCATCACAGCTCCAATGGTGTTGCGGTGCAGTACCTGCTCACGTGATCCCAGGCGACGTTTACGGCGGATCGCTCGGGTCAGCCAGGGCGGGTGCGACGGTGGCCATGGCCATCAGCCCGTCCTGCACCCGAGTCCGGGGCAGGCAACGGCCAAAACGAAAAAAGCGAATTGCGCCTTTCGTTGATGACGAAAACCAGTACACAGCACGGATGTTCCGACGGACAGACAGTCGAGGCGGTGAATGCGCTGCAACCGATGCACCATTGCGCGGTTGTGAATTCCGGGCGAGGGTGGCCTGGTTGACCGTAGTCAGGGAGAGAAGACGTGCCGAAGACACCCAATACCCGCCTGCGAACGCTGCTTGCGGAGGCCGGCTGGAGCGGCGCTCAACTCGCCGCGGCCTTACGGCAGGTGGCTGCCGAGCACGGACGCCAGCTGGCCTGCGACCGCTCCATGGTCTCGCGCTGGCTGTCCGGCACCACACCCCGGCCGCCGGTGCCGCAGCTGCTGTTGGAGGTGTTCTCGCGGCGCCTCGGGCGGCCCGTCGGTGCCGTGGAGGCGGGCCTGAGCCGCCCTCCGTGCACGGTGCTCGATCTGTCCTGGGAGGCTAACCCGTTGCGCCGATTAACCGCACTCACTCGCGCCGACCTCGACCCTGAACGGCGCCGCCTGCTGCACGCCGGCGTGTACAGCCTGGCCATGCTGGCCGTTCCGGTCGTGCGGTCGCCCGACGCCAAACCGTTGGCCGGGCGGGCGCCGGGTTCAGACGGTGCAAAAGGCCGGGCGGGGCGGAGGGAGGTCGAGCAGATGCGGACCATGGCACGCACCTTCGCCGAGGCCGCCCAGCTCCACGGCTCCGGTCATGTCCGCACCGCGCTGGCCGCCTATCTCGGCCATGATGTGGCCGGCTACCTGCAGGCCCCCGCCACCGAGCACACACACCGGCAGCTGCTCACAGGGGCCGCCCAACTGATCCTGCTTCTCGGGACCATGAGCGCCGACAGTGGAGCCGACGCTCTGGCCCAGCGCTACCACCACACCGCCGCGTCCATGGCCGCCGAGGCAGACGATCCATTCACCCTCGCCATCGCGCTGCGCACCATGTCCGCCCACGCCCACGACCTGGGCCACCGTACGGCAGCCGTCCGTACCCTGGCGGAACGCGCCGCCGACGCCACGCTCACCGCCCCATTGGTCATCCGTGCCTACGCCCAGGCCCACCTGGCTGTCATCCAGGCTCACCACGACAAACACGCCGCCCTCACCGCCCTCGCGACCTCGGAGCGGCTCTACGAACGGGCCTCCACCACCCCGGGCCCGTTCACCCACTATCCGGCCGGCGCCCTCCACTACCAGCGCGCCCAGACCCTCGCCACCCTCGGCGACAAGACCGGCGCTGCCGATGCGCTGACCGCCTCGCTGCGCCTACGCGCCCCCGCCGAACACCAGGCAGGCGTCCTCACCCGGGCCCGCCTCGCCGAGACCCTCCTCGCCCAGGGGCACCTCGACGCGGCCCTCGTTCACTGGCACAAGTTCCTCGACGACTACCCCACCCTGCACTCCCACCGCGTCACCCGGCGCCTGTACACCATGCGCCACCTGCTCAACCCCCACAGCCGCCACGCCAGTACCGCCCGGCTCCTGGCCCGCGCCGCCCCCCTCCGCTGAGACACCCGCCGGCAGGACCCTCCTCGCCCACGGCCACCTCGACGCGGCCCTCACCCACTGGACACACTCTCTAGTGCCGTGACCGGCACCATGCCGCATCAGGCAACGTTTGCCCCGTCGCGACGTCGGGCACGCACCCCACGCCGCTCCTTGACGGGCAAACGTTGCCTGCCGCGGCACTAGCTAGACAACTACCCCACCTCAGCTCCGTCCGTGCCGCCGGCTGCCTGGACGTGATGGGCCGACACCTCGTGCCCCACCACCGTCACCGGCCTGCAGCAGCCCTCTTGGACCGCGCTGCACCCCTGCGCTGAATTGGCTATGACGGCGGCAACATCAAACGGATCTTGCATGATCAAATACATGCCTGCGGACCAGCCAAACTCGACCAATCCAGGGACATATTCACCCATATGCCATTCCCGTGCCCCGGGGCATCACCCGCAGGCGCCGGTGCTCGGGCCGGGGCACCCGGTCTGCGCGCGCTCGCGGATGTGCCGCCAGAGCCGGTCAGGGTCCGTCGGCTGACCGAGCAGGAGGGACAGAACTGCAGCGGATCGTGCGGCGGGGCAGCACCAGTACGGTGCGGTTCCGCCGGGCGATCATGCTGCTGTCCTCGGCGGGCGGGGACACCGTGCCGGTCATCGCACACCTGTTCAGGCCGACGGGTCGCTCACCTTGTCCGTGCGGGACTTTCTCGCCGTCTGGGGCCTCCAGTGGCGCCGGCCTGCAGCGGTCGAGCAGGTCCGCTCAGGATCGGTGACCGGAGCGGGCGGAGCCAGGCCGCCGGCCACCCGATTCACCCGACGCACGGGCAACGCCGCCCAGCACCACCCGCCACATGGATTCGAGCTGGTCGACGACCCCGGTGGGCGCGGTTCCGTCCGGCGTCCGGGCAAGGGCCTCCGCCCCGGTCAGCAGGCAGGCGGCCAGCGCGACCACCGTGTCCGGATCCACGCCCGGCCGCAGCTCCCCCTCGCGGGCGGCCCCGAGGAGAAGCTCGCGCACCACGGGGATCCACACAGCCGTCCAGTCGACGGCGCCACGGGGATCGTCCCGGGCCAGACGCGCCGCGGAACGCACCACCGCCTCGCCCTCCAGCAGACGAGCGAGCCCCACGGTCAGGCCGACGACGGAGCCCAGGGCCGGCGACGGGTCGTTCGCCATCTGTTCCGTCCGGGCGTCCACGAGCGCGCGGGCATCGGCCCGAACGGCGTCCGCCAGCTCGCTCTTGGAGGCGAAGTGAAAGGTCAGAGCCCCCATGGACACATCGGCCAGTCGGCAGATCCGGGCGAGCGTGGCGCGCTCGTAGCCGTTCCGGTCGATCTCGACCGCCGCGGCCCGGATCAACCGCCTCCGGGTGCGATCGGATTTCTTCTCGGTCCCCATGTCACCCCTTCCAGTGGGCCGGCACGCCGCGGGACAGCGACGGGCGAGCCATCGGAGGTCCGGCCGGGCAGCAGCAGAAGCAAACCAAACGCTCGTTATATTTTTCCAGAGCCGGGCGGACCCAATACCCCGGTACCGGAACGAGCGGGCTCCCCCACGGCGGAGGGGGCGGCCCTCCCTCGGGGACCGCCCCCTCCGCCGTGCGCGCCCGGGTGCGCGGTGTCAGACCGCGGTCCGGCCGCCGTCCACGGGCATCGCGATCCCCGTGACGAACGACGCCCGGTCGCTGCAGAGCCAGGCCGCGGCCTGGGCCACCTCCTGGGCCGACGCGATGCGCCCGCGCAGCGTGTGCGACCGGAAGCGTTCCTCCAAGTGGGGCGAGCGGGAGATCAGTTCGTCCATCATCTCCGTTCTCGTGCTGCCCACGACCAGGGCGTTGACACGGATGCCCCGGTGCCCGTAGTCCTGCGCGGCGGCCCTGGTCAGCCCGATCACGGCGTGCTTCGCGGCGATGTACGCGGCGGAGGCACTGGTGGCGCGCACACCGGCCACGCTGGAGGTGTTGACCACCGACCCGCCGCGGCCGGAGGCAAGCATCACCGGGATCTGGTGCCGCAGGCAGTTCCACACTCCGCGCACGTTGACGTCCATCGTCCGGGCGTACACCTCGTCGTCGATCTCGTGCAGCGGGGTGCCGGCGGTGGCGAACCCGGCGTTGTTGAACGCGACGTTCAGCGTGCCGAAGGTGTCCACGGCCATCGACACGGCGCGCTCCACGTCCTGCGGGACCGTCACGTCACCCGGGACGGCGAGAGCCCGGCCTCCGGCGTTACGGATCTCCTCCTCGATCCGCGCCAGGGGCTCCCGCCGACGGGCCATCAGCACCACCGCCGCTCCCTCCCGGGCGAACAGGCGCGCGGCCGCGGCACCGATCCCGCTGGACGCTCCCGTGACCATGGCGACCTTGCCGTTCAGCATCTCAGTCCCCCCGGCCCGGGTCGTCCGCGCCCCCCGGAGAGCCGGGGCCCGCGTCGGCGCGCCGGTCGGCGGCGATCGTCTCCATCAGCGGGCGCACCCGGGCGGGGCTCACCTCCGTGCGGGCGATCACCGACGGCACGGCGACACCGGGCAGGACGAGCCGCCACATCCGCACCACTCGCTCGGGAAGGTCTGCCCGGCCGTTCTCCACCGCCGCGTACATCTGCATGCCGGTGCAGGACTCGACAACGAGTTCGGCGAGTTCGCGCGGCTCCACACCGGGCTGCAGCTCGCCCTTGTCCCGGGCCACCCGCAGGCAGTCCTCCATGATGCGCACCCACTCCCGGTAGGGGTTGGCGTCCCGCATGCCGAACGACTCCTGTTCACCGGTCAGCCGTACCCCGGCCCGCAGAAGCACGTCGACCTGCAACTGCTGCGCCCAGACCATGGTGATGTCGACCAGTCGCTGCATCCCCTCCGATGCGAGCAGCGGCAGGATCGTGTCCGGCTGCGCGTTCATCACGGCCCGCGCCAGTTCCTTCTTGGAGCTGAAGTGGAAGTAGAGCGCCCCCGCCGTCACCCCGGCCGCTCCGAGGATCTGGTTGATGCTCGAACCGGCGTAGCCGTGCTGGTCGAACGCCTCGGCCGCAGCCCGCAGGAGCGCTTCGCGCGTCCGCACGGCCCGCTCTTGTCGTGGCCGACCCATCGGCCACCCCTCTCCACTTCAAATGAAACGTCCCTTCTTATCCTAACCTCAATACCGGTAACTTAAGGACGATTTGGTCGCTGCTGTTGGCATGCCAAGAGCGGGTCAGCTGAAGTCATCTGGTGAGCGGCTGTCGGATCGGGTCGCGGTCGGGGTGTTGACGCAGACGTTTCCTCAGTCGCTTGTGGATGAGGTGTTGGCGGAGACGGGCCGGGTGCAGCAGCGGACCCGGCTGTTGCCGGCCCGGTTGGTGGTCTACTTCGTGTTGGCGATGTGCCTGTTCTCGGGGCAGGGCCATGAGGAGGTCGCCCGGCTGCCGACCGCGGGTTTGCGGGGTGCGCGGCGCTGGCGTGCGTCGTGGGTGGTGCCGAGTTCGGCGGCGGTCTGGAAGGCCAGGTCCCGGTTGGGTGTGGCGCCGCTGCGGCTGTTGTTCGCGCGGGTGTGCTGTCCGGTTGCCACACCGGCCACTCAGGGCGCCTTCTACCGCGGCTGGCGGCTGGCCGCGATCGACGGCACCACGTTCGACCTGCCTGACACGAAGGCGAACGTGGACGCCTTCGGCCGTCCGCCTCGCTCCGGCAGGGGTGAACAGAACGTCGGCTGCCCGCAGTTGCGCATGGCCGGTCTGGTGGAGTGCGGCATCCACGCCGTCTTCGGCGCTGCGATCGATGCTCTGCGCGCCGGAGAGCAGACCCTGGCCCGGACGGTCCTGGTGTCTCTGCGGCCGGGGCTGATGAAGGTGTTCTGCGGGATCGACTGGGCCAGCGACCACCACGACGTCGCCGTGGTCGACAGTGACGGCAAGCTCCTCGGGCGGGCCCGGATCGGCGACGACGCGGCCGGCCTGCAGCAGCCGCTCGACCTGCTGGCCGAGCACGGCGACAGCCCCGACGAGCAGATACCGCTGGCGATCGAGACCTCCCGCGGCCTGTTGGTCGCCTGCCTGCGGTCCACCGGCCGCCCCGTCTACGCTGTCAACCCGACGGCCGCCACCCGCTACCGCGAGCGCCACACAGTGGCACGGAAGAAGTCCCACCACCTCGACGCGATGGTGCCGGCGAACATCCTGCGCACCGATGCCGACGCCCACCGCGCGCTGCCGGCCGACAGCGAGCTCGCCCGGGCCGTCGCTGTCCTGGCCCGCGCCCAGCAGGACGCCGTCCGGGACCGCCCCCGGGCCGGCAACAAGCTCCGTTCCCACCTGCGCGAGTACTTCGCCGGCTACCTCGCCGCCGCCCAGCCGATCACCGGCAGCCTCACCGCGCCGCCGGCCCGCACCCTGCTGACCACCGCACCGTCCCCGGACCAGGCCGCCCGACTCACCCGCGCCCAGCTGAAGGCGGTGCTCAAGCGCGCCGGCCGCCAGCGCTGTATCGACGCCGAGGTAGAGCGCCCGCACGCGACCCTCCGCCTTGGGCAGATGCGTCAACTCCCGCTCGTCGAGCAGGCGATGGGTCGCCAGGACCTGGCCCTGGTGGGCATGCCCACGGCCGGACCAGGGACGGCAGAACCCTGCACGACAAGCGGCTGCCCAACACCGAACCAAGACTGATGGAGCTGTTCACCGGGCTGGTGGCGAAGTTCGGCACCGTCCTTGTGGTCGTGGACCAGGTCGCCAACATCGGCGCACTGCCGCCGACGGTGGCCCGCGCGGCGGGCTGCCGGGTCGCTTACCTGCCCGGACTGTCGATGCGACGGGCCGCCGACCTGCACCCGGGTGGGCCAAGACCGACGCCCGCGACGCGTTCGTGATCGCCGAAACCGCCCGGTCCATGCCGCACACCCTGCGCGCGGTGGACCGCGACGACGAGACGCTGGCCGAACTGGCCATGCTCACCGGCTACGACAACGACCTGGCCGGCGAGGTCAACCGCACCACCAACAGGCTGCGCGGCCTGCCCTCCCAGATTCATCCCTCCCTCGAGCGTGTGCTCGGCCCGCGCCTGGCCTGCCCCTACGTCCAGACCTCCTGTCCCGGCACGGTTCCCCGGCCGGACTGAGAGGACTCGGCCGGGCCCGCTGCGAGGCCCTGCTCAAGGCGCACGGCTCGCGCAAGGCGCACCACCTCACCGCCGAGATCTTCGACGCACTCGCCGAGCAGACCCTCGTCGTTCCCGGCACCGAGGCGTCCGCGCTGATCGTGCCCGGTCCCACCACGCCCGCGCACCGGCACGGCCACCCCGCCCTGCCGGCCACCGGGCTGCCCATCAGGCACCCGATCCGCCGGGAACATCCCGCTTCGCGGGACGTTCCCGAAAACCATGCCCAACCCCCATGAACCACCCCGCCGGGGTTGACGAAACATAGGGGCACCCCCCTTGCGTCCTGGCACGTCCTTTGAACGCACCCTGCCGACTTCGATCGCACCATGCCGACCCTTCGGCCCGGCCGTCGGAGCAATATGCTGGTTCCGTGTGGCGCGTCCGCCCGGCCCTCGGCCGACCTCACTCGGCGGAGACGACAACGGGCGAGCACAGGGTTCGCGCTGCCGGGTCCGGAGCGGAGAGGTGCTCGGCAACCGGACACTCTGCCGTGCCGCGGTCTCGTCGAGAGGGGATGAGCCTCGATGAATCGTCCCTCCGCCACCCCCGGCGATAAGCCCGATGACCTCGGCGGCGTCTTCACCGCTACGGCCACGATCGATGATCGCGGCATCGTGACGGGGTGGAGCGAAGGTGCTCTGCTCCTGCTCGGTTACCGGTCCGACGAGGTCGTGGGGCGACCTGCGGCGGGGCTGCTGGCGGAGGACGTCAGCGGTGCGGTTCAGCGGTGCGGAGCCGACGGGCCCGGCCGGAACGCAGACGGGTCCGGCTGGAACGGAAGGGTGGCGCTGCGGCACCGCGACGGTGACCGCGTCGAGGTGGGACTGCTCGCGCACCGCGGAATGACTGACGGCGGGGCTGTCGAGTGGTTCGTGGTCTGCGCCCCAGCGCGCGAGGCGTGCACCTTCGGGGAGCACGTGCTGTTGGAGCGGGTGTTCGTCCAGTCCCCGTACATTCTGGCGATCTACGACACCGACTTGCGGTCGGTGCGTGCGAACGCGGAAATGGAGCGCGCGGTCGCCATGACAGACGACGAGATGCGCGGGCTGCGCCTGTCGGAGATCGTTCCGCACCCGGACGCGGAGAAGAACGAGAGGGCCATGCGCCGTGTGCTGGAGACCGGCCGACGGGTCTATCTGGAAAACTACCTGCGCGTACCAGGAGAGAGCCGTGAGCACGCCTGGTCGATCTGCGTCGCCCCGGTGGTGGACAGTTCCCATCGGATGAACGGGGTGTGTTTCACCGCGCGTGACATGACCAAGCGGTACTGGGCCCGGCAGCGGCTGCTGTTGATCAATGAGGCCGGCACCCGCATCGGCAGGACCCTGGACGTGGCCCGCACCGCCCAGGAGCTGGTCGACGTGGCCGTTCCCCGGCTCGCGGACTGCGCGACGGTCGACCTGCTCCCGTTCCTCCACGGCGGCGGCGAGCCGCGCCCGGGCCCGCTGACCGGCCCTGTCAGCATGCGCCGCACCGCCGTGCAGTGCGCCGGGGCCGTCAAAGCCCTGGCACGGAGGGAGTACATGGTCACCTACCCGGATTTCTCGCCTCCGGCCCAGTGCCTCTCCACGGGCCGGCCCTCCGCGTACGACACGACCGACCCGCTCATGGCCCGGTGGGCCGCCTATGACCCCGCGTGGGCGGCGATGATGCGCGAACGGGGGGTGCACTCGGTGATGGTCGCGCCGATTCGTGCCCGCGGCATCACGCTCGGTGTGGCATTCTTCAGCCGCCACCGGCACCCGGAGCCCTTCGAGCAGGACGACATACTGCTGGCCGAGGAGATCACGGCGAGGGCGGCCGTCTGTATCGACAACGCGCGCCGCTTCACACGGGAGCGCACGACCTCCGTCACTCTGCAACGCAGCCTGCTGCCGCGCGAGCCCCCCGAGCACGCGGCTGTCGATGTCGCCTTCCGCTACCTGCCTGCCGGGGGCTCGGTCGGAGTGGGCGGAGATTGGTTCGACGTGATCCCGCTCTCCGGCGCCCGGGTGGCCCTGGTCGTCGGAGACGTCGTGGGCCACGGTCTCCATGCGTCCGTGACCATGGGCCGGCTGCGTACCGCGGTGCGGACCCTGGCCGACATCGACCTGCCGCCCGACGAACTGCTCACCCACCTCGACGACCTCGTCGTCCGGCTGAGCGCGGAGGACGACGCCGAAACCGTCGGGGACGTCGGCGCCACCTGCATGTACGCGGTCTACGATCCGGTCTCGCGCCGGTGCACCCTGTCCAGCGCGGGCCACCCCATGCCCGTCGTCGTACCGCCGGGCGGCACAGCGGAACTCCTTGAGATGCCCATCGGCCCGCCACTGGGCCTGGGCAGCCTGCCGTTCGAGACCGCCGAGGTCGAACTGCCCGAAGGCAGCCTCCTCGCCTTCTACACCGACGGCCTCGTCGAGTCCCGCAACCACGACATCGACGAGCGGATCGACACCCTGCGCGCGGCCGTCTCCCGGACGGCTCCTTCGCTGGACGAGGTCTGCGACACCGTTCTCGACGCGCTGCTGCCGCCCCAGTCCGACGACGACATCGCCCTGCTCCTCGCCCGTACCCGTGCCCTGGGACCGGGCCAGGTCGCCGGCTGGGACATCCCCGCCGAGCCCTCCGCCGTCGCCTCGGCCCGGCAGCACGCCGCGGACCAGCTGGCCGCCTGGGGACTGGACGAGGCCGTCTTCACCACCGAGCTGGTGGTCAGCGAACTCGTCACCAACGCCATCCGCTACGGGCACCCTCCCATCCAGCTGAGGCTGCTGTTCCACGACCACACCCTCATCTGCGAAGTCTCCGACGCCAGCAGCACCGCCCCCCACATGCGCCGCGCCCGGGCCCTCGACGAGAACGGCCGCGGCCTCCTCCTGGTCGCACAGCTCACCGGACACTGGGGTACTCGCCCCACCCCGCACGGCAAGACCATCTGGGCCGAACAGAACGTAGCAATGGCCTCAGGGCCGTCGGTCTGACCGCCGGTCTCTCACACGGTGGCGAACCGCCCGTGACCACGGCCGTCGATCCGCCCGCCGCGATGCACCACCCGAGCCCCCGCGCCACCACCGGCGCCGAAGCCGCCGAACGGATCACCGCTCTTGAGAACGTCCTCGACCTTCCGCAGCACAGGCCCGGCGCTCCGACCCGGCGTCCTCGGCATGCGCTGGCAGGGGGCGGGGCAGCGTCAACAGGCCATGCGGCTGCGCGCGGTCAGCCCGCGCCGGTTTCCGCCCGATTTCGGGACTGGTGCAACTGGTGCGAAGCACGCGCCGACCTCCCCGTCACCCCGGCCGAGGACGCCAAGAACGGCCAGGGCACGAGGACGCCGCCGCGCCGAGCCCCGGGAGTCGGCGCTGGCCTACCTGCGTGGGCTGGTGTCGTCGCTGGAGCGGAAGAACGCGTGGAAGGTTGCCGAGCGTGCGGGGCACGACCGGCCGGACCGCTTGCAGCGATTACTCAATACGTGCGACTGGGATGCGGACGAAGTCCGTGACGACGTGCGGGAGTTCGTTGTCGAGCGTCTCGGCGACCGGCAGGCCGTTCTGGTCGTGGACGACACAGGGTTTTTGAAGAAGGGCGTTCGCTCGGCCGGGGTCCAGCGCCAGTACACCGGTACGGCGGGCCGGGTCGAGAACAGTCAGGTCGGCACGTTTCTGGCCCATGCCTGCGATGCCGGACACACGCTGATCGACCGGGAGCTGTATCTGCCCGCGTCCTGGACCGACGACCGTGAACGCTGCCGCGCCGCCGCAATCCCCGACGAGGTCGCCTTCGCCACGAAGATCGAACATGCCAAGGCGATGATCGAGCGGGCGCGCGCTGCCCGGGTGCCGTTCGCGTGGCTGACCGCCGACGAGGCATATGGGCAGGTCAAGGGGCTGCGGTACTGGCTGGAGCAGCGTGGGGTGTTCCATGTGCTGGCGACCCGCCGCACCGACACCGTCGTCACCGCCTCACGCATGGACCAACCCGTGGACGAACTGATCGCCGGCCTGCCACGGCAGGCGTGGAAGCGGCGTTCGTGCGGGCGGGGAGCCCATGGCGAGCGCGTCTACGACTGGGCCCGGGCCCCGATCCGTCCATGGCGCGAGGAAGGTGTGGAGCACTGGGTCCTGACCCGCCGCAGCATCACCGACCCCACCGAGACCGCCTACTACGTGTGCTTCGCACCCGAAGACACGACCCTGAACACCCTCCTGGCCGTGGCCGGCCGCCGGTGGACGATCGAAGAAGGGCCGTGCCTCGGCGGGCGTGCGGCGCCAGTACACGGGCACCGCCGGGCGCATCGAAAACTCCCAGGTCGGCGCCTTCCTCGCCTACGCCTCCAGCCGGGGACGGGCCCTGATCGACCGCCGCCTCTACCTGCCGAGCAGTCCTGGTGCGGCTATCCCGAACGCCGCCGGGCGGCCGGGATACCCGCCATCTGCTCGCAGCCGTCTTCAACCCACCAGCCCTGCCGGCAGCCAGGCTGCTGCACTGGTCCAACTGGCGCCGACGCCACCGGGCAACAGCCCAACGCAGCCACTACCAAAGGCGGTTTGCCACCGAACCTGCTGGATGGCTCACGAAACCACACTGGAGCACCAAGAGCGGTGCACAAGGAGGAATCCGGGCTGCCGCAGGGCGTTCGCGGCACCGGGTTCTTGACCGAACTCACGGCGCGGCAGAGCGAGTTGTCTATAGGTTGCGCCCATGACATCGAGCCACTTCACGCCCGGCAAGGTCAGACCCGCGCCCGCCTCGGGGAGGTCCATGTGAGCAACGACGCTCCGGTGGTCGACGGCCCGGGCCGGGCACCCGGCCCCGTCGACCGCGTACCGGGTGTCTACGTGCACAAGACCGACGAGTCCGAAGTCCTGCTCGCCGCCTACCGGCGCTCGGGCCCCGACACCTTCCGTGTCGTCGCCCGCTGGCCGACGCGCCATCGCTTCTACCGCCCGGTGCACGGCGGCTACGATCCGCTGCTGGTCGCCGAGTCCGTACGGCAGGCGGTGCCGCTGCTCAGCCACGCCGCGTACGACGTGCCCTTCGGGCACAGGCAGTCCTGGGACTACTTCCGCTGCACTGCCGACATGGCCGCCCTGGCGGCGACCGCCGACCGTCCCGAGGTGGAACTCCGCATCAACTGCGGGGACATCGTCCGGCGCGCCGGACGACTGGTGTCGCTGTCCATGCGGGTACGAATGGTCCGCGGCGGGCGGACGATCGGCCGCGCCGAACTGGGCTTCCACAACCACCCTCCGGCCGTCTACGCCCGGCTGCGCGGCCGTTACGGGAACCTGGACGCCGCACTCGCCGGCGCCGTTCCCCCCGCCCCGCCCATGGCCCCCGCCGACGTCGCCCGCGACAGGCCCGCCGATGTCGTCCTGTCCCCGGCCGGCTCCCCGGCCCGCAGCCGGCTGCGCGTGGACCTGACCCATCCGGTGCTCTTCGACCACCCCGTCGACCACATCCCCGGGATGCTGCTGCTGGAGGGCGCCCGCCAGGCGGCGCACGCCGCCCTCGCCCCGACGCCGATGGTCGTGGTCGGCCTGGACGCCTCGTTCCACCGCTATGCCGAGCTGGACGCGCCTTGCTGGATCGAGTCCGAGTCCGGTGCCGGGACGGCGGACGGCGCGGCGGCCCGACGTGCGGTCCGGGTGACCGCCCGGCAGGGAGCCGTACGCCGGTTCACGTGCACCGTCCTGCTCGATCCTCCCTGACGGCCGCCCGGCTCCGAGGCGGACCCGACGCGTTCCGCGGCCCGGCGGGATCACCCCGGCCCGCGTCGGGAGCGGGACCCCGCCGCCGCATCGGCGCAGGGGCGCGGGACGGACCGCGGGAGCCGGCGGGCCGTACCCGGTGCCCACCGCGACCGGTCCACCGGTCGGCGGACGGGCGGCCCCCGCCCCTGTCACCCACTGCCTGATCGCGGTCGCGCTCCGCCCCCGGACGCCGCCGCACGGCTCCCGCCCCTGTCGGCGCCGGCACTGGTGGGCGTGCTCCCCTCGGCCGTCGCCGACGTCCGAGGGGACGGACACCCGCCGCGCCCCGTGCGCGAGGCGGCCCGCCCCCCGTCGACGAGCCCGGCTCATGGAAGCACCGAGCCCTCGGAAAGGCTCGCGCCCAGCCGGGCGCCGGCCTCGTACACGGCTCACGGGAATCACACACGTCGGCCGGTCGGGCCCGGCGGCACGGACGTGCCCCGACGGCTGGTCAGCGCCCGATGTCGCGGGCGAGGTCCAGGCCGAGGACGCGGTCGAGATGGGCGAAGGTCTCGAACTTGGCGCCGGACCGCACGTCGCCCCGGGCCGCCGCGTCGGCCAGCAGGTCAAGGACGGCGTGGACACCGAGGTCGTCGACGAGCGCCTCGTGCGAGCGGCGCAGCAGTTCGGCGGGGATCGGCGCGGACGGCTCGCGTGCCCAGCCGGCCACCTGTCGGCGCCACTCGCTCAGGGTATGCCGGGCGGTGGCCAGGGCCTCGCCGGTGACCGTCACCGGCGAGGCGTAGGGGAACCCGAGCAGGAGCAGGCGCAGGGCGAGCGGATCGGCCGCGTCCGGTGCGCCCGCGGTGGCCGTGCCCGGCACGGTGGGGTCATCGGGCGTGGTCGGCGCGGCGGCCTCGGCTCCGGCCGGGGCCGGGCCGTCCGGGGAACGGGGGCCGTCCGGCGGGGTGTCCTCGCCCGACGGGACCGTGGTGACCGGCCCCACCTCGATCCGGACCCCGCTCGTGGCATCGGCCGGACCCTCGCCCCGGGCGGTCACGTGGACATCGGCGGGTCCGCCGAGCGCGGCGTCCGGATGACGTGCTCCCACGACGACGGGCGGATGGATGCCCAGCACATCCATGACCCGGTCGAGCGCCCGGGACCGGTCGTCGGCCGGAGGCGCGGTGGTGGTGAGGGCCGTGACGACCTGCAGGCCCTGGAGCTCCGCCACGCGCGCGAGTACGTCGCCGATCAGCAGCACGCGCAGATGGACCGGCCGGATTCCGGTGCCGTCGTCCGTCG
This sequence comes from Streptomyces sp. NPDC002476, assembly GCF_042889785.1. Classification (NCBI taxonomy): domain Bacteria; kingdom Bacillati; phylum Actinomycetota; class Actinomycetes; order Kitasatosporales; family Streptomycetaceae; genus Streptomyces; species Streptomyces sp. NPDC002476. Next base: position 105,840 of record NZ_JBIARH010000013.1, on the reverse strand, counting down.
CCGCGTCGAGGGCGGGCAGGTGGACGCGGCTGCGCAGCAGCCGTCGCGGTGGGGCGGGTACCTCCACGAGGCGCCCGGTGCGGGTGTCGGTGACGCGCAGCATGATCAGTTCCCCTCGGTCAGTTGCTCGTCGAGTTCGTCGAAGAGCAGCTCGCTGTGGTCGATCTGGCCGGTACGGTAGGCCGCCCGCGCCACCAGGTGCGCCGCGACCGGTCCGGTCATCAGCTGGAAGAACGCGATCAGCGCCAGGGTGGCGAGATCCACGCCGCTGCGCAGTCGCAGGGCGACTCCGAGGAGGACCAGGATCATGCCGAGGGTCTGCGGTTTGGTGGCGGCGTGGCTGCGGGAGAGCACGTCGGGCAGCCGCAGCATGCCGATCACGCCGAGCAGGCAGATCGCCGCGCCGGTGAACACCAGTGCCGCACCGGCCGTGTCGAGGACCTGGACCCAGACGTTCACCGCCTCTCCCCCTCGACGCCGTCGCGTCCGCCGCCGTGCGAGGCCGTGCCGGTTCCGTTCCGCGGCACCGGGCGGTCGCGGGCGGCGATGAAGCGGGCGATGCCGACCGATCCCGTGAATCCCAGGAAGGCCAGGACCAGCATGATCGGGAAGTAGAACGGGTCGCGCGCGAAGGCCGATTTCGCACCGAGGCCCGCGATGATGAGCGCGGCGGCCACGTCCAGCGAGATGGCCCGGTCCAGCATGGAAGGACCTCGCCGGATGCGGGCGAGCAGCAGCGCGCCGGCGATGACGATCACGACCACGGCGGCGGTGAGCAGCACCCGGTCGGGGGTCTCCGGAACACTCATGCGCCGTGCCTCCTCCTCATACGCCGTACCTCCTCCTGCGCCGCCCCCTGTTCGTACCCCTGTTCGTACGAGGTGTTGCTCACGCCTCGTGTCTCCCCCGGTGGGCGACGGGTGGCGGTGGTCCGGCCACCCGGGCGATCTCGTCGGGGGTGCCGAAGGCCCGTACGACCAGCCGCTCCAGGCGCCACACGGATCGCCGGGCCGCGTCCAGCGCGGCGGGCCGGTCCGCGTCGAGGACGTGCAGGAAGACGGTGGCGGTGGCGCGGCGCACCTCGACGATCGATCCGCCGGGCACGTTCGACACGGCGACCGCGGTGGCCGCGAGCATCAGGTCGGAACGGCAGCGCAGCGGCACGGCGATGACCGCGGCCCGGTGCGGATGGCCGACGAAGATCTGCCGGGTGACCCGCACGCCCGAGGTGTACATGTCGTGGAGCAGAAAGCCGGTGAGCACCAGGATGCCCCAGGGGTGCAGGCGGAGCCCGAGGTCGACCCGGGGCAGCGGGAAGGCCAGGCACACGGCGATCGCGACGACCGCGCCGGTGACCACGTTGGCCCAGTTCGGCCCGGACCAGAGCAGCACCCAGATCAGGGTGAGCCAGGCGATCAGCGGGAGGTCCAGCACGCGTCGCCGCGCGTACCAACCCCGGTAGGGCGGCGGTCCCTTGTGCCGGAAGGACAGGGCGATGACGCGTTTCACCGGCCGAACACCGCCTCCGTGTAGGGGGAACGGTCGAGGAGTTCGACGGCCGAGCGGTCGGCGTACGAGGTCAGCGGCCCGGCGAACACGGTGAAGGCGAGTCCGAGGGCGACGGCCGCGGCGGTGGCCGCCGTCATCGGGCGCGGCAGCTGTGTGGTGGTGGTGACGGCGTGTCCGTGCAGGGTGGCGGCGACCGCGCGCCCGGCGGGCTCGTGGCGGTGCGGGACCGGTTCGTCGCCGCTGCCGGGGATGTGGTCGGGACCCGGACCGATGTCGATGTCGCCCTCGTCGGAGCCGGACTCCAGGATGGTTCCGTACGCCGCCTGTCCCGGGGGCGCCGCCCGCCAGAACGCCAGGTTCCAGACCTTGGCCACCACGTACAGCGTGAGCAGGCTGGTCACGGCCGACCCGATGACGAGGAGCCAGGCCCAGGCGCCGCCGTCCTCGACACCGGCCCGCATCAGTCCGAGCTTGCCGATGAACCCGGACAGCGGCGGAATACCGGCGAGGTTCATGGCGGGGACGAAGAAGAGCACGGCGAGCAGGGGCGCGGCCGCGGCCAGTCCCCCGATGCGGGTGAGTTCGGTGGTACCGCCCCGGCGTTCGATCAGCCCGGTCGCCAGGAACAGCGTGGTCTGGACGGTGATGTGGTGGGCGACGTAGACGATCGCGCCGCCGTACGCGTCACGGGTGGCGAGGCCGATGCCGAAGACCATGTACCCGATGTGGCTGATGAGCGTGAAGGAGAGGAGCCGCTTCAGGTCGGTCTGGGCGACGGCCCCGAGGATGCCCACGGTCATCGAGGCCAGGGCGACGGCCATCAGCAGGTCCCCGAGCCGGTTGCCGGGGAAGAGCAGCGTCTCCGTACGGAGCATGCAGTAGACGCCGACCTTGGTCAGCAGCCCGGCGAAGACCGCGGTGACGGGGGCGGGCGCGGTCGGATAGGAGTCGGGGAGCCATGCGGCGAGCGGGAAGGCGGCGGCCTTGAGGGCGAAGACGGTGAGCAGCATCGCCTGGATCAGGGTCTGGACGCCGGTCGGCAGTTCGGCGATCCTGCCCGCCAGCTGGGCGAAGTTGGCGGTGCCGGTCGCCGCGTAGGTCATCGCGATGGCGGTGAGGAACAGCATCGACGAGAGCAGCGAGACGATCACGTAGGTGGAGCCCGCGCGGACGCGGGGGCCGGTGCCGCCGAGGGTGAGCAGGACGAAGCTCGCGACGAGCATGATCTCGAAGCCGACGAAGAGATTGACGAGGTCACCGGCGAGGAACGTGTCGGAGACCCCGGCGACCAGGATCAGATAGGCGGGGTGGAAGACCGCCACGGGCGTCTGCTCGTCCCGGTCGGCCATGCCCTGGCCGATGGAGTAGACGAGCACGCAGAGCGTGATGGCGGAGGAGACGGTCAGCATCAGCCCGGACAGCCGGTCGGCCACCAGGGTGATGCCGATCGGCGGTGCGAAGTCGCCGAGATGGACGGCCAGCGGGCCGTGCAGATCGGTGACGATCATCAGGGCGACGGAGAGCGCCAGCACGACGGTGAGCACGGCGACGCTGACGAGGCGCTGGACCTGTTTGAGCCGGGTACCGAACGCGAGGCTCAGGCCGGTGGCGCAGAGCGGCAGCAGCACCGGCAGGGGGACGAGTGCGTTCATCAGCGGGACGAGGACGTTCATCCGGTGGCTCCCGGGTCGGTGTCGTCGGGGCGGGGCGGCTGCGGAGGGCCCTCGGGGCGCGACGGTGGTTCCGTACGGTCCGGCGGGCCGGACGCGCCCGGCGGACCGTGGCGCGGGCCGGGCGCGCTCGGTGCGTGGTTCTGGGGGCGGGCCCGGCCTTCCGCGTAGTCCTCGGGGTCCGCGCCCAGGACGTCGTGCCAGAGGTCCCCGGTGGCGTACCGGCCCCGGGCCTGGAGCGCGCGATCGGCGCGCAGCCGGGCGCGCAGCCGGCGGCGCTCCTCGCGGTACCGCTCGCGGTCCTCGGCCGTGACGTCGGCGGCGGCCCGGTAGCGTTCACGCAGTTCGTCCCGCTCCCCCAGCACCTCGGCGCGCAGGGCGATCCGCCGGTCCTCGTCGTCGTCATGGACCTCGTCCGTGCCGTTCAACTGGTGGCTGCGGTAGGCCATGGCCAGGAGGAACGCCGTGGTGGCGAGGGTGATGACGATGGCGGTGAGCGCGATGGCCTGCGGCAGCGGGTCGGTGACGAGTCCCAGGGGGACGCCGTAGAGGAGCGGTTCCCGGCCGGCCGGTCCGCCCGCGGCGAGGACGAGCAGGTTGATGCCGTTGCTCGCGATCACCGCGCCGAGCAGGATGCGGGTCAGGGGCCGGGTGAGCATGAGGATGCCGCCGACCGCGCACAGCACCGCGGCGGTGGCCAGGAGCGAGGCGCTCACCCTCATGCGGGGGCACCTCCCGTCCCGGGCTCCCGCCCGCCTCCCGGTCCGGGTCCGGCGCCGGATCCCGGCCCGGGGCGCGGCCCCTGCTCCGGTCCCCCCGTGACCGCTTCGGCGGCCGCCGCCCGCTCGATCTGCCGGTCGATCTTGGCGCCGAGCGCGCGCACGATGTCCAGCACCACGCCCAGGACCAGCAGATAGACCCCGAAGTCGAAGAGGACGGGGGTGGCGAGGTGGTACTCGCCGAACAGGGGCAGCCGCCCGTGGTGGGACCAGGAGTGCAGGACCGTTCCGTCGATGAGTCCGAGCAGGGCGACACCGGTGGAGACGAACAGCCCGAGGCCGGTGAAGAGTCCGGGTTGCAGCGGGGCGGCCTCGGCGAGTTCGAAGCGGCCGCCCGCCAGATAGCGGGTGATCAGGGCGAGTCCCGCGACGAGACCGGCGACGAAACCGCCCCCCGGCATGTTCTCGGCGCAGAACAGCAGGTACACCGAGAGCACCAGGACCGGATGGAACAGCAGCCGCGTCACGACCTCGAAGACGATCGAGCGGTGCTCGGGGGCGAGCGTCGAGCCGGCCGCGAGCCAGCCGCGTTCCGGTGCGCCCTCGTCGCCGCGCGGCAGACCCGTCATCGCGGGCGCGGACAACGACCAGGCGGTACGCCCCCGTACCTCCTCCCTCAGCCACGGCTCCTCCGTACGGCGGTGCAGATAGATCAGGCTCGTCACCCCGATCGCCGCCGCGGCGAGCACGGCGGACTCCCCCATCGTGTCCCAGGCGCGCAGGTCCACCAGGATGGTCGCCACCACGTCCTTGAGCCCGTGGTGGGCGGTCTCCTCGACCATGGCCGCACCCGCCGGGGCGGCGCTCCGGGCAGCCGCCGCGACCCACACCACCACGCTGAGCGTCGCCGCCGCGGCCAGCGCCACCGGGATGCGCACGGCCCGCCGTCGGCTGCTGACCGACTCCTGGAAGCGCACCGGCATCCGGCGGAGCACCAGCACGAACACGATCATCGCCACGGTCTCGACGCAGAACTGGGTGAGTGCCAGGTCCGGCCCGCCCTCGACGACGAACAGCAGCGCCGCGCCGTATCCCGTCAGCCCGGCCAGGACCACGGCCTTCATCCGGCGTCCGACGGTGAGGCAGAGGAGCGCCGCCGCGCAGGTCAGCACGGCGACGGCGCCCTGCAGCGGGGCGTCCCAGAGGCGCGGGGCCGCGGCCCCGCGCCAGGGCTGGTCGAACACCAGGACGGCGAGCTGGCCGGCCAGCATCACCAGCAGGGTGGTGGCGAGGTAGACGGAGAGCGAGCCGCGCTGGACGAAGCCGGTGAGCTGGAGGGAGAGCCGTTCCAGGCCGAGCAGCAGATGGCCGAAGACGCTGTCGGCGGTCGGCCAGGCGATCCGCCGGGAGAGCCGGGTGACGGTGGCACGTCCCGCGAAGAGCAGCACTCCGCCCGCCGTGGCGAGGGTCGAGAGCAGCACGGCGGTCCCCATCCCGTGCCAGAGCGCGAGGTGGTACGGGTGCGCGGGCGCGGGGAACGCGTCCGCGTACGCGCCGAGCAGCCGGTCGACCCGTCCGGCACCGGGCCCGAGCAGCAGCCCGCACACCGCGAGGAGCGCGGGCGCCGCGAGGAACGCCGGACCGACCCGGTGCACGGGCGTGTCCTCGACCCCGGGTTTGCGGGCGAAGGCACCCCGGACGAACCGCAGGGTGTACGCGACGGTCAGGGCGGAACCGACGACCAGGGCGGCCAGGACCCAGCGTTGCCCGGTGTCGCCGTGCGGCAGCGTGTCGAACGCGGCCTCCTTGGCGGCGAAGCCGAGCAGCGGGGGCAGGGCGGCCATGGAGGCGGCGGCCGCCACCGCGACCGCGCACACCTGTGGCAGCGCCCGGCCGACGCCGGACAGGGCGCGCAGGTCACGGGTGCCGGCCGCGTGGTCGACGATGCCGGTGATCAGGAACAGCGGGGCCTTGAACAGGGCGTGGGCCAGGATCATCGCGGCGGCGGCCAGAGCCGTGTCGCGGCTGCCGGATCCGGCGAGCACGGTGAGGAAGCCGAGCTGGCTGACGGTGCCGTAGGCGAGGACGAGCTTGAGATCGTTCAGGCGCAACGCCCGCCAGCCGCCGAGCAGCATGGTCGCGGTGCCGAGCACCAGCACCACCGGCCGCCAGACCGGGACGTCGGCGAAGGCGGGGGCCAGTCGCGCGATCAGGTAGACACCGGCCTTCACCATCGCGGCGGCGTGCAGATAGGCGCTGACGGGGGTGGGCGCGGCCATGGCGTTGGGCAGCCAGAGGCTGAACGGCCAGACCGCCGACTTCGACAGGGCCCCGCACAGGATCAGCACCACCGCGGTCGAGACGGCGGCGTCGGCCGGGGGCGGGTCGGCGAGGATGGCGGAGATCCGGTAGGTGCCGGTCACCTGACCGAGGATCAGGAAACCTACGAACATCGCGAGGCCGCCGAGCGTGGTCACCACCAGCGCCTGGAGCGCGGAGCGGCGGCTGTGCTTGCGCTCGCTGTCGTACCCGATCAGCAGGTACGAGAAGACCGTGGTCAGTTCCCAGAAGACGTAGAGCGTCATCAGGTCGTCGGCGAGGACCAGTCCGAGCATGGCGCCCGCGAACGCCAGCAGGTTTCCCGCGAAGCCCGCCAGGCCCGGGGTCGAGTCGGTGAAGTACGAGGCGCAGTAGAGCAGGACGAGCGTGCCGATTCCGGCCGCGAGCAGCACCATCAGCTCGGCGAGCGCGTCGAGCCGCAGATCGGCGCCGACGCCGTACGCGGGCATCCACGGCCATGTCCAGGTGAGCGCGTCGCCCGACGCGGTGGCGTTCCACCGCGTGGCCGCCCACACGGTGGCGGCGGCCGGTGCCGCCGCGAGCACGACGAAGGCACGCCTGCCCAGGAGTCGTACCAGCGGGCGTGCGCAGCCGGCGAGCACGAAGTGACAGACGATGAGCGCGGTCATACGGCCCCGGAAGGCGCCGCGCGCCCACCACGGCCGGAGGTCCGGAAACCGGACGATGCATCAAGGACAAAAGCCACTCAATACAGATATATCCCTGACTGCATCTCACCCCTACGGCGCGCCGCACCCGTCCCGGCCCACCGCGTCCGCCGCCGCCGGGCCCGGTCCGGGTACGCCGCCGGAGCGCTGCCGGCCCGACGCGCACGGATACCGCCGCACCCACTCCCGACCGACCGCCCTGCCGCCCGAACCGGTATGGAACGGGCACTTCCGGACCATGTGGTGACACTGTGCGTGATCAGTAATGCACCTGTGAGACCACTTTCTTTTCATTTTTTGCGATGTGACTACTATCTATCTGTCGAAGTTCTCAACGGATTTGACCAGTCCTGAGGCTGGCACCATCGTCAAGGAGCACGCCCTGCGCACGCGCGCCTCACGGCGGACCAAATCGACCACCATGTCGCTGCGGACGGCCCTTCTCGTACTGGCCATCGTTCCGGGAGTCGCACTGGCCGCCCTCTGGGCCGTCACCAGTGGCCAGACCCTGTGGGACTTCCAGCGGCAGGCGGCCCAGGGCCGGTTGGCCGAGAAGGCGGGTCAGCCGTCCAACATCGTGTATTACAACCTCCAGGAGGAGCGGCGGCTCAGCGCCGACGTGCTGGACGGCCGCAAGGGCGCCGAGGACGAGCTGCGACGGCAGCGCGAGCTGACCGACGCGGCCACCAAGAGCTTTCAGGCACTCTCCGACGTGGCGGCCGACGACGCCCCCGCGGAAGTCCGTGACGCCGTGCGCGCCGCACGCACCGCGATCGGTCAACTGCCCGCCCAGCGTGCCCTCGTCGACGACGGCGGCGCCGGGCAGCAGAAGGCCGTGTACGCCTACTACTCGGACCTGATCGCAGTGGACCTCAAGCTGTTCGCGGCGCTCAGTCACGTCGACAACGGCCGGATCACCACGATCTCCCAGCCGCTCGTCGACCTCTTCTGGACCAAGGAGATGATCTCCCGCTCGGACGCCCTGCTGGCGCGCGGCTGGTCGAAGGGGAAGCTCAGCGACGAGGACCTCGCCCAGGTGCGGGAGGTCGTCACGGGCCAGCCGCTGCTGTACTCCACCCACGTCGTGCCCTACCTGTCGAAGGACGAGCGGGCCGCGTGGGAGAAGCTCACCCACACCCCGGCATGGAAGACCAAGACGCGGGTGGAGAACCAGGTACTGAGCGCGGCCGGCACGGGTGACTCCGGCCTCGTCGCCGTCGACGCCGACGAGAAGACCTGGCGCGGCGCGATGGACGAGGTGAACGAGCAGCTCGTGGACCTGCTGGAGAAGCGCACCGCCTCCGTGATCGACGAGGGCAAGAACAGTGTGCTGTCCCTGCTGTTCAGGATGGTGCTGACCACGTCCGTCGGCCTGCTCGCCGTGATCGCGGTCATCTGGACCACCTGGCGCCTGACCCGTAACCTCCGCCGCCGGATCGGCGGCCTCCAGGAACGGGCCGAGGAACTGGAGAAGGCGCTGCCCGACGTGGTCGAGCGGCTGGCCGGCGGCGAGCGCATCGACGTCGAGGCCGAGGCCCGGGCCATCGAGCAGGACGCCGGGAGCGGCGAGGGCGACGAACTGGCCCGGCTCGGCCACGCCCTCAACCTGGCCCGCACCAGTGCGCTGACGGCGGCCGTCAAGCAGGCCGACCAGCACCGCGGGTTCGAGAAGCTGCTCCAGCGGATCGCCCGCCGTACCCAGCAGTTGATCGGCCAGCAGCTCAGGAAGCTGGACGACCTGGAACGCAAGCACGAGGACCCCGAGATCCTGGAGGGTCTCTTCGACCTCGACCACCTCACCGCACGTCTGCGCCGGTACGAGGAGAACCTCGTGATCCTCGCGGGCGGCACCCCGCACCGGCGCTGGCGCAAGCCGGTCCCGCTGCTGGACGTGATGCGTTCCGCCCAGGGCGAGGTGCAGGACTACCGGCGGGTGGTGCTGGACCTGGAAGACAGCCCCTGGCTGTCGGAGCGGGCCGTCGGCCCGGTCACGCACGTGCTGGCCGAACTCATCGAGAACGCGCTCACCTTCTCCCGGCCGCCGAGCCCGGTCGAGGTCCGCGCGGCCAAGGTGAGCCGCGGTCTCGCCATCGAGGTCGAGGACCGGGGCCTGGGCATGGACGACGGGCAGCTGGCCGCGGCCAACGAGCTGATGGTCCGGCCTCCCCGGATGGACGTGCTGGCCCACTCCGACGACATCCGGCTCGGTCTGTACGTGATCGCACGGCTCGCCGACCAGCACGGGCTGCGGGTGGAGTTCCGCTCGTCGGCGTACGGCGGCACCCGTGTGGTCCTGCTCGTCCCCGACGAGCTCACCGTCCCCGGACCGAACTCCGGTCCGGTGGGCGTGCCGTCCCCGGCCGCCGCGCCCACGCCGGCACCGGCCCCCGCGTCCGCACCGGCACCGGCGCCGGAGACGGCCGCCGGGGATCCGCTGCCCACCCGCGTCCAGGGCCGTGCGCTGGCCGACGTCACCGCGCTCAACGCGGCGGGCGCCCCCTACGCCCAGCAGCCGTACCGGGACGACGACCAGCCCGAGCAGCCGTACCGGACCGGCGAACAGCCCCGACAGCCGTCCGGGTCCGCGCACCCCGGCGGCGCCCAGGAGCACCCCTACGCGGCGGCGGACCAACCGCTGTACACGGCCCCGGAGAGCACCGGTACCGGATCGCCGAACCCGGCACCGGGCGTCCCCGCGCCTGAGGGGTACGGGGCGGCGCCCGCACCCACCGGGGGCGCGTACACCGCCGCGCCCGCCGGTCCGTTCGCCCCGCCCCCGTCCCCCTACGGCGCGGACGAGCAGCCCTACATGACGGCCGCCGGGCAGTACCCGGTGGACCTGCCGCCGCCCTACCCCGCACCCGCGGGGACCTACCGGGGACCGGAGCAGCCGTACGTCGCCCCGTACTCCGCCGGTACCGAGTCCGGTCACCCGGATCCCATGGGCCCCGCGGAGGCCGTCGGCCTGTCGACCCCCGGGCCCCGTCCGTCCGGGCCGGGTGACGACCGTCCGGCGCGACTGTCGGTGTCCGAGCCGGACCACCCGGCACCGCCGGACCCGGACGCCGCCCGCGCGGAGAACGGCTCCGGCCTGCCCGCGCTGCCCGCCGGGGGCGCCCTGCCCGCGCCCGGTACGGAACCGCCGCTGCCGCGCCGCGTGCGACAGGCCAGCCTGGTGGACGAGCTGCGGGTCACCCCGGCCGCCCGGAACACCGTGCCCCGGCCCCCGGGCCCGGACGAGAACCCGCAGGCGCGACCGGCCCCGCACCGGGCCGGAGCGGCGATCGGCGCCTTCCAGCGCCGCTCGCGCGCGGCCCGCGCGACCGCGGAGGCGACACCGCCGCCCGCGCCGCCCGCCACCCCGCATCCCACGAGAGAAGAACGGTCATGACACGCACAACCGCCACACATCAGGACCTCGACTGGCTGCTCGACGGCCTGGTGGACTCGGTGGCCGAGACCCGCAACGCCGTCCTGCTCTCCGACGACGGTCTCGTGGTGAGCCATTCGCGCACCATCGAACGCGCCGACGCCGAGCGGCTGGCCGCCATCTGCACCGGTCAGCAGAGCCTGGCCCGCGGTGTCGGCCAGCTCTTCGACGGCGGCGGCGTCCACCAGGTGATCGTCGAACTCGCGGACCTGTGGCTGTTCATCATCTCCGCCGCGCAGGGCACCCACCTGGCCGTGATCGCCTCCCAGGAGGTGGACGCCGAGATCATGTCCCTCGCCATGCACAACCTCGTCCAGCAGGTCGGCCAGAAGCTCTCCACCCCGGCCCGCAGCGAGTTCGACGCCTTCGGTACCGGGGACGGGCAGCGCGCGTGACCCCGTACTGGGATGAGGACGCCGGGGAGGACGGGGCGGGCACGATGGTGCGCCCGTACACCATCACCCGGGGCCGGACCGCTCCCGAGCGCGACGACTTCAGCCTCATCACCGTGCTGACGACCACGCAGGACCCGAGGGACGAGCACGGTGCGCCGGTCCTGCCGGGGCGGCTCCAGCCGGAGCACCGGCTGATCCTGGAGCGCTGCCGTCGGCCGTCCGCGGTCGCCGAGGTCTCGTCCGGCCTCGGCCTCCCGGTCTCGGTGACCAAGATCCTGCTGGCCGACCTCGTCGCCCAGGGCCTGCTGACGGCCCGCGCGCCGCTCTCGGTGGCGCGGGCGGCCGGCGGCGCCGACATGGGCCTGCTGGCCGCCGTTCGTGACGGACTCCGGAGACTCTGAACCAACATGACAAGCAGTCAGGCGGCCCCCGCCGCCGTCAAGATCCTCATCGCCGGAGGCTTCGGCGTCGGCAAGACCACCATGGTCGGTGCCGTCAGCGAGGTCACCCCGCTGAGCACGGAGGAGTATCTGACCCAGGCCAGCGTCGGCGTCGACGACCTGGCCGGCGTCGGCGAGAAGAACACCACCACCGTGGCCCTGGACTTCGGCCGGATCACGGTCAGTCCCGAGCTGGTGGTCTACCTCTTCGGCACCCCCGGCCAGGAACGCTTCTGGTTCATGTGGAACGACCTGGTCAACGGGGCGCTGGGCGGCGTGGTGATCGCCGACACCCGCAGGCTGGACACGAGTTTCGCCTCGATCGACTTCTACGAGAGCCGGAACATCCCGTTCGTCGTGGCGATCAACTGCTTCCACGGCCACAACACCCGTACCCCGGACGAGATCAGGGCCGCACTCGACCTCGATCCGCAGGTGCCGCTGCTGATCGGCGACGTCCGCCGGCGGCCGTTCTCCCGGGACGTGCTGCTGGCGCTGGTGGACCATCTGATGGGTCTGTCCGCGGCGACCGGCTGACGTTCCGCCCCTCCCTCCCCCTTCGTTCCGCCCTTCCCCGTTCTGGAGAGCTCTGAGATGGCATCACCCCTGCGTGTCCTGATTCACGGTGGCGGCATAGGCGGGCTCGCACTCGCCACGGCACTGGGCCGACGCGGCCACACCGTCGAGGTCGCCGAGATCCGCGACGAACTGGACGCGCTGGGCGTCGGCATCATCCAGCCGTCCAACGCCCTCCACGTGATGCGCGAGATCGGGGTCCTCGACGACTGCCTCGAAGTGGGCTTCGAGTGGGAGATCCTGACCATCGTCGACCCGACGGGCAAGCCGCTCGCCGAGATTCCGCAGCCGAGGATGGACGGCGCCCCCTCCAACAACGGCATCCCGCGCCCCGCCCTGGCACAGGTGCTGAACGCCGCCGCGGTCGCCGCCGGCGCCACGGTCCGCTTCGGCAGCACCATCACCGGGCTGACCGACGACGGCAGCGGCGTGGACGTCACCCTCTCCGACGGCTCCACCGGTCGCTGGGACCTGGTCGTCGGATTCGACGGCATCGGTTCGCCGTTGCGCACCCGGCTGTACGGGGACCGTTACGTGCCCGAGTACACCGGTTTCGCCAACTGGCGGGTGACGGTCCCCCGGCAGCCCGGGGTCCGGGGTGTGGTGATGGGCACCGCGGGCAAGGACACCAAGGCCCTGCTGACCCCGATCACCGACGAACTGATGTATCTGGCGGCGGTGTTCGCGGAGCCCGAGGACTTCCGTCCGGATCCGGAGCGCGCGCACGAGCAGTTCGCGGAGCGGCTGACGATGTTCTCCGGTCCGGTCGCCGAGGCGCTCGCCGCGGTCACCGACCCGGCCGCGGTGGTGTATTCGCGGATCTCCCAGGTCACGGTCGAGGAGCCGTGGCACGTCGGCCGGGTGGTGCTGGCCGGTGACGCCGCGCACGCCTCCACCCCGCACATCGCGCAGGGCGCGGCCATGGCCGTGGAGGACGCGCTGGTGCTCGCGCAGTCGCTGGACGCCGAGGACGATGTGGCCGTCGCCCTCGCCGCGTGGGAGGCCCGCCGCCGCCCCCGGGCCATGTGGGTACAGGCCATGTCGCGTGCCGTGCTCAAGCAGGAGACGGGCCTGGAGACCACTCCCGAGGAGGACGAACTGCTGAAGATCGGGATACCGGGCGCGGCCCACGCACTGGTGAAGCCCTACTGACCGACAGGCTTTCAGGGCAGGACCGCCACCCCGTCGAGTTCGACGAGCGCCTGCTCGTCCCAGAGTCTCGCCACCCCGATGACCGCCATCGCCGGGTAGTCGCGGCCCGCCAACCGGCGCCAGATCCGACCCAGTTCACCGGCCCGGGCCCGGTAGTCGGCCACATCGGTGGCGTACACCGTGACCCGGGCCAGGTCCGCCGGGGCACCGCCCGCCGCACGCAGGGCGGTGAGCAGGTTGGCGAGCGCCGTCGCGAACTGCTCGGGCAGCGTGGCGCCGACGATCGCGCCGTCCACGTCGAGCGCGGTCTGCCCGGCCAGGAAGACCAGTTGGCCGCCGACGGCCGTCGTGGCGTGCGAGAACCCCGCCGGGGGTGACAGTTCGGCGGGGTTGATCCGGTGCACCGGACTCATGCGGACGCCTCCCTGTTCGCGTACGACTCCCGGGCGATGATGGTGCGCTGCACCTCGCTGGCGCCCTCGTAGATCCGCGGGGCGCGGACCTCCCGGTAGAGGTGTTCGAGGAGGTGACCGCGGCGCAGGGCGCGGGCGCCGTGCAGTTGGACGGCGGTGTCGACGACGTACTGCGCGGTCTCGGTGGCGTACAGCTTCGCCATGGCCGCGCGGCGCGGCACGCCCGGTTCGCCCGCGTCGTGCGCGGCGGCCGCCGCGTACACCAGGAGCCGGGCGGCCTCGGTACGGGTGGCCATCTCGGCGACCTGGTGGGAGACGGCCTGGAGGTCCTTCAACGGGCCGCCGAAAGCGGTGCGTCCGGCGGTGTGGGCGAGCGTGGCGTCCAGGGCGGCGCGGGCCATGCCCACGGCGAACGCGCCCACGCTGGGGCGGAACAGGTTCAGGGTGTCCATGGCGACCCGGAAGCCGCGGTCCGGTTCGCCGAGCACGTCCTCGACGGTGACGGGGACACCGTCGAAGCGCAGGGTTCCGATGGGGTGCGGCGAGAGCATGTCCAGTGCGGAGCCGGTGAGTCCGGGACGGTCGGCGGGCACCAGGAACGCGGTGACGCCGCGTGATCCGGCGCCCCGGGTCGTACGGGCGAAGACGGTGTAGAAGTCGGCCTCCGGGGCGTTGGAGATCCAGCACTTCTCACCGGTGAGCCGCCAGCAGCGGCCCGCACCGGAACCGGATCCGGGACCGCGGCCCCCGTCGGGGGCCGCGTCCAGGGCCAGGGCCGCCGCGTCGGAGCCGGCACCCGGCTCGCTGAGCGCGAAGGCTGCCACCGCACGCCCCGCCCGCACCTCGGGCAGCCAGCGCGCCCGCTGGGCGGGCGTACCGGCCCGGTGCACCGGGTGGCTGCCGAGACCCTGGAGGGCCAGGGCGGTCTCCGCCCCGGTACAGCCACGGGCCAGGGACTCGCGGAGCAGACAGAGGTCGAGCGCTCCGGAGTCCAGCATCCGGTCGAGCAGACCCGACGCGCCGAGCGCGGCGATCAAGGGGCGGTTCACGTGGCCAGGTTCGCCCTTTTCGGCGAGGGGGCGCAGTCGCTGTTCGGCGAGGACTCTCAACTCCTCGCACCACGAGGTCTGTGCCGGATCGAGCGAGAATGCCGTCATCGCGGCGTCTCTCCTGTCGCGTCTCGTCTGAGTCGTCCTTCTCGTTCTGTCGTCTTCCCCGTTCCTGCGTCTCCTGTCCGCCGGACTTCCGTCCCCCGCCCATCGGACCTCTCGGTACGTCATGTTCCGTACCCGGTCCGCAGGCCGGTCCTCCGACGGTCTCGCGCCCGTTCGTCTGTCGCGGACCGTTGACTACCGTCACCCGAACGATACGCTCCAGAGGCGACAAGGGGGCGATCCTTCATGGACCCGAAGACCTCAGCGCACCTCGACACCTTCGCCCGGGAGCACCTCCCTCCCCCGGACCAGTGGCCGGACCTGCTCTTCGATCTCCCCGAACTGCGCTATCCGGCCCGGCTCAACTGCGCGGCGGAACTGCTGGACCGGACCGTCGACCGGCTGGGCCCGGACCGCCCCGCCTTCCGCACCCCCGACGGCGGGATGTGGAGCTACGGGGAGCTGCGGGAGCGGGTGGACCGGATCGCCCACGTCCTGACCTCCGATCTGGGGGTCGTCCCCGGCAACCGGGTGCTGCTGCGGGGTCCCACCACCCCCCGTCTGGCCGCCTGTTGGCTCGCGGTGCTGAAGGCGGGCGCCATAGCCGTCACGGTCCTGGACCGGCAGCGGGCGGCCGAACTCGCCACCATCTGCTCGATCGCCCGGGTGAGCCACGCCCTGTGCGACGTCCGGTCGGTCGACGACCTGGTGCGGGCGGAGGTGCCGGGGCTGCGGATCACGGTGTACGGAGGTGGCGCACCGGACGATCCGCTCCGCCCGACCGGGGCGGGGACCGGGGCCGGGGCCGGGGCCGTCGCCGAGAACGGAGCCGAGGACGGGAGAGGACCGTACGTCCCGGTGGACACGGCGGCGGACGACGTCGCGCTGATCGCGTTCACCTCGGGCACCACCGGGCGTCCCAAGGGCTGCATGCACTTCCACCGGGACGTGCTCGCCATCGCGGACACGTTCTCGCGCCATGTGCTGCGCCCCACGCCCGACGACGTGTTCGCGGGAAGTCCCCCGCTCGGCTTCACCTTCGGACTCGGCGGTCTGGTGGTCTTCCCGCTCCGGGCCGGTGCCAGTGCGCTGCTGCTCGAACAGTCCGGTCCGGAGCGGCTGCTGTCCGCGCTCGCCGCCCACCGGGTCTCGGTCCTGTTCACCGCTCCGACCGCCTACCGCCTGATGCTCGACCAGGTGGACGCACACGACCTGAGCGCGCTGCGGCGCTGCGTCTCCGCCGGGGAGAACCTTCCGGCCGCCACCTGGCGGTCCTGGTACGAGCGGACGGGGCTGCGCATCATCAACGGCATCGGCGCCACCGAGCTGCTGCACATCTTCGTCTCCGCCGCCGACGACGCGGTCCGCCCCGGCACCACCGGGGTTCCCGTGCCCGGCTGGCAGGCGCGGGTGCTGGACCGCGAGGGGCGACAGGTGCCGGACGGGGAACCCGGTCTCCTCGCGGTGCGCGGTCCGATCGGCTGCCGCTACCTCGCCGACGAACGCCAGCGGGAGTACGTGGCGCACGGCTGGAACATCACCGGCGACACCTATGTGCGCGACGCGGACGGCTACTTCCGTTACGTCGCCCGCGCGGACGACATGATCATTTCCTCCGGCTACAACATCGCGGGCCCCGAGGTCGAGGACGTCCTCCTGCACCATCCCTCGGTCGCGGAGGCGGCGGTGGTGGGCAGGGCGGACGAGCTGCGCGGCCGGATCGTGGTGGCGTACGTGGTGCTGCGCGCGGGCGCGGAGCTGTCGGCCGAGGCGTTGCGTACGTATGTGAAGGGCGAGCTGTCCCCGTACAAGTGTCCGCGCGTCATCGAGTTCCTGCCCGCTCTCCCCCGCACGGCGACCGGGAAGCTGCAGCGTTTCCGTCTCCGCGAGGAGCGTCCCGGAGGGGCCTGAGGGAAATGCGGGTGCCCCGTCCCCGGCGCTCCCGGCAGGATGAGGCATGACCTGGACCCTCACGCATGACGTCGAGGTGTTCCTCGACGCGGCCGGGGCCTCGCTGACCACCCGGCCCGCCGAGAACACCCTGGTTCTGACCGTCACCGCCGCCCTGCGGCTGGGCGGCCCCCATGCCTTCGGTGACGCCGATCCGCTGCTGGGGTGGTGGCGCGGCGCGGACGGGTCGCAGGGACGCTGGTGCAGACCCCGCCCCGAGCGGCTGGCGGACGAACGGACGGCGTCCGGCGGGCTGACGCTCTGGGAGGACGGCGGTGTCCCGGTGTCGATGGCGGGCGTCTCGCCGCGCATCGCCGGCATGGTGCGGATCGCCGCGGTCTGCACACCTCCCGAGCACGGCCGCCGCGGATACGCGTCCGCGGTGACGGCGCGGGCGAGCCGGGCGGCGCGGAAGGCCGGCGCGGCGGAGGTGCTCCTCTTCACCGATCTCGCCAATCCGACGAGCAACGGCGTGTACCGCCGCATCGGCTACCGCCCGGTCTCGGACCGCCTGCTGCTCGCCGCGGCGGACCGATGAGCGGGCCCCGGACGCCCGTCACGGGGCGCCGCGCCCCGATCCGTGCCTCTGCCACGGGTGCCGGCCCGTCACCCCAGGGTGAGCCGGGGTCTCGGGGCGTCGGTGCGGCCGGTCGGCGGGGTGCGACTGCCCGCGCGGTACGGGGGCGGCCAGGGCGCGCCGGGGCCGCCGTAGTCCTGTTCGGCCGCGGCGTGCAGCGTCCAGTGCGGGTCGTAGAGGTGTGGCCGGGCCAGGGCGCAGAGGTCGGCCCGGCCCGCGAGCAGCAGGGAGTTGACGTCGTCCCAGGAGGAGATCGCGCCGACCGCGACGACGGGCACGCACACCGTGTTGCGGATCCGGTCGGCGTACGGGGTCTGGTAGGAGCGGCCGAACTCGGGGCGTTCCTCGGCGACGACCTGCCCCGTCGACACGTCGATGGCGTCGGCCCCGCGGGCGACGAAGGCGCGGGCGATCTCGACGGCGTCCTCGGCCGTGGTGCCGCCCTCGGCCCAGTCCGTGGCGGAGATGCGGACGATCACCGGGCGGTCGTCGGGCCATGCGGCACGGACCGTGTCGAAGACCTCGAGGGGGTAGCGGAGCCGGTTCCTCAGCGGCCCGCCGTACGCGTCGGTGCGGTGGTTGGTGAGCGGCGAGAGGAAGCCGGACAGCAGATAGCCGTGCCCGCAGTGGAGTTCGAGCAGGTCGAATCCCGCGTGGTCGGCGCGCCGGGCCGCCGCCGCGAACTGTTCGCGCACGGCGGCGAGCCCGGCCCGGTCCAGGGCGTGCGGAATCTGGCTGACACCGGCCGTGTACGGGACCGGGGAGGCGGCGGCCACGGGCCAGTTGCCGTGGTCGAGGGGCTGGTCGATGCCCTCCCACATGAGCTTGGTGGAGCCCTTGCGCCCGGCGTGGCCGAGCTGGACGCCGATGGCCGTCCCGGGTGAGCTCGCGTGGACGAAGTCGGTGATCCGGGCCCAGGCGGCGGCCTGTTCGGCGGTGTAGAGCCCGGCGCAGCCAGGAGTGATGCGGCCTGCGGCGCTCACGCACACCATTTCCGTCATGACGAGTCCGGCCCCGCCGAGCGCCCTGGCGCCCAGGTGGACGAGGTGGAAGTCGCCGGGAACGCCGTCGACGGCCGAGTACATGTCCATCGGTGAGACGACGACGCGGTTGCGGAGCGCGAGACCGCGCAGCCGCAGCGGGGTGAACATGGGCGGAGTGCCGGGGACGGTGCCGAACTCCTCCTCGACGGCGGCGGTGAAGGAGGCGTCACGCATCCGCAGGTTGTCGTGGGTGACGCGGCGGCTGCGAGTGAGGAGGTTGAACGCGAACTGGCGGGGCGGCTGGTCGACGTAGGTGCCCAGTTCCTCGAACCAGCGCAGGCTGGCCGTCGCGGCCCGCTGGGTCGACTCGACGACCGGCCGGCGTTCGGCCTCGTACGCGGCCAGCGCGGCGGGCAGGCCGGGCTGTTCCTCGACGCAGGCGGCGAGCGCGAGGGCGTCCTCGACGGCGAGTTTGGTGCCGGAGCCGATGGAGAAGTGCGCGGTGTGGGCGGCGTCGCCGATGAGCACCGTGTTGCCGTGCGACCAGCGGGCGTTGACGACGGTACGGAACGTGAGCCAGGCGGAGTTGTTGGACCGCAGCGGCCGGCCGCCGAGCGTCTCGCGGAAGACGTCGGCACAGCGTGCGATCGAGTGCGTCACGTCGGCGGTGTCGAATCCGGCGTCCCGCCACACCTCCTCGCGCATCTCGACGATGACCGTGGAGGCGTCGGCGGAAAAGGGGTAGCCGTGGAGCTGCATCACCCCGTGTGCGGTCTCGGCGATCTCGAAGCGGAACGCGTCGAGGGCGAAGTCCGCGGCGAGCCAGATGTAACGGCAGCGGTGCGGGGTGAGACGGGGGACGAGGACATCGGCGTGGGCGGCGCGGGTGAGGCTGTGCACCCCGTCGGCGGCGATCACCAGATCGTGCGCGGCCGCCAGTTCGGCGGCGGGCGGGGCCTCGGTGCGGAAGCGGAGCCGTACGCCGAGGGAGTCGCAGCGCGCGTGCAGGATCTCCAGCAGCCTGCGTCTGCCCAGCGCCGCGAAGCCGTGACCGCCGGAGGTCTGGGTCACCCCACGGTGGACGATGTCGATGGCGTCCCAGCGGACGAACTCGTCCTGGAGGGCGGCGTGGACGACGGGGTCGGCGTGCTCGATGCCGCCGAGGGTCTCGTCGGAGAGGACGACACCGAAGCCGAAGGTGTCGTCGGGGGCGTTGCGTTCCCAGACCGTGATGTCGCGCTCCGGGCCGAGCCGCTTGAGCAGGGCGGCGGCGTAGAGGCCGCCGGGCCCGCCGCCGATGACCGCGATCCGCTGCACGCCGGTCCGTCGCCCGTCGGCCGGCTTCGCACCGGCCGTCGCCGAGCCGAGGGGCGTCGCCCCGCACACCGCCGCCCCGCGCACCGCCGCATCGGACGCCGCCGCATCGGGCACCCTCGCATCGGGAGGCACGGCGCTACCGCCCCTGCCACTTCGGCGGCCGTTTTTCGGTGAAGGCCGCATGGAATTCCGCGTAGTCCTCGCCGTTCATCAGGAGGGCCTGGGTCGCGGCGTCCATCTCCACCGCGGCGGCGAGGGGCATGTCGAGTTCCGCGGTCAGCAGCGCCTTGGTCTGGGCGAGGGCGAGCGCCGGTCCGTCGGCGAGGCGGCGGGCCAGCGCGGCCGCCCGCGCGTTCGCGCCGCCCTCCTCGGTCAGCTCGCTGATCAGCCCGATCCGCTCCGCCTCCGGAGCGCGAACCGGTTCGCCGAGCATCAGCAGCCGGGTGGCGTGTCCGAGGCCGACGACGCGCGGGAGCAGATAGGCGGCGCCCATGTCGCCGCCGGAGAGGCCGACCCTGGTGAAGAGGAAGGCGAAACGGGCGGAGGGGTCGGCGACCCGGAAGTCCGCCGCCAGTGCGAGAACCGCCCCGGCACCGGCGGCCACGCCGTGCACGGCGGCGACGACGGGGAACGGCGCTTCGCGCAGGGCCCGCACCACCTGACCGGTCATGCGGTTGAAGTCGAGCAGTTGGGCGGTGTCCATGGCGAGGGTGGCGCCGATGATGTCGTCGACGTCCCCGCCGGAGCAGAATCCACGTCCCTCCCCCGCGAGGACCAGAGCGCGTACGGCGCGCTCGCGGGACAGCTCGGCGAGCAGGTCGCGCAGATCGGCGTAGGCGCCGAAGGTGAGCGCGTTGAGTCTCTCGGGGCGGGCGAGGGTGACGGTGGCGACCCCGTCGTCCATCGTCAGCCGCAGATGACGCCAGTCATCCGTTCGGGGGGCGGAGCTGGGAAACGGACTCATGGAGGGGACTCCCCTTCAGCCGTCGGGCCGCTGCCTGCACACGAACGTATCACTCGCATGTGACTACCGTCACGGAAACGAGATAAGCGGGGGCGTGAGAACGTAGTGCCGAACGTCCCCCTTCGTACCGGTCGGCGGACCCTTGTCCGTGTTATTGCGCTTCGTAAGGTTGAAGTTCAGAAGTTATTGACCTCAAGAGAGTCCCCGACTCCGGAACGGAAACGCTGCCGTGCCCTCCGATGCCCCCTTTCCCGCCTCCTGGCGGATCGCCCTGCCGCACTCGACGGTGGCCGTACCGGTCGCCCGCGCGCTGATCCGTACGGCACTGGCGGACATCGGGGAGGCGGCCGGCTCCGAGACCGCCGAGCTCCTCACCGCGGAGCTGGTCGCGAACGCGGTGGAGCACACGCGCGGCGACGAACCCATCGAGCTGGTGGTGGAGCTCTGTCCGAGCGGCTGGCAGGTGGAGGTGCACGACCGCGACCCCACACCGCCCGGCGACCTGTCCCGTCCCGCGCCCGGCGGCGAACCGGACCCCTGGCAGGAGCACGGCCGGGGCCTGCTGCTCATCCGTACGCTCAGCGCCTCCTGCGGTCACCGCACGACGGAACAGGGCAAGGCCGTGTGGTTCACCCTGCCGTCCCAGGCGTCGCCCCGGGACTGACCCCGGCGCGACGGCCGCCGCCCGGCGAACCGGGGTCCGTCCGGGGAACGGGGAGCCGCCCGGGCCCTATCGGGGCTCCGCCGCGGCCAGCCGGGAGCGGCTGCGGCCGTAACAGGCGTACACCCCCGCGCCCACCAGCAGGAACACGGCGAACTGCACCCAGGTCGCCCAACCCGTCCCGTACATGAGGTACAAGCAGAAGACGACGCCCAGGAGCGGGCTCAGCGGATACAGCGGCACCCGGAACGAGCCCCGCACCTCGGGGTTGCGGCGGCGCAGCACGATCACCGCGAGGTTCACCACGACCATGGTGCCGAGGGTGCCGATGGTGGTCAGGTTCACCACCACGTCGAGCGACGAGAAGGCCGCCGGAACGGCGAAGACGACCGCCACGATCCAGGTGTTGGCGACCGGCGTCGACGTGCGCGGCGAGACCCGTTCGAAGACGCGCGGGATCAGGCCGTCGCGGGACATCGACATCAGGATGCGGGTCTGCCCGTACATCACCGCGAGCACGACGGAGGCGATCGCGACGACCGCCCCGAAGGCGATGACCGCGCCGCCGACGGCCGAGCCGGTCACCTGGTCGACGACGATCGAGAGCGCGGCGGGCTTGTCGGCGACGTCCCGCGGGCCGAGCGCTCCGATGGCGGCGAGCGCGACGGCGCAGTAGAGCAGGGTGACCAGGCCGATGCAGACCATGATCGCGATCGGGATGTTCCGGCGCGGGTTCCTGACCTCCTCGCCCGCGGTGGTGATGGCGTCGAAGCCGATGTAGGAGAAGAACGCCAGCGACGCGCCCGCGGTGATTCCGCCCGCCCCGTGCGCGACGAAGGGCGTGAGGTTCTCGTGCTGGTAGGCGGTGAAGGCGATGGCGCAGAACAGGGCCAGAATGCCGATCTTGAGCACGGCCATCGCGGCGGTGGCCCCGGCGCTGTCCCGGACGCCGCGCACCAGCAGGACGGCGGCCATCATGATCACCAGCACCGCGGGCAGATTGATCACCCCGCCGTCACCGGGCCCCGCCGAGAGGACGGCGGGCAGCTGCCCGCCGAACAGGCTGTCCAGGAGTTCGTTGACGTACTGGCTCCAGCCGACGGCGACCGCGGAGACCGAGACCCCGTACTCCAGCAGCAGGCACCAGCCGACGAGGAACGCGACGCGCTCGCCGAAGGTCGCGTAGGCGAAGGAGTACGAGCTGCCGGACACCGGGATCGCGCTGCCCAGCTCGGCGAAGGAGAAGGCGGTGAAGACACAGGTGATCGCGGCCAGCACGAAGGAGAGCACCACGGCGGGGCCCGCCTCGGCGACGCTGTCGGAGAGGCCGACGAAGATACCGGTGCCCACGACGGCGCCGACACCGAAGCACACGAGCTGGAAGAGGCCCATGGTGCGCTTGAGGCCGTGCCCCTCCAGGTCCGCGCCGGATTCGGCGATCAGCTGGTGGGGGTTCTTGACGCGCGGACCGGACGGGATCGAGCGGTTCGGCGGGCGCAGCGCACTCACGGGGGATCTCTTCTCTGGTGGAGCATGTGGGGGGGCGGCACGCGGGGCCTGTGGGGGACCTCGGTGCCGGTGGGGCTTCGCAGCCGCCGGGGGTTCGGAGCCGGACGGGAGTACGGCGGCCGGTTCGGGACGAGGCTGCCGGAGGGGGTCGCGATGCCGTGTGGGCGGCGCTCACGCAAGCGGGGTCCGAGCGTCCGGGCCCGAACCCCACCAAGAAGCACGATATTAATCGCTTCTGTGCATGTTCACCCAATCGGGTGCATGATCATGCAGTCAGTCGCCTTCGGCCGGGGCTGCGGCACCGGCTGCCGGGCCGGCGAGGGTGGCCACCAGGACGGCCTTGATCGTGTGCATCCGGTTCTCCGCCTCGTCGAAGACGATCGAGTGCGCGGACTCGAAGACCTCGTCGGTCACCTCCAGCTCCGTCAGACCGTGGGCCGCGGCGACGTCCCGTCCGACCGCGGTGCCGAGGTCGTGGAAGGCGGGGAGGCAGTGCAGAAACTTCACGTCCGCGTTGCCGGTGGCCCGCAGGACGTCCATCGTCACGGCGTACGGGGCGAGAGCCTCGATCCGCTCGGCCCAGACCTCCTTGGGCTCTCCCATGGAGACCCAGACGTCGGTGGCGACGAAGTCCGCACCCCTGACACCCTCGGCGATGTCCTCGGTGAGCGTGACGGTCGCGCCGCTCGCACCGGCCAGCCTGCGGGCCTCGGCGACGACCTCGTCGTTCGGCCAGTACGGCTTCGGCGCGACGATCCGCACGTCCATGCCCAGCAGCGCACCGGTGACCAGGTACGAGTTGCCCATGTTGAAGCGGGCGTCGCCGAGGTAGGCGAAGGCGATCCGGTCCAGCGGCTTCTCGCAGTGCTCGGTCATGGTGAGGACGTCCGCGAGCATCTGCGTCGGGTGCCAGTCGTCGGTGAGGCCGTTGAACACCGGAACGCCGCCGTGGGCGGCCAGCTCCTCGACGGCCGCCTGACTGTCGCCGCGGTACTCGATGCCGTCGAACATGCGGCCGAGGACGCGAGCCGTGTCCTTCACCGATTCCTTGTGCCCCATCTGGGAGCCCGAGGGATCGAGATACGTCGTGGAGGCCCCCTGGTCCGCGGCGGCCACCTCGAAGGCGCAACGGGTGCGGGTCGAGGTCTTCTCGAAGATCAGCGCGATGTTCCTGCCGCGCAGCCGCTGCACTTCGGTCCCCGACTTCTTCGCGGCCTTGAGCTCGGCCGCGAGGTCGATCAGACCGCGGAACTCCTCGGCCGTGAAGTCCAGCTCCTTGAGGAAGTGGCGGCCTGCGAGGTCTATGGCCATGGGACAGCTCCTGGGTGGGGCGGTGATCGAACGTACAGCGACTCTGGAAGTCTATACGACACCATGCATCGCTATACGGCCCCTCCCGGGAAGCCCACGGGGAGCGACTCCGCAGGCCGGCGCGGAGAGGCGTGAAGGCAGTCGTCGCTCACCGGGAGCGCTCACCGGGACGCACCAGGTCACCGTACGGCGTCGCGTTCCACGGGGCAGCTCATGCAACGGGGTCCGCCCCTGCCCCGGCCCAGTTCGCTGCCGCGGATCTCGATGACCTCGATGCCTTCCTTGCGCAAATAGGTGTTGGTGGTGGCGTTGCGCTCGTAGGCGACGACGACGCCCGGCTCGACGGCGAGCACGTTGCAGCCGTCGTCCCACTGCTCGCGCTGGGCGGCGTGCACGCCCTGAACGGCCGTCAGCACCCGGATCGAGTCCAGCCCCAGGGCGTGCGCGATCGCCTGGTGCATGTGCTCGGGCGGATGATCGGTGACCTTCAGGTCCCTCGGTCCGTCGCCCGGCTCGATGGTGTACGAGCGCAGCATGCCCAGACCCGCGTACTTCGTGAAGGTGTCGCCGTCGACCATCGTCATGACCGTGTCCAGATGCATGAACGCCCGGCGCTTGGGCATGTCGAGCGCCACGATCGTACGCGCCGACCCCGCGTCGAACAGCCCGCGGGCCAGCATCTCGACCGCCTGCGGGGTGGTGCGCTCGCTCATCCCGATGAGCACGGCGCCGTGCCCGATGACCAGGACGTCACCGCCCTCGATGGTGGAGGGGTAGTCGTCCTGCCCCTCGGACCAGTGGTGGAAGGCACCCGCGTCGGGGCCCGTGAAGAGGGGGTGGTGGCGGTAGATCGCCTCGAAGTGGACGGTCTCGCGCTGCCGGGCGGGCCAGCGCATCGCGTTGATGGACACCCCGTCGTATATCCAGGCGGAGGTGTCCCGGGTGAAGAGATGGTTCGGCAGCGGGTCGAGCAGGAAGTCGTCGAGGTCCATGACGTGGAAGCGGACGGAGGTCGGCTCGCTGTGCCGGTCCAGGAACTCCCGCTTGGTCATCCCGCCGACCAGTGCCTCGGTCAGCTCGGAGGCGGGCAACTCCTCGAAGGCGGCCCGCAGGTGCTCGGTGGCGAGCGGCCCGTACTCCTTCTCGTCGAAGACCCGGTCCAGGACGAGCCGTCTGGCCACCGGGATCTCCAGCGACTCGCGCAGCAGTTCACCAAAGAGGTGCACCTCCACCCCGCGGTCGCGCAGCACGTCCGCGAAGCCGTCGTGCTCCTGCCGGGCCCGGCGGACCCAGAGCACGTCGTCGAACAGGAGCGCGTCCTTGTTGTCGGGTGTGAGCCGCTTCAGTTCCAGATCCGGGCGGTGCAGAATGACGCGGCGCAGTCGCCCGGTCTCGGAGTCGACGTGGAATCCCATGTATCCATCCTCACCGTGCGGAGCGCCGTTCACCCGGCGAATCGCCAGCGGGTTTCCGCACTGCGCGGCGCGCACGCCATCCATGCCGGCCGCCGCGGGCGGGTACGGACGGCGTGCGCGCCGTGTCCCGGCGCGACGTGCCGGGCGGGGCCGGGTGGCCGTGACCGGCGGGTCGCCCCCTCATGGTCCCACCGCCGGACGGGGCCTCGGAGGCGGGCGTCAGAGACGGGGGTCGACCGGCTCCGACTCCAGGGCCAGCACCGCGAACACCGCTTCGTGCACCCGCCACAGCGGCTCCCCTCCCGCCAGCCGCTCCAGCGCTTCGAGCCCGAGCGCGTACTCCCGCAGCGCCAGCAAGCGCTTGTGGCCGAGGAACCGGCCGCGCAGCCGCTCCAGGTTCTCCGGGCGGGTGTACTCGGGTCCGTAGATGATCCGGAGGTACTCCCGGCCTCGCACCTTGAGACCGGGCTGGACGAGCCGTCCCCGGGCGTCCCGCACGAGCGCGGCGAGCGGTTTGACGACCATGCCCTCGCCGCCGCTCCGCGTCAGCTCCAGCCACCAGTCGATCCCCGAGCGCACGGATGCCTCGTCCCCCGTGTCGACGACGAGCCGACGGGTGACCTGGAGCAGTCCGGTCGGATCGTGCTCGACCAGCCGGTCGATCCAGGCGAGCTGCTCGTCGTGCGGTACCGGGGCCAGCGAGCGACCCGCCACGGCGAGGACCTGGAACGGCGCGAGCCGGACCCCGTCCAGGCCCCGGGTGCTCCAGCAGTAACGGCGGTACGCCTCGGTGAACGCGGCCGCGTCCTCGGCGCGCCCGCGCCGACGGTCCGCGAGAGCGGTCACGTCCACACCGCGCGCCGCCGCTGCCGCGAGGGCGTCGCCCGCAGCGGGAAGGGCCGCCCCCGCAGCGGCGCCGACGGCGGCGTACTGCGAGCGCAGCAGGCCGGACGCCTTGAGGGACCACGGCATCAGCTCGGCGTCGAGCAGCACCCAGTCGGTGCCCCACTCCTCCCAGAGCCCGGCTGCGGTGACGGCGGTGCGCAGCCGGTCGAGGACCGCCTCGGTGAGCGCGGCGTCGTCGAAGAACGGGCGTCCGGTACGGGTGTACAGCGCGCCGGTCGGGCCGTCCGCACCGCCGGGGACGCGGCGGGTGTCCCCCACGCCGAAGCGCTCGCGGGCGGTCTCCGCGTCCCGGCAGACCAGGACCACCGCACGGGAGCCCATGTGCTTCTCCTCGCACACGACCCGGGCGACGCCGTCCGCCCGGTACTGGTCGAACGCCTCGGCCGGGTGCTCCAGATACCCGTCCTCGCGCGAGGTGGCCGTGGGCGCCATGGTCGGGGGCAGATAGCCGAGCAGCCGGGGATCGGCGGCGAACCGGCTCATCACTTCGAGCGCCGCCGCCGCGTTCTCCTCGCGGACCGCGACACGGCCCATGTGCCGGGTCTCCACGATCCGGTGCCCCTGCACGTCGGCGAGGTCCAGCGGCCGTCCCTCCCGGCCCCCGGGCGCCTCGGTGGCCAACGGTCCGACCGGCTCGTACCAGACCCGCTCGGCCGGTACGTCGACGATCTCGCGCTCCGGCCACCGCAGCGCGGTCATCCTCCCGCCGAAGACCGCGCCCGTGTCCAGGCAGAGGGTGTTGTTGATCCAGGAGGTGCGGGGCACCGGGGTGTGGCCGTAGATCACGGCGGCACTGCCGCGGTACTCCTCCGCCCACGGGTAGCGCACGGGCAGGCCGAACTCGTCGGTCTCTCCGGTGGTCTCCCCGTACAGCGCGTGCGAGCGGACCCGGCCGGAGGTGCGGCCGTGGTACTTCTCGGGCAGCCCGGCGTGGCAGACGACGAGCGCTCCCCCGTCGAGCACGTAGTGACTGACGAGTCCGTCGATGAACTCCCGCACCCGTTCCCGGAAGGCCGGGTCCTTCTCGTCCTCCCGGTCCAACTGCTCGATGGTCTCGGCCAGTCCGTGGGTGTGCTGGACCTTGCGGCCCTTGAGGTACCGGCCGAGCTTGTTCTCGTGGTTGCCCGGCACGCACAGGGCGTTGCCCGCCGACACCATGGACATGACGCGGCGCAGCACGCCGGGGCTGTCCGGGCCCCGGTCCACCAGGTCACCGACGAAGACGGCCGTGCGCCCGTCGGGGTGCGCGCCGTCGACGTATCCGAGCTTGCCGAGCAGTGTCTCCAGTTCGGAACTGCAGCCGTGGACGTCGCCGATGATGTCGAAGGGGCCGGTGAGGTGGCGCAGGTCGTTGTAGCGGCGCTCCAGTACGACCTCGGCGTGCTCGACCTCCTCCTCGGTGCGCAGGACGTGCACCTTGCGGAAGCCCTCGCGCTCCAGACCGCGCAGCGAGCGCCGCAGTTCGCGGCGGTGGCGCTGGACGACATGACGCGGCATGCCGGCGCGGTCGGGGCGGGTCGCGTTGCGGGCGAGGCAGACCTCCTCGGGCAGGTCGAGGACGATCGCGACGGGCAGCACGTCGTGACTGCGGGCCAGCTGGACCAGCTGTCTGCGGCCCTCGGCCTGGACGTTGGTGGCGTCCACCACGGTCAGCCGGCCGGCGGCGAGCCGCTTGCCGACGATGGTGTGCAGGACGTCGAAGGCATCGCGGCTGGCGCTCTGGTCGTTCTCGTCGTCGGCGACGAGCCCTCGGCAGAAGTCCGAGGAGACCACCTGTGTCGGCTTGAAGTGCCGGTGGGCGAACGTGGACTTTCCGGAACCACTGGCCCCGATGAGCACCACGAGGGAGAGGTCGGTCACGGGCAGGGTGCGGGACGTACTGGTCATGCGGCTTCTCCCTCCTTCTCGGCCCGGCACTCGGCCGGGTACTCGGTCCCGTTGTCGGATCCGTCCCCGGATCCGTTCCGGGGCCCATTGCCACGGTTGTCCCGGGGCGCGTTCCCGGGGGTGTCCCCGGCCCGGTCTCCGGACCGGTGCGTGGTGCCGTCGTCGGCGGCGGTCATCGTGAACACGGCCATCTGCGTCGGCGGCCCGACCTCCGGGGCGTCGGGCCCCACGGGGCGGAACTCGACGCCGTATCCGTGCCGCTCCGCCACGTCCCCGGCCCAGTCGCGGAACTCCGCCCTGGTCCACTCGAACCGGTGGTCGCCGTGGCGCACCTGTCCGGCCGGGAGCGTCTCCCAGCGAACGTTGTACTCGACGTTCGGCGTCGTCACGAGCACGGTCCGGGGGCGGGCCGAACCGAACACCGCGTACTCCAGCGCGGGCAGCCTCGGCAGGTCGAGGTGTTCGACGACCTCGCTGAGAACGGCGGCGTCGTAGCCCTTCAACCGCTTGTCGGTGTAGGTGAGCGAACCCTGCTGGAGCGTGACCCGCGCGGCCTGCCGCTCGCCCATCCGGTCCAGCTTCAGCCGCCGCGCGGCGATGGTGAGGGCGCGCATGGAGACATCGACGCCCACGATCTCCGTGAACGCGGCGTCCTTGAGCAGTGCCTGCACCAACTGGCCCTGGCCGCAGCCGAGGTCGAGCACCCGGCACGCACCGGCCGTACGCAGCGCCTCCAGAATCGCGGTACGCCGCTGCTCGGCCAGCGGCACCGGCCTCTCCTCGGTGTCCTTGGTCTCGTCCACCGCGTTGTCGACGTTCTCGACGTCGAGGTCGTCCGACTCGGCGAGCCGCACCAGTTCGAGCCGCTGTGCCGCCTGCCGGGTCAGGCCCCACCGCCAGGACAGATAGCGGCTGGTGATCAGCTTCTGCTCGGGGTGCGTGGCCAGCCAGCCCTCCCCCGCCCGCAGCAGCTTGTCCACCTCGTCCGGCGCGACCCAGTAGTGCTTGGCGTCGTCGAGCACCGGCAGCAGCACGTACAACTGCCGCAACGCGTCGGCGAGTCTCGACTCGCCCTCCAGCACCAGCCGTACGTACCGCGAGTCCCCCCACTCCGGGAACCGCTCGTCCAGCGGTACGGCCACGGCGTCCACGCTCGTCCAGCCGAGCGGCCCGAACAGCCTGCGCACCAGCTCCGGCCCACCGCGCGCCGGCAGCGCCGGTACCTCGATCCGCAACGGGAGCGGCGTCCCGGCGCGCTCGGGAAGCGCCTGGCACACCCCTCTCAGCGCGGACTTGAAGACGGTGCTCATCGCCACGGAGAGCAGCGAGGACGCCGCGTACGGACGGTCGTTGACGTACTGCGCGAGCGCCGCGTCGGGGGCTTGGCCCTTCCGCTTGCCCCGACGTACCAGTGCCACCGGATCCACCTCCAGCAGAAGCGCCGCGGTGCACCGCTCGGCGGACGCCTCGGGGTAGAAGACGTGGGCCGTGCCGTGGGAGGTGGAGAACGCCTGCGCCTTGTCGGGGTGCTTGTGCAGCAGAAAGCCGAGGTCGGTCGCCGGACGTTCCGGATCGCCGGTGGTACTGATCGTCAGGAACACGCGTACGAGTATGGTCCGGTCCACTCGCCCACCACCAAGCATTTTCAGGTGCCTCGACGCTGCCGTCCTTCCTGGTCGTTCCTCCCTTCCGCACGCTCGGCGTCGGCGTCGGCGTCGAGCATTCCGGCCAGTTCCGCGACGGTCGCCGGTCCGACCCGGCAGCACCCGCCCACCAGCCGGGCCCCGTCGTCCCGCCAGCACCGCGCCCTCCCCGGGTCGAACGTGGCACCGCCCGTCCATCCCCGGCTCCGGACGTCCCACCGCTCGCCGCTGTTGGGATAGACGACGACCGGCTTCCCGGCCGTCTCCGCCGCCACCCGCACCGCCCGGTCCGCGTCCGCCGGCTCGCAGCAGTTCACCCCCACGGCAAGGACCTGGTCGCGCCCCTCGGCCAGGGCGAAGGCCGTCTCCAGCCGCTGCCCCGCCCTGGTGCGGCCCCCCGCCACGCTGTACGAGAGCCAGACGGGCAGGCCGCACCCCTCCACCGCGCGCAGCATCGCCTCGGCCTCGTCGACGTCCGGCACCGTCTCCAGCGCCAGCACATCGGGCCCGGACTCGACGAGTGCCTCGACCCGGGGCCGGTGGAACCGCTCCAGCTCCCGGACCGAAAGCCCGTAACGGCCCCGGTACTCACTGCCGTCCGCCAGCATCGCCCCGTACGGGCCGACCGAGGCGGCGACCCAGATCTGCCGATCGGCCCCGGCCGCGGCCCGCCGCGCGAGGCGAACACTGCGGGCGAAGAGCTCCTCCGCCCCGGCCCGTGCGATCCCTCGCCGCTCGAAACCCTC
Source organism: Streptomyces sp. NPDC002476 (assembly GCF_042889785.1). Classification (NCBI taxonomy): domain Bacteria; kingdom Bacillati; phylum Actinomycetota; class Actinomycetes; order Kitasatosporales; family Streptomycetaceae; genus Streptomyces; species Streptomyces sp. NPDC002476. The sequence goes on along the minus strand of NZ_JBIARH010000013.1, from coordinate 75,505 downwards.
GAAGGTCGCCTGGTAGCTCGCCGTGATGAGCACCTGCGCACCCGCCCGCACATAGGCCGTGTGCGCGGCCACGATCTGCTCCGGCCCGTCCGACAGCAGCCGGGCCGACCACAGGGCGTCGGACAGGTCGCAGCCCTGGGCCTCCAGTTGGTTGGAGAGACCGCCGTCGAGCAGGACCGTCCCCCGGGAGAGCGCGTCTCCGAGTCCGCGGGCGGGCGCCCCCTCGACCGGTCGTCGGACGGATTGCACGGTGACCTCCTTCATCGACCGGGCCTCACCTCGGCCTCTTCCCACCACCGGCCTCGACGACCGGGCCTCGACGGTGCCCGCCGGCCTGCCGGGCCCGAACCGTCCGCTCCGCGTCAGCGCCGGGGCCGCTGTCCGGCCGGGCGGTACGAGCCGGAGGCCGTCTCAGCCGAGCTGTGGCTGGATCCGGGAGGAGATCAGCTCCAGGTGCTCCAGGTCCTCCAGGTCCAGGACCTGGAGGTAGATACGGGACGACCCGATCGCCGCGTACCGGCCGATCTTGTCGACCACCTCGGCGGGCGAGCCCGCGAGCCCGTTCGCCTTCAGCTCCGCCACCTCGCGGCCGATGGCGGAGGCACGGCGCGCCACTTCCGCGTCGCTCTTGCCGACGCAGACGACCAGGGCGTTGGGATGTTGAACTCGTCCGCGTACCGAGCAGCCAGCCTCGGCGTACGCCTCGCGCCGTGGCCGCCGACCAGGATGGGCACCTTGGCCTGCGCGGGCTTGGGCAGCGCGGGCGAGTCGGTCAGTTGGTAGTAGGTGCCGTCGAAGCTGAACGTCTGGCCGATCCCGGTCGCCCAGAGTCCGGTGACGATCTCCAGTTGCTCCTCCAGCCTGCCGAACTTCTCCTTGGGAAACGGAATGCCATAGGCCCTGTGCTCCTCCTCGAACCAGCCCGCGCCGAGTCCGAGCTCGACACGCCCGCCCGACATCTGGTCGACCTGCGCGACCTGGACGGCGAGCACGCCGGGAAGCCGGAAGGTCCCGGCCGTCATGAGCGTGCCGAGGCGGATCCGGCTGGTCTCGCGCGCCAGCCCGGCCAGGGTGATCCACGCGTCGGTCGGCCCGGGCAGCCCGTCACCCGGCCCCATGCGGAGGTAGTGGTCGGAGCGGTAGAAGGCGTCGAAGCCGAGGTCCTCGGCCGCCTTGGCCACGGCGAGCAGGGTGTCGTAGCTCGCCCCTTGCTGGGGCTCGGTGAAGATTCGAAGATCCATGCATCCATCCTGCACCTCGGGGTGCCGGTCGTGGACGTCGACGACCGCGTCGCTCACGGTCGGCCCTTCACCGATGCGGCCGGCCCGCCCACCGCCCCGTACGGGCCGTCCCGCTCCCGGCCGCGCTCCAGATCCTGTTGTCGTTCACGCTCGTGCTCGTCGAGGCGTCGCAGCATTCCGTGCACCCGGTCCATCGACTCGTCGGCCGCGTCGATCGCCTCCATGCACTGCCAGTAGAGCGCCTGCTCGTCGGTCTCGCACGCCACCCCGACCAGGGCCATCCCCACCTCCCCGAGCAGCGCGCCCAATCCCGTCAACGTCGCCCGGGGATCGGCCAGTTCGCACAACTGGGCCGCCCTGGCCACCTGCGCCCGAGCCGCCGGATGGTCCAGTGGTCCCCCGCTCCTGCCACCGATCTCGCTGAGCCCGCGCGCCTCGCCCCGTAACTCCTTCGGACCTTCCGCAGCCAGTCGGCTGCCGATCGCCTGGGCGAGCGCCTGGGCCTGCCACGCCTCGGCGATGATGTCCGGCGTGCCCCGGCTCTGCGCCAGCGCACGCCGGCTGACTCCCACAAGCCGCTCCGCTTCCATGTGTTACCCCCGTCCGTACGAAAAGCCGCTCAACTCATCCATTACCCACAGTGAGGGCACCAGCACCGAATGGCCAGAGGAATTCGGAAATCTGTGGACACGAATTCAACTGTGGATAAGTCGATCACTCCGAAGAGTGACGATCCTGGGATTCGGCGGCCTCGTGGCGCTCCGGAACCGGAAATCTGATCTCATTCCGGTCGATCTTCTCCGACAGTGCCGCCAGCACGTCGACCCCCAGCACCTCGCACAACTGCAGCAGATACGCGAGGACGTCCGCGATCTCGTCCCTCACCCGGTGCGCCGTGCCGGGGCTCTCCATCACCCGCGCCGACTCCTCCGGCGTCAGCCACTGGAAGATCTCCACCAGTTCGGACGCCTCGACGCTCAGGGCGATCGCCAGGTTCTTCGGGGTGTGGTACTGCTCCCAGTCCCGCGCGGCCGCGAACGCGGCAAGTCGTCGCTGCAGGGCACGTACATCAAGTTCTGTCACCGTTACAGGTCTACCACCGTCACCCCGGCCGTCCCCCTGGCCCCGGCCGCCCCCCGTTCCGTGACCGTGCCCACCAGCCCGATGTGCCCGGTCACGCCGACCGACACCGCGAGATCCAGCAGTCCGCGCAACTGCCGTCCGTCCAGGTCGCGGTCGAATCCGTCGGCCAGCACGGTGAGTGTCTGCATCGCCGACGGCACTTCCCCGACGGCGTCCACTGCCAGCGCCCCGGGGCCGATGAGCAGTACCAGCGCGTGCGCGAGGTACCTCAGCTCGCTGTCGCCGAGTCGGCCGAGCGGTGTGGTGCCCCCGCCGTCACGGCCGAGCGTGGCGCGCACCAGCCCGTCCGCCGACCGTTCGACATCCAGCGCGGTGACCGGCCGCGCGCAGCCGGCGCGAGCCGCCGCGACCAGGCGGGCGTGGCGGCGGACGCACCGCGTGTGCGTGCGCTCCAGCACCGCCGCGAGGTTGTCGCAGCCCCGGCGCAGCCGGTCGTCGCCCGCCGGGACCGGGGCGCGCATCCGCGACGGCCGCGGTTCGCAGGAGAAGACGGACCGGAGGGCCACGATCGTCTGTTCCGCGGCGGCCAGGACCTGTAACTGTCCCTCGGTCCTGCCCGCCACGCGCAAGGGCAGCAGGGCCGTTGCGAGCCGGTCGTCGGGCAGCGGTGCCCGGGTGACCGGGACCGTGCCCGCCGTGTGCCAGGCCGCCTGGACCATCGAACGGCCCGGATCGCGCAACGCGGTGGTGAGCAGCGTCTCACCGCCACCCGTGAGACGTTCGCCGACGATGCGGAGGGCGGGTTCCGCCTGGACGGCGACATCGAGCCGCACCGGCCCCGCCGGGCCGTCCGTCGTGCAGCCGATCCGGAACCCTCGCCGCCCCTGCGCATCAGCCGCGGCGCCCTCCGGCACACAGCCCGCCGGATCCGGGAACACCTCGCCGAGCGCATCCCCTCCGGCCAGCCGGGCCAGTGCCTCGTACGCCCGCAGAACGCTCGACTTGCCGCTGCCTCCGGGGCCGGTGAAGAGCGTGACCGGGCCGATGGGAAACGTGGCGCCCCGGTGCGCGGCGAACGCGGAAAGGCGCAGTTCGGTCACCACCGGCCCGGCGGCCCGGACGGAACCGTCGGAACGGCGGGTTCCGGCGTGGCGGAGGGACTCGGTGGTGGAATCCGGCTCGCCCGTGACGGCCCGCACGACGGTCCCGGCGTCCCCGGCGGGCCGCACGACCGGGCCGGTACGGACGCGGACGCCCTCGTCGCCGGGCACCCCCGCGCTGGCGACGGCACCGGGCCCCGACGTACCGGGAACGGGCGGCGGGGTGGTGACACCCGGGCGGAGTGCAGTCATGGGCGGACCGTATGCAGACCACACAGAGCAGAATCGTTCCGCCGGACGGACCTTCCTACGATCGGGCTACGTCTGCCGCGGCAATCCTGCACAGCCGCTATTCCCTCGATCGAGGGACCTGCCCCCACCGGAGCCACCCCGCCCCGAACCACCCCCGCACACCCGACGCCCCACCCCGAACCCGCCCCGCCCCGCCCCGGCACAACCACACTCCACCCGCCACGCGACCGTCGCACACCCGGTCGACCGGCGCCCGCGCACCGCTGCCGCCCACCCTCCACGAACCCGGGGGCCGGCCCTCCCTACGAACCCGGAAGGCCCGCCGCCGCGGCTCCCTCGACCTCCATACCCTCGGGCGACAGCAGGAAGACGTTCCGGTCGACCCGGTGCATCCCGCTGCCCAGTCCGAAGACGACCCCGCTGGTGAAGTCCAGGATGCGCTTGGCCACATCCGTCTCGGCGCTGGTCAGGTCGAGCAGCACCGGAACCTGCGCGACCAGGTATTCCGCGACCTCGCGCGCGTCCGCGAAGACCTGGACCCGGATCACGACGAGGCGCCGTTGTTCGGCTTCCGGGATCTCGTCCGGGACCGTGCGGTGATCGACCCTGGACGGCCACTCGTTGCGGCTGCGCAGAGGCACGACCTGGGCAAGCCCCTCCCACTGCTCGTCCGTGACGTCGTACCTGTCATACCTGCTCACCGGACCACCCCGTCTGTACTTCGATCGGCGTTGCGCCCGCTGCGCCCGCTGTTCATCGGGCAATTCTCTCGCCCCTCACCCGTTCGGCGTACTACCGACACGGTTCACGGACCGAGCGACGCCGCCGGCGGGCGTTCCCGCGTGAGGTCGTGCGCGGCACCTCGTGCGAGGTCGTGCGCGATGTCGGCTGCGTCGTCCGGCGCCGTGGCCGCGTCCGTCGGCTCCATGGCCGCGTTCATCTCGACAGGAGTGAAACGTACCGGAAGCCTCACAAGGGCACGGTGGAAGGGTCCCGGACGCCACTTCAGACCGTCGACCGGAATGTTCAATTCCACATCGCACAGCTGACTGGTGAGTTGCTCGATCGCGGTCATCGCGATGAGCAGCGCCGGCTGTTTCGCCGGGCACCGGTGCGGACCGGCCGACCAGGCCAGGTGGGCGCCGGATCCGGAGCGGGTGCCCGGGGCAGGGAAGCCGGGCCCGGACAGGGTGTTGGCCGCGGCGTAGGAGACCAGGACCAGTTGTCCGGCGCGCAGCCGGACACCGTGGAACTCCGTGTCGTGGCGCGGGTAGTGGGCCGAGAGATTGGCCAGCGGCGGGTCCTGCCAGAGGACCTCGTCGATCGCCTCGTGCGCCGTCATGGCACCGCCGTGCAGCGAACCCGCGTAGCGCGTGTCGGTGAGCATGTGCAGCAGCGCGTTGCCGATCAGATTCGTCGTCGGATCGTGACCGGCGCTCATGAGCAGGGTGATCTGACGTACCGTCTCGTCGTTGTCCAGGCCCGCCGGATGGGCGAGGAGGTACGAGGTCAGGTCGCGGCGCGGCCGCGCACGCCGGGCGGCGACCAGATCGGTGACGACGCGTACGAGATCGGCGTACGCGGTGGCGGCGTTCTCGGCGGAGTTGAACATCCCGGCGATGCCGTCGACGACGCGCTCGGCATCGCCGGGGGCCACGCCGAACCAGGTGACGAAGACGTGCAGCGGGAGCCGTCGGGCGTACTGGGCGATCAGGTCCCCGCTGCCGGTGGCGGAGAACTCGCCGATCAGGCGGCGGGCGACCCCGGCGACCTCGGCCCGCAGGACGTGCGGCTCGATCAGGGCGAGGCCGTCGTTGATGGCCTCGCGGTAGCGGGCGTGCACCTGGCCGTCGCTGAACAGCGCGGTGGGTCGGTATCCGAGCATCGGCAGGACCGGTGAGTCCTCGGGGACGGTGGCCTGCCAGGCGCGCGGGTCCTTGGTGAAGGTGTGGGTGTCGCGCAGCAGGTCGACGGCGGCCTGGTAGTCGATGACCAGGAGCGCGTCGATGCCGGGGGCGAGCCGGACGGGGGCGAGCGGGCCGTGCTCGCGCAGCCGCCGGTAGTGCCCCTGCGGATCGGCGGCGAAGTCCGGGCCGTACAGCGCGAGGGGCTGCGGAGGCTGTACGAACGGTGTCATGACGCGTCCTCGGGGCGGGGCAGTCGGGTCAGCACGTGCTCGGCCAGTGCGATCAGCGCGTCGATGCTGCCGCGGCGTTCGCGTGCGTCGCACTGCACCAGCGGGGTCTCGGGGGCGAGGTCGAGGTGCTTGCGGAGGACCTCGTCGCTGTGGGCGGGGGCGTCGGGGAAGCGATTGACGGCCACGGCGTACGGCAGCCCCTGCTCCTCGACCATGTCCATGACCGCGAAGGAGTCGGCGAGCCTGCGGGTGTCGACCAGGACGAGTGCGCCGAGCGCGCCACGCGCGATGTCCTCCCAGAGCGGGAAGAACCGTTGCTGGCCCGGGGTGCCGAACAGGTAGAGCACCAGGTCGTCGAGGACGGTGAGCCGGCCGAAGTCGACGGCCACGGTGGTCGTGGTCTTGTCCGGCAGACCCGCGGTGTCGTCGAACCGGGTGCTGGACTGGGTCATCGCCTCTTCGGTGTGGAGCGTGGCGATCTCCGAGAGCGTACGGATCAGCGTGGTCTTGCCCACGCCGAACGGACCCGTGACGACGATCTTCATCAGGTTTCGGGCGGCGGACGGCAGATAGCCGACGCCCGCGCGGTCAGTGGAGGGAGCGGAGTCCAACGAGCAGCCTCTCGACGAGCGACCGGTCGATCTCCCCTGCGCTGGGGATGGGCGGTCGGGTGTGCAGATGTCCGGCGGCCGCGAGGTCCGTGGCCAGGAAGACGGTTGCGCTGACCGGCAGATCCAGGTGGGCGGCGCACTCGACGACGGTGAGCGCGCCCGGTTCCAGCAGTTCGCACAGTCTGCGCTGCTCGGAACCGGTGTCCGGGGGCAGTGCCGTGTCGGTGCGTACGAGTACGGCGAGCCGGTCGAGCGAGGGCCCGGCGGGCCGGGACCGGCCGCCGGTGACCAGATAGGCGGGGATCAGGCGGCGTCCTCGGCCGACGGTCATGGCCGGTCGGCGGTGTCCGGTCGGCGGGCGGGCGCGTTCATCGCCCGGATCAGGGCGCTGACCTGAACCTGCATCTGGTACGCGATGTCGCCGAGCTTGGCCCCGGGCTCCGCGAACAGCGCGAGTGTGGTGTTGTTCCCGGCCGGTACGACGATGGCGAAGCCCTGGTCGGACTCGACGACCGTCTGCGCCAGGTGCGGCGACTGGACGTCGGTGAAGGCGGTGGTGAACGCGCGGGCCGCGGCGTGCAACGTGGCGGTCATGGCGGCGACCCGCTCGCCGGAGGCCTGGTCGAGGCCGGGCGACGCGCCCTCGACGAGGCCATCACCGGTGGCGACCACGGCGTGCTGGACCCCGGGGAGTTCCAGCAGGGGGGTCAGCACCCAGGCGAGGTCACCAGTGGTGGGGGTGGGGGCGCTCACGTCTCGTCTCCTTGGTCGTCCTGGCCGTCGTGGTGGTGCTCGTGGTCGTGGTGGCTGTGCTCGTCGTCGGGGCTGTGGCGCGCACGGCCGTCCGGTGCGGGCGCGGCGGCCGCCCGTCCGGTCGAACTCCTGCCGTTGAGGGTGCCTTGTTGGAGTGCCGCCCAGGAAGCCCCCGCCTGCTCCGGTGTACGGGGCACGCTTTCGCGGTCCCGGGTGGCCGCCGTGGCGGAACGGGCCGGGGCCGGTCTCGGGGAGCGTCGGCGGCGGGTGGGGAGCCCGGTGGGCTGCCCGGCGGAGGCGGACACCTGCCCGGAGGCGGAGTCGGGGGCGGAGGACTCGGTGGAGGCGGAGGTGGTGGGCGAAGCCGTGGCCGCGGCGACGGGCGTGTGCCCGGTCGCGGAACCGGAGGATCCGGAGGACACCGCGGACCCGGGGGGCGCCGTGGGGCCCTGCGCCGTCCCGGACGCCGGTGACGGGCCGGACGCCGGGCCGTGGGACCGGATCGGTGCCGGCGTGAGCGCGGACAGGCTGTGGTCGTCCTCCAGCACGGTCAGCAGGTGGGCGGGGACGCGCAACATCGTCCGCATGCCGCCGAACGGCGACGCCTCGATGTGGCAGTCGAAGCCGTACTGCGCCACGAGCCGTCCGACGACGGCGAAGCCGGTCCTGGGCGGGTCGCCCAGCTCGGTCAGGAGCACCTCGGACCGGCCGGCCAGCAGGCCGCGGGCCCGTTCCAGCTGGTCGTCGTCCATGCCGATGCCGCCGTCGTCGACGACCAGGAACGCCCCGCGTCCCCCGCTCTGCTGGACGGTCACCTGCACGTCGGTGTCGGGATGCGAGTACGCCGTGGCGTTGGCCAGCAGTTCGGCGAGCGCGATGGCGAGGGGTTCGGCGGCGCGGGCGACCAGCGCGAGCCGTTCGTCGCGCAGATGGTTGGCGACCTTGATCCGTTCGTAGCCCGCGACGCGGGACTGGGCGCCGAGCACGATCTCGACGAGCGGCGAGTTCTGGCGGGCGAGCCCTGGCCAGGCGTCGCACAGCACGGCGGTGGCCTGGGTGCGCCGCAACGCCAGTTCGTTGCGGAAGTCGAGCTGCAGGATCCGCGGGTCGTCGTATTCGTGCTGGAGCTCGTGGAGCAGTTGCTGCGACTGGTTGAGCAGGGACTGGATCTTCGCGGAGGTGCCGCGCATCGCCGCGCGGGCGGCGGCGTCGACCCGTCCGCGCTCCTCGACGATCGCCGCGCGGGCGGCCTGCACGGCCTCGGTGAGCAGCCGGGCGGCCTCGCCGTCGATCTCGGCCGGCTCCCTCAGCCCGGGGACCGGCGCGGTGGGGTGGGAGAGGGCGAGCGCGGCGGCGGGTATGCGACGGCGGGCCAGTTGCCGGATCTCGTCGGCGAGGGCGGCGGTACGGGCCTCGGCGGCCTTCGCCTGTCGTTCGGCCATCTCGGCGCGGGCCAGCGCCAGGTGCTCCGAACGCGTCACGTCCCGGACGCGGACGCCCGCCGCCGCGGCCACGAAGGCAGCGATCAGCGCCACGATCCATCCCATGCCGTCACCACATCCCTGTCGTCGGACCGGTCGTCGGCCACGTGGGTCTTCGGCCGGACCGGGCCTCCGGCTGCCCGGACCGGTGTCCGGCGGAAACGGCCGCGGAGACTCTGCTCACTGCTCGGCCGTACCCACCTGCTCGCGGGACTGCTCCAGTTCCCTGGCGACGACGGCGACATCGCTCATCACCTGGAGCACTCCGGGCAGTTCGGAGCCGTCCAGTTGCCGGTACTCGCTGCCGATGGTCACCACCAGCCGTTCGGGGAGCCCGAGTTCCGGATAGCGGCCCTCGCCGATGACCCGGCGGGCCGCCTCCAGGGCGGGGACGCCCGCGGTGTGGAAGGCGTGGGCGCGCTCGCGCACGTACTCCAGGTACACGATGTGCTCGCGCACCCCGGCGCGGTCGAGCACCGGTCCGTGCCCCGGAACGATGGTCCCGGCGCCCGTGGCGAGGACCTGTTCGCAGGCCGCGATCACGTTGTCGAGCGGGCCAGCCCAGTGCACCGCGTGGTCACCGGGCCGGGCCGCGGTGGAGGAGAAGATGATGTCCCCGCTGAACACGGCCTTCTGCTCGGGCAGATGGACCATCAGGTCGCCGGTGGTGTGGGCGGGGGGCAGGGCGGTGAGCCGGACCGGGTACTCGCCCAGGGTCAGTTCGAGCTCGCCGGTGAAGTACGTCGTCGGGTGCACGGGCTCGGTCCTCGACCAGTCGAACGGGCCGAAGTGGCGCGCGAGATAGTCCCCGAGCGGGGACTTCCGGTCGCCGCCGGTGACGAGCGCGTGCTGCTGCTGCGGCGTGGGTTCGTAATGGATGTGCTCGCGGGCCTCGCGGGTCGCGATGATCTCCGCGTCCGGGAGCACACCCGCGCCCCAGAAGTGGTCACCGTTCGCGTGGGTCACGATCACCCGGTCGATGGAGACGCCGTGGGGCAGGAGCGCGGTCGACTCGGCCAGGAACCGGCCGGCCAGCGTTCTGTCGTACGGGGTGTCGATCCAGAGCGCGCCGCGGGGTGAGACGAGCAGACCGCAGTTCGCCAGCCCCCAGCCCCGTTTCGGCGGGAGCCATGCGTACAGGCCCCGCCCCAGATCAACGACGTCTCCACCCGTGATCGACATGGACGCGATTATGCCGACCGTGATCCGGCCACGCGTTCGAAGTCGGCCACCAATGCGTCACATTGGCGTGAAATCGATCACATCGAACTCTCACGGTGGCGACCTGGTGACCCTGAGAAACCGACACCTCGAATCCCGGCATGGGACTTACCGGGTGAATAGCATCAACTCCCCCGGAGCCATCACGCATCACAGCGAAGCATCTCCGGGCGGTCGTCAAACCCGCCGACGCCGATTACCCACCGAGCATGACCAAAAACTGACGCTGCGACTCCTTCGGCAAAGGGCGCGGCGCGCAGGGAGCGCACGAGCACACCGGCGGCCACGCTCATCCGGGCGGCGACCGACGAGGTGTCGGTGACGCCGCCGTCGCGCACAAAGCGACAGAACCTCGCCTGATCCGGGTGTCGCCACCACCACGCGAGCCACCGGCCTCCGGCACCCGGTAGGCGATGTCGGCGTCACGGCGGTTTCCGGCAGGTCCGGAGTTCCACACCACCGCATCCCTTCGCGGCGACAGGCCCAGTGGTTCACGACGGTGCACCTGAATGGCAAGAGTTGCTCATTTCTCTGGTTACCGAGCATCTACCAACACGGCGGCCTCCATACAGGCTCACGGGCGCGACGCACGACGGAACTGCGGATGGATGCTGGGGACGTCAGACGGCCACGACGGTCACCCCGGCCTCCGCGAACCGGGCGGTGGCCTCGGCCGTGATCCCCTTGTCGGTGACGAGGAAGTCGATCTGCCCGAGGTCGCACACCCTGGCGAAGGCGCGCTTGCCGATCTTCGAGGAGTCGGCCGCCACGACGACCCGCTGCGCCTGCTGGGCGAGCAGCCGGTTGATGCTGGCCTCGCCCTCGTGGTGGACGTAGGCACCGCCCTCGGTGTCGATCGCGTTGACCCCCAGCACGGCGACGTCCAGGGTGATCTCGCCCAGCACGCCGCTGGCCAGCGGGCCCGTCAGCTCGTACGACTGCGGCCTGGCCACGCCACCGGTCACCACGATCTTGATCTGCGGACGGATCACCAGCTCATTGGCGATGTTGAGGGCGTTGGTGACGACGGTGAGGGCCGGCTGGCCGCCCGGCCCGGCCGCGGTGTCGCCGACGACGTCGGAACGCACCGCCAGCGAGCGGGCCACCTCGGTCAGCGTCGTGCCGCCGGTCAGCCCCACCACCTCGCCCACCGCCACCAGTCCGGAGACGGCCCGGCCGATGGCCTGCTTCTCGGGGGCGTGCCGGCCGGTCTTGTACCGCAGGGCCAGTTCGTAGCCCACGCCGTGCGCGACCGCGCCGCCACGGGTGCGCGTCAGCAGCTGCTGCTCGGCGAGCTGGTCCAGGTCGCGACGGATGGTCGCGGCCGAGACGTCCAGCGCGGCGGCGGCGTCCTCGACCTCCACCCGGCCGTTCTCGCCGACGAGTTCCAGCAGCGCGTTCCACCGGGCTTCTCTGGACAAGAGAGTTCTCCTCACGATCCCGGGCTTCGGGCCCCCATCCCCGTGGGTACGGTCACCGGACATGCGCAAGCGTCGCACAAGGGCCTGTCCGGTCAGGCATTCCACACAACGGATGCTTGATAATGCTCGCATCGCGCGTATAGCGTGCATGAACGAGCATCGTTCTACGACTTCGGAGTGCATGAAGTGTCTTTTGTCGAGATCGAGACGGCCAGCCAGCCGGAGTGCTGGCGCCGCGCCGCCGAACTGGCCGGGTCCCAGGCGGGCGTCCTGCCCGTGGCCGGTGAGCGCGTCGCGATCGTCGGCTGCGGCACCTCGTTCTACATGGCCCAGGCGTACGCCGCGCTCCGCGAGGGGGCCGGGCAGGGCGAGTCCGACGCCTTCGCCGCCTCGGAGTTCCCCTTCGGGCGCGCGTACGACCGCGTCGTCGCGCTCACGCGCTCGGGCACCACGACCGAGGTCATGGACCTGCTCGACCGCCTCCGCGGCGTCACCCGCACCGTGGCCGTCACCGCCGATCCCGACACCCCGGTCATGACCGCCACCGACGACGTCGTCGTCCTGGACTTCGCGGACGAGAAGTCGGTGGTGCAGACCCGGTTCGCCACCACCGCGCTCACCCTGTTCCGCGCCCACCTCGGCCTGCACACCGACGACGTGGTGCGCGACGCCGAGACCGCGCTGGCGGAGCCGCTGCCCGAGGGCCTGCTGGACTGCACCCAGTTCACGTTCCTCGGCCGGGGCTGGACGGTGGGGCTCGCCAACGAGGCCGCGCTCAAGATGAAGGAGGCGTCGCTCTCCTGGACCGAGTCCTACCCGGCGATGGAGTACCGTCACGGTCCCATCAGCATCGCCACCGACACCACCGCGACCTGGATGTTCGGCACCGCGCCCGAGGGCCTGTCGGAGCAGCTGCTCGCGACGGGTGCTCGCTGGGTGGAGAGCGACCTCGACCCGCTGGCGGATCTGGTGCGCGTACAGCGCCTGGCGGTCGCCCGCGCCACGGCCCGCGGCCTGGACCCGGACAGCCCGCGCCACCTGACCCGCTCGGTCGTGCTCACGGACGACTGACGGCCAGTGGACATCGTCGAGCGCGCCTTCGGCGTTCCGGACCCGGGCGCGCGAGAGGCCGTCGACGGAGCCCCTCACGTCCCGCCCCGTCCGGGCGTCCGCGAGGGGTTCCTCGCCATGCCCGCGAACCGGCCCCCGGACGGGGGAACGGACGGACGAACGGACGGTGCCGACGCCGGCGTCGGCGTGCTCGTGCTCTCCGGGTCCAGCGGGCGGATCGAGACCGAGCGGTGCCGCCTCCTGGCCCGGGAGGGCATGACCGCGCTGTCCTTCCGCTGGTTCGGCGGAGTGGGACAGCCGCCCGGCATCTGCGAGATCCCGCTGGAGACCTTCGCTGCCGCGATCGAGGTGCTCCGCGCGTACGGCGCCCGGCGGATCGGCGTCCTCGGTACGTCCAAGGGCGCCGAGGCCGCCCTGCACCTGTCCGTGCTGCTGCCCGGCATCGACGCCGTGGTGGCGGTCTCGCCCACCTCGCTGACCTGGGCCAACGTCGGGCCCGGCAGCGACGGCCGGGAGCGGCCGTACCGCTCCTCGTGGACCTGGCGGGGAGAGCCGCTGCCGTTCGTCCCCTACGACGGCTCCTGGGCCCCGGACCCCGCCCCGCCGGAGGGTGCCCCCGTCGCCGTACGCGGTTTGTACGAGCGCAGCCGCCGCACGTTCGCCGACCGGGCCGGGGCGGCGGCGATCACGGTGGAGGATTCCCCGGCCGACCTCGTGCTCGTCGCTGGCGGGGACGACGCGATGTGGCCTTCCCTCCCCCACGCGGAGGAACTGGCGGCCCGCCGCAGGGCAGCGGGGCGGCCCGCCGCAGGGCAGCGGGGCTGCCCGTGCGGTTGATCGGCGCCCCCGACGCCGGTCACCGCCCGCGCTTCCCCGGCGAGGGACCGGCACCCACGTCCGCGCATTTCCTGTACGGGGGCTCAGCGGCCGCGGATGCGGCGCTCGGGGCTCGCGCGTGGCCGCATCTGCTCGATGTGCTGCGCGGGACGCGCGGGCATCGGGACGGTCCACGACCTCGCCCGGTGCGTCGAGTGCCGCGGCGGTGACGGACGGGTTCCGTGGCCGTGGGGGGCCGGCGTGCGTTCCGGCCCCCCACGGGGCACCGTCCGGTCTCAGGACTCCTCGAAGTAGGCGTCGAGCGCCGCGTCGAGCTGCTCCGCCCACTGCTTGAGGTCGCTCCTGGCAGACGCCTCGACCTCGGCGTTGAACCACCGGCGGGTCGCCAGGTGGACCGTGACGGTGAACCGGCGCCCGAACCGAGGGATCTTCACCTCGACCGCCCCGATCTCGTCCCAGTCGAAGTCGGCCTGCTGGTCGTCCAGCCGGAACCGGACGCCCTCGTGGTTCACGGTGATCGCCCCGCGGCGGTCGCTCACCTCGAACACCGGCCCGTCCTCGGCCCGTCGGCCCTTCTTCTCCTTCCTGTCGGCTTCCGGCGCCGCGCCGTCGGCCTCGGACTCGTCCTCGGACTTGGCCTCGGACTCGGACTCGGCGGGGGCGTCGTCGACGGCGATCGCGGCGGGCGCCGGTTCCTCCGCCTGTTCCTGTTCCTGTTCCTGCCGTCCTCGGACCGGCGCCGGCTTTCCGGCGGTGACGGGGGCCGTGAGGCCGGGGATGTACGCCGGGTCTGTCCCCGCTGCGTACCCGGGCTGGGTGTTCGGATCTATGCGCTGCTCCACGGCGGGCAGTATGGCCGACGAACCTGTACGAGACCAGCGACCCCCGGACCGGGCGCCCGTACGCCCCGACAACTCCCCCGAACGCCGGGCCGGTACCGGCCCGGCGTGCCGCGTCAGCGCGTCCGGTCCGCCACCAGTCCGGTCACCTCGTCCAGCGGAAGCGCCGACACGTGGTGGCCGGCCCGTCCGGTCATCGAGTGCGCACCGGTGAGCGCGTTGAGCACCGCCTCCTCCACCGACTCGACCACCGCTCCGTAGAACGGGTCCATCCGCCCCCACGGCACGAAGCGCATCGACTCGTACGGTGCGCTGCCGTCGTCCTCGGGGAACGTACTGGTCAGCGCGGTCGGGTTGGCCGTGGAGAAGGCCAGGAAGAGATCCCCGGAGAAATGGCTGCCGGTGGTTCCGGTACGGCCCAGCCCCAGCGTCGCCCGTCGCGCCAGCGCCTTGCACTGCCCAGGCAGCAGCGGCGCGTCGGTCGCCACCACCACGATCACCGAGCCCGCCCCGGGCGGCACCGGGCGCTCCTCGCCGGTCCCCGGAACCGGCTCGGACGCCGTGACCGCGGCGGGCAGTTCGCGCCCCACCGGCACACCCGCCACCACCAGTTCGCGGCGAGCGCCGAAGTTCGCCTGCACGAACGCGCCCACGGTGTAGCGGTCGGCACCGTAGCGGACCACCCGCGACGCCGTCCCCGAGCCGCCCTTGAAGCCGTAGCAGCGCATGCCCGTGCCGCCGCCGACACACCCCTCCTCGACGGGACCGGAGGCCGCCGCCTCGATCGCGGCTCCCGCGTGGTGTTCCCGCACCGCCGTGCCGTGGATGTCGTTCAGATGGCCGTCCCACGTCTCCGTCACCACCGGCAGCAGCCACTCCGGTGCCATCCCCCGGCAGTTGGCTCGCACCCACTCGACGACGCCCCGGTGCACCGGGCCCACCGCGTACGTGTTGGTGATGAGCACCGGGACGGCGAGCGAGCCGCTCTCCTCGATCCAGGCCGTGCCGGTCATCTCGCCGTTGCCGTTGAACGAGTGCCAGCCCGCCGCGCAAGGGGTCCCCACGCCGTCCCGGCCGCGCGGCAGGAGCGCCGTCACTCCGGTGCGTACGTCGTCGCCCTCGACGAGCGTGACGTAGCCGACTTCGACGCCCGGAACGTCGGTGATCGCGTTCCACCGCCCCGGCTCACCCGTCAGTGGGATGCCCGCCTCACGCGCGCGCTTGCGTCCTTCGTTCGTGTGAACATCGCTCATGCGCGCAGAGACTACGGGTGGCCCCGGGCCCGGCACGAGGGGGCGACGACGACCGCGCACTCGCTGCAGACCACGTCCCGGCCGCCGGTCGCGTCCCCGGCCGCGGGTAGTGCGACGGGTCTCGGGCTCGCTACTGGCCATGCGGGGAGCTACGGGGTGTCCGGCACGTTCTCGACGACGATCGCGGTCGCCAGCAGGCCGTCCGCGACCAGCCACCGTCCCCGCAGCTCCCTGGGGACCGACGGCGGCGCGGCGGACGTCCGCAGCTGTGTGCCGGAGGCCGTTCCCGGTACGGCATCCGGCACGGCTCCTGTCATGGCATCGGCCGTCGCCACCAATTCCTCGGCGGGCACCAGCAGTTCCGCGGTGAAGGAGCCGTCCGGGCGGAGCACGATGTCGGCCTGCTCGAAGCCCAGCCAGCGATGGGTGAGCGGGAACCACGTCTTGTAGACGCTCTCCTTCGCGCTGAACAGCAGCCGGTCCCAGTGGATCCCGGGGTTCCGGCCGCGCAGTTCGCGCTCGCGCCGCTGCTCCGTCGCGAGCGCGATGCTGTCGTGCACGTCGTCGGGCAGGGGTGCGTGCGGTTCGGCGTCTATGCCGAGGGTGCGGACATCAGCCCGGTACGCCACCGCGGCGGCTCGGTAGCCGGTGCAGTGGGTCATGCTCCCGACGGTCCCACGCGGCCAGACCGGGGCACCGCGTTCGCCCTTGAGTATCGGCGCCGGAGCGACACCGAGCGCGCCGAGCGCGCGACGGGCGCAGTGGCGCACCGTCGTGAACTCCCTGCGCCGCACCTCCACACTGTTGCGGACCAGCTCCTCCTCGGCGGGGAAGAGGGTGGCGTGGGGCGGATCCGAGAACGCTTCCTCCACGACCACCCGCGACGGCAGGATTCTCTCGATCACGGTCTCCCCCTCATTCGTCCGCTGCGCCGCCTCGGCGGTGCGGCACCGTCCGTCCGGTGCCGTACCCAGCATTCCCCTCGCACGAACACTAGTGCCGCATCAGGCAACGTTTGCCCCGTCGCGACGTCGGGCACGCACTCTCGCTGCACCAGCCGAAAGCCCAAGTACGTCCAGTACAAGGACTTCCGGCCGGCACACCGAGAGCACGCACCCCACGCCGCTCCTTGACGGGCAAACGTAGCCTGCCGCGGCACTAGTTGCAGCGGGGCCGAAGGTTCATCGCATCGTGCCTGATACGTGATGCGTGCCACGCGCGCACCACGTGCCGCGTGACACGCGGTGCCCGGATGCGCGCAGGAGACCTCCCGACCACGCACCGGAACGGGAACGGGACGGGGTGGACGGAGCCTGGTCGGGCCGACCGGACCGCCCCGGACCGGTCAGGCCCGGCTCGGGTTCGGTTCGGTCTCCGCGAGCCCGGGCCGGCGGATCCGGGTCGCGCACACCGACCCACACGATCCGGCCGGCGTCCACAGATAAATCTACAGTGCTGTAGATTTCAGTTGCTGTCACAGAGCGCGCGGACGGTGACTGTCCGGCGCCGACTTCGGGAAGAACCGGGAAGAGGAGAATCGCTGTGGGTGTGAGCCTCGCCAAGGGCGGAAACGTCTCGCTGACCAAGGAGGCTCCGGGTCTCACCGCCGTACTGGTGGGCCTGGGCTGGGACGTCCGCACGACCACCGGCGCGGACTACGACCTGGACGCCAGCGCGCTGCTGTGCGACGGGGCGGGCAAGGTGCTCTCCAACGCGCACTTCGTCTTCTACAACAACCTCCGGAGCCCGGACGGTTCGGTCGAGCACACGGGTGACAACCTCACCGGCGAGGGTGCGGGGGACGACGAGATCGTCAAGGTCGACCTGGCCGCCGTGCCCGCCGACGTGGCGAAGATCGTGTTCCCCGTGTCGATCCATGAGGCGGAGGGCCGGGGCCAGAGTTTCGGCCAGGTCCGCAACGCGTACATCCGGGTGGTCAACCAGTCGGGCGGGGCCGAGATCGCCCGCTACGACCTCAGCGAGGACGCGTCCACCGAGACGGCGATGGTCTTCGGCGAGCTGTACCGCAACGGCGCCGAGTGGAAGTTCCGTGCCGTCGGTCAGGGGTACGCCTCCGGTCTGAGCGGCATCGTCGCCGACTACGGCGTCCTTCTCTGACCCCCGCTCCCCCACCCGACGACCGGCACGTCCGAGAGGAGAACGGACCATGAGCGTCGACCTGACCAAGGGCCAGCGCATCAGCCTCACCAAGTCCGGAGGCGGCGAACTCACCGTCGTACGCATGGGACTCGGCTGGAAGGCCGCGCCCCGCAAGGGGTTCCTCGCCCGCCTGACCGCACGAGAGATCGACCTGGACGCCTCGGCGATCCTGTTCGCCGGGGCACAGCCCCAGGACGTGGTCTTC
Organism: Streptomyces sp. NPDC002476; assembly: GCF_042889785.1. Lineage (NCBI taxonomy): Bacteria > Bacillati > Actinomycetota > Actinomycetes > Kitasatosporales > Streptomycetaceae > Streptomyces > Streptomyces sp. NPDC002476. Next base: position 57,840 of record NZ_JBIARH010000013.1, on the reverse strand, counting down.
TTCCAGCACCTGACGAGCGACGACGGATCGGTGCGGCACACCGGCGACAACCTCGTCGGCGGGGCCGGCCAAGGGGGCGACGACGAGTCGATCCTCGTCGATCTGCAGCGTGTACCCGCCCACATCGACCAGATCGTGTTCACCGTCAACTCGTTCACCGGCCAGACCTTCGAGGAGGTCGACAACGCCTTCTGCCGGCTGATCGACGAGACCACGGGGCAGGAGCTGGCGCGCTACACGCTGAGCGGCGGCGGACGTCACACCGCGCAGATCATGGCCAAGGTGGCGCGCTCCGGGGCTGGTTGGCAGATGACCGCCATCGGCGCCGCCACCCACGGTCGCACCTTCCAGGACCTGCTGCCGGTCGTCGCCGGACATCTGTAGGTCGCGCACGCCGTGCCCGCCACCGGGCCGGAACATCGGATCACACATCGGGGGAACGCAATGGACCGGTCGTTCCGGCTGCGGGACGAGGACACGGCGGACTACGCGGCGGTCCTGGACGAGGTCATCGAGTCGGCGGAGATACGGCGCCTGCTGGCCCGATCTCCGCTGGGCGCCGGGGAGCTGCGCGTCCAGGGCTTGGCGGCGGCTCCCCGTGTCGCCGCGGCCGCCGAGGCCGAGTACCGGTCGTACGCCGAGCTGCGGCAACGGTCGCACGGCAGCGACGACGTACGGACCGACCGGACCACGTCCCCGTCCGGGCCGGGGCGCCAGGAACGCACCGGAGCGGGCCTGGTGCCCGTGCTGGCGGTCCTCACCCCGGTTCTGGCCGCCGTCGCCGCGGCCACGTTCCTGCTGCTGGGATACGGACTGCGGCTCGCCGACAGCCTGCCCGCCACGGCGGACACCCTGGTCCACGCGGGCTGGATCAGCCTCGGTACGGCCGCGTCGACCGCCGTCATCGGCCTCATCGCCCTCTACCGGACCGCCGCGGAGCACAAGGAATCCACTGCGAGCGGCCGTGCGGCCCCCTCCGCCGACCTCGACCGGGCCAGGGAGGCATGGCTCGAAGCGCTGCGCGACGTCGGCATCAGGCCGTTCCTCGTCGCCCGGTTCCAGGAAGCACACGCGGATCCCGATCCCGGCCCCCGCGCAGGCTCCGGCCACCGGCCGCGATTCAGCAGCCCGGACTTCGGCCGGCCCGGCTTCGGCAGCCCGGACTTCGGCCGACCGGACTTCAGCAGCCCCGACTTCGCCGGACCGGGTGGCGGTGATCCGGATCGCGAAGGCCCGACGCCGGACGGCCGGGGGCCCGACAGTCAGGACTTCGTCCGACCGGAGTTCAGCCGACCGGAGTTCGGCCGGCCCGACTTCAGCGGGCCCGACTTCAGCGGGCCGGACTTCAGTGGTCCCGACTTCAGTGGGCCGGGCCTCCCCGACACGCGCCGCTGACAGCGACACGCTCGCCGATGACAACGACAGGTGCGCCGCCGTCGGGCAGGACGTCGTCAGACGATGTCCACGCCGTAGTCGACCGCGATACCGGCCAGGCCGGACGCGTACCCCTGCCCGATGGCCCGGAACTTCCATTCCCCGCCCCTGCGGTACAGGGCGCCGAAGACCATCGCCGTCTCACCGGCGGCGTCGTAGGAGAGTTCGTAGCGGCACATCTCGCGACCGGTGAGGTTGTCGACCACACGGATGTAGGCGTCCTCGACCTGTCCGAAGTTCTGCCCGCGGTTCTGCGCGTCGTGGATGGAGACGATGAAGACGATCTGTCCGGTGTTCTCGTCGAGCCGGTCGAGGTCCACGAGAATCTGCTCGTCGTCGCCCTCGCCCTCGCCGGTCGTGTTGTCGCCGGTGTGCCGCACCGCCCCGCCCGGGGCGACGAGATTGTTGTAGAAGACGAAATGCTGGTCGGAGACGGCCTTCTGGTCCGGTCCGCAGATGATCGCGGACGCGTCGAGATCGAAGTCCGCGCCGTCGGCCGGACGCGCGTCCCAGCCCAGGCCGACGGTGACATCGGCGAGCGGCGTGCCGTCCTGGTTCAGGACGACGTTCTGACCCTTGGCGAGACTGACGCCCAACACTTCTACTCTCCTTCGAGGCGCGCCGACAATGTGTCCGCCGGAGCGCCGGAGCTCCGCCGGGTGCGTGTCGAACTCACCATAGTTCAAAAGTTACGCAATTTTTGAAATGCCTGTACGACGGGGACGCGGCCACGATCACCACACGCCGGCTCCGCGCGGGAGCACCCCGGACGAAGCCCCCTCGGATCGCAGCCCCCTCGGGCGCAGACCCCGCACGGACTTCGGCACCCGCGCGCCGACGGAGCCGGACGCCGCGCACCTCAACGGGACTCGGCGCCGTTCTCCACGACCGGACGCGCCGAGGCGGCGTCGCCCGGAGCCGAGCGGATGGTCCGGGACGCGGGCCCCCCGGCAGCGCCCGCCCCGTCCGGAGCCGACGCACCTGCCGCATCCCCGGCCCCGGACGGGGCGGGCGAGGGCGCGCACTCCTCCTTCATGGCCCTGGTCTCGCTCTTCAGAATGCGCAGCGACTTGCCCAGCGCCCGCGCACTCTCGGGCAGCTTCTTCGACCCGAACACAACGATGATCACAAGCACCACGATCAGCAGATGCCAGGGCTCCAACGCGTTGCGGAACACTCCGCCACCCCACTCTCTTCCCGATGGCCCACGCGAGGAGCCATCCACCGGACACGCTTGCTACATTGCGCAACTGTACAACCATTGAGGTGGGGTCGGTCGCCCCCTTCCTGTGGCCGGAACCGATGGGGTGGACGCATGACAGACAGCCGCCAGGCTTCCCGGCGCCGTGCGCGCGCAGCGGCGGAACGCGGACGACGACGCAGGCGGAGCACGGGCCGCACGGCCCTCGCCGCCGCCGTCTCCCTGCTCGTCCTGGGAGCGGCCGGTGCCGGGTGGGTCTACACGCGGCTCAACGGCAACATCAGCACCTTCAGCGCGGACGGCGTGTCCGGCGACCGGCCGCCGGCCTCCACCAAGGGGTCGAACGTCCTGGTGATCGGCTCGGACGCCCGGACCGGCGGCAACATCGCACTGGGCGGCGGGGACGCGGACGACATCGGCCGGTCCGACACCGCGTTCCTGCTGCACACGTACGCGGATCAGAAGCACGCCGTCGCCGTCTCGATCCCCCGTGACACCCTGGTCGACATCCCGCCCTGCAAACTGCCGGACGGATCCTGGTCCGCCCCGCAGTCCGGCGCCATGTTCAACGCGGCCTATTCGGTGGGCGAGACGCCCGAGGGCAACCCCGCCTGCACCCAGAACACCGTGGAGAAACTCACCGGGCTGCGCGTCGATCACACCGTCGTCGTCGACTTCAAGGGCTTCGCTGCGATGACGGAGGCCGTGGGGGGCGTCCAGGTCTGCCTGCCGCAGGACGTCTACCAGCGCGACCTCGACCCCCATCGCCCCACCCGCGGCAAACGGATCTTCGCCAAGGGGCCGCAGACGGTCTCCGGTCAGCGGGCGCTCGACTACGTACGCATCCGGCACGGCATCGGGGACGGTTCCGACATAGGTCGCATAAAGCGCCAACAAGCCTTTGTCGCCAGCCTGTTGAAACAGATCAAGAGCGATGGACCGACCCCGTCCAAACTGCTGCCGATCGCGGACGCGGCCACCAAATCGATGACCGTCGACCCCGGGCTCGGCACCGCCGACAAACTCGTCGCCTTCGCGATGTCGATGAAGGACATCGATCTCCACAACACCAAGTTCGTGACCGTGCCCTGGAAGTACCAGGGGGCACGCGTGGCGATCGTCCATCCGGACGCCGACGCCCTGTGGGCGGCACTGCGGGCCGATCGCACCCTCGACGGCCAGGACGCCGGAGGGAGCGGGAGGAACGGATCGGCCGCCTCTCCCTCGCCGGGCGCCGACGCACCCGCCTCCGGCGCGGATACGCCCGTCTCCGGCGCCGGTGTCTCGGTGGCCGTGCACAACGGCACCACCGTGACCGGCCTCGCCGCCCGTGCCGCCGAGATGCTCGAAGGACACGGCTTCACCGTCACCGAGGCCACGACCGCCACCGTCCGCGACCAGGCGACGACTGTGATCGAGTACGGCCCCGGTCAGGAGCAACAGGCCGGAAAGGCGGCCCGGGTCTTCCCCGGCGCGCGACTCGCCCCGGTGACGGCGCCGGGCATCACCGTCCTGCTCGGCCGCACCTACGCGGACGAGCCGGAAGCCCCTGCCTCACCGCCGCCGGCGCACGTCCCCGCCCAGGTCTCCGAGGGCGCCCGCTCCGCCGACGACAACCCCTGTTCCGACCTCTCGTACGGCTGACCGATCGTCAGCGGCCGACTGGCCCGGTACCGGACAGCCGGACCCTGGTACGAGGGAATGGGGCCCCGGCACGAGGAAGCCGGACCCCGGTATCGGACAGCCGGTCCCCCGGCGCGGGAAAGGCCCACCCGGTCATGGCCGTGCGTGGCCGCCCGGCGAGTCGGCCGTGAGGATCACCCGGTGCGGCTCCCCGGTGGTGTTCATGCTGAACTCCTCCACGATCTCGTGCGCGGCCCGCTCCGCAGTCTCGCCCGGCAGTCGCCCGTACTCGTACACCCGTGAGATCGGAGCCCGGCGGCCGGCACGTCATCGCGGACGCCGCGGCTCCACATGCCGGCCGCCCTGGCGTAGGTGGCGGCGGTCGGTCCCAGGCCGTTCCGCCAGGGCCAGCAGGGACGTGTGCACCGTCCGGCGCGCCTCGCCGTACGTCAGCCCACCCGTTCCGATGGCCGCCGACCCGTAACCGGCCCGGTCCCGGGTCGGCGGGTGAGTGTGATCTGCATCCAGTTCCAGGGCATGGCCGAAAGCGTGGAAGCAACCGGCGCCCGGCACGGGCCCGATCACCCGCCCGAGTGATTGTTCCGTACCGGGCCGCGACCGGGGCGTCGGCATCCGGGACCACCCGGCCGACAACCGCGACCGTAGCCCTCGACCGCCGTCGACGCCGATGCGGGGCATGGGCCCGGAGACGACCGGAACCGAGAACGACCCGACGCGCTCCGGCGTCCCCGGGACCCGCTTCAAAGCCCTCCCCCACGCCCGGAAGGAACCCGGTATGACCACCCGGACCGATATCGAACGAACCGTCACGACCTTGGAGGAGCGCACCTTCGGGAGCCTCGTCGGTGCCGCCGTGGGCGACGCGCTCGGCGGCGCGGTCGAGGGCTGGGCCCCCGAGGCCATCGTCGAACGGCACGGCGGCCGGGTGCGCGGCATCGTGGAACCGTTCCACAAGGACGAGTGGCGGACCGCTCGCCCCCTCGCGCCGTTCCACAAGGGCGACGGCCATGTCACCGACGACACGTTGATGACGCACGCCCTGATCCGCGTCTACGAGAAGGTCCGCGACCACCTCGACGCCTACGCCGTCGCCGACCACCTGGTCCCCGACCTGATCAGCCGCACCCGCTGGATCCCGGAGCTGGAGGCGGAGGCGCTGCCGCTCCAGCGGATCTTCCTCGCGGAGAAGTGGATCGTCGCACGCATCCACTACGGGCACGTCGACCCGCGCGAGGCGGGCGTCGGCAACATCGTCAACTGCGGTGCGGCGATGTACATGGCGCCCGTCGGCGTGGTCAACGCGGGCGACCCGCTCGCCGCGTACCAGGAGGCGCTGGACGTGGCGGGGGCGCACCAGTCGTCCTACGGGCGCGAGGCGGCGGGGGTCCTCGCGGCCGCGGTGGCCGCCGCGTTCAAGCCGGACGCCACCCCCGTCTCCGTCGTCGAGGGCGCCCTCGGACTGGCGAAGGACGGCACGAGGGCGGCCATCGAGGCGGTGTGCGAAGTCGCCGTCCGGTACGACGACTTCGAGGATGCCCTGGTACCGCTGAGGCAGGCGGTGGCCCCCTTCGACACGGTCGGTCCGGACTACCGCAGGCCCTCGCTGGGGGCCCGTCGTCCGTCGCGGCTGCACTCCATCGAGGAACTCCCCGTCGCCCTGGGGATGGTGCTGGTGGGCGGCGGTGACTTCCGGCACACGGTGCTCGGATCGGTCAACTACGGCCGCGACTGCGATTCGATCGCCACGATGAGCGGTGCGATCGTCGGCGCCCTGTGCGGTGAACAGGCGGTGCCCCGCGAATGGAGCACCGAGGTCGCCCGGGCCAGCCGACTGGATCTGCGCGCCCCCGCGGCGTCCCTGGCCCGGGTCGCCCGCGAGGTGCACGCGCTCGACCTGGAACGGCGCCGCGCCCACGAGGCGGCCTTCTCGGCGATCACGGGCTCCTGATGCTGCGTCTGACCTGGGTCCAGCCCGAGGACCTGATCGGGCACGAGCTGCGCCAGGCCGCACAGGACGGCCGGGACGCGACCGGGATCGCACACCGCTGGGTCGCGGCGGGCGGCCGTCCGGCGCCCGACCGGGACGGCGCCTCCGCCCGGCCGGTCGCACCCGGACTGCGCGCGCTCGCCGAGGAGTTGCTCGATGAACTGGCACGGCTTCCGGCCCCTCTGGCAGCGGTGGAACCCACACCCGGCCCGCCGCCCACCGTCCCCCTGGGCCCGGACACGCCGCGGCGTACGGAACCGGCCCCGCGCGGGGCTACCGGCACACGCGGGGTTGTCGTCGCACGCGCGGAGCTCGACCGGCTGCACGCGGCCTGGCTGGGCAGGGCGATCGGCTGCCTGCTGGGCAAACCCGTGGAGAAGATCCCGCTTCCCGGCATCCGCGCCATCGGCAGGTCCACCGGCAACTGGCCCCTGCGCACGTGGTTCACCGAGCGGGGCCTGGATCCGCGGATCGCGGCGGCCCACCCGTGGAACCGCAGGTCCCGCCCCACCTCCCTGGCCGAGAACATCGACGGCATGCCGGAGGACGACGACCTCGACTACCCGCTTCTCAACCTCCTGCTGCTCCGGCGTCATGGCCACGGCTTCGGCACGGTCGACGTGGCACGCCTGTGGCTGGAGGAACTGCCCGCCGGCCGCACGTTCACCGCGGAGCGCGTCGCCTACCGCAACCTGCTGGCCGGGCTGGAGCCGCCGCTGACGGCCACGTACCGCAACCCGTTCCGCGAGTGGATCGGCGCGCAGATCAGGGCGGACGTCTTCGGCTGGACGAACCCGGGCGATCCCGCGCGGGCCGCCGAACTCGCCCGCAGGGACGCGACGCTGTCCCACACGGCGAACGGTGTCTACGGCGAGATGTTCGTGGCGGCGGCCATCGCGCACGCGGCCGGCCCCAATCCCACCACGGTCCACGACACGCTCACCGCCGCCCTTGCCCACATCCCGCCGGACTCCCGTTACGCACAGGCGATCCGCTTCGGCATCGAGACCGCGCGGGCCGAGCCCACCGGCACCCCGGCCGGCTTCGAGCGGGTCGTCGACGCACTGCACACCCGCTACGCCCCCGACCACCACTGGGTGCACGTACTGCCGAACGCGGCCCTGCTGGCAGCCGCTCTCACCCACGCGGACGGGAACTTCGCGGGTGCCGTCTGCCGCGTTGTGTCCGGCGGTTGGGACACGGACTCCAACGGCGCCACGGCCGGTTCGATCACCGGCCTGCTGGCGGGCGGCCCGGACGCACTCGGTGAACACTGGACCGCCCCGCTGAAGAACCGCCTCGCCACCGGCATCGGCGACTTCGACGGCATCGGCTTCGACGAACTCGCCCGACTCACCCTGGAGGCCCGCGAATCCGAGGAGAGGGCCTGAGAACGCCCACGAGATGATCTATGAGGGGGTCGGGCCGCTCCCCGCTCGGATGGGCGCGGGGCGGCCCGTACTCGGAGACGGTCGCCGTCCTGCTCGCCGCCGGGGCCACTCCTCACGAGGGCTCCCTCCCGTAGCCCGTGGACGGGCAGCCGAGAGGGAACCGTCCTCGCGCGTCACATCCCTCAGGAGGTTTCCAACGGCCTCACGGTGAGTATCTGCTGGGCCTGTCCGACGGGTCCGTGGACGTCGTGGAGGACGGTACTGGTGAGGCCGTGCCCCTCGGCGCCGAAGACGACGGAGGTGTCCAGACCGACCCAGCCGCCCCGTGGCCGACGATGCAGATGAATGGTCAGGTCGACGTTCGGGAACATCCACTTCCCGGGCGGCTGACGTACCGCGACACCATTGGCGGTGTCGACGAGGCCCACGTAGGACGCCAGCGGACTCGCCTCCTCACCGGTCACGAGGGGCCTGCCGGTCGACACCCAGGTCCTGGCACGGCCGGGCTGCGGCGGGTCGACGGCCCGCACGTCGAGCGACGCGATGAACCCGCCGGGCCAGACCGAGGCCATCGGCCACGGCTCCACCCCGTCGGGATGGGGCAGGGCCTCGGTCTCGCCCCCGGCGACGGAGGCGGTGTCGCCCGCCGCGAGCAGCCAGGCACGGGCGCGCACCGTGGACCGCCCCGCGATGACCACGGTGGCCTCGACCAGCTCGATGGTGCGGCCGGGGCGGATCGTCTCGACATGGATCTCGGTGTCGTCGACGGCGATGCGGCCGAGGATGTCGTAGCTGATGCGGCTCAGGTGCAGCTCCGGCCCCGTACGCCCGCGGGTGGCCAGAAACCGCTCGATGGCGTGGACGACCAGCCCGCCGAGCGGACTGAAGTGCTGCTCGTCCGACTGCCAGGCGCCACCGGCGTGCACGGTGGGCCGGTAGGTCCGTTCGTCGATGCGCTCGAAGTAGCCGGCCGGGGGAACGTCCGAGGGGTGCAACTGGCCTCCTGCGTCCGGTGACGGATGATCGCTTGCAGGGTACGACCACGTCGTCGGGCAGCGAAAAGGGAGGGTGCCGAAGGGGCGACGGCCCATAGGGTTTCCGCATGACGGATGAGAACGAGCGGTTCGTTCAAGCGGCCATCGCCGGGGAGATACTGCTTCTCGACCCTGCGGTACGCGCGGTCCCCGACCGGGTCCTGGAGCTGTTGGACCCGGAGTTCACCGAGATCGGCGCTTCCGGGCGACGATGGGACGTGGAGTCGATCCTCGCGGTCACCAGTGGCGACACCGTGTCCCCGAAGTCCCCTGTCGAGGTCAGCGAAATGTCGGGAGTCGTCCTTGCCCCGGGCATCGTCCACCTGACGTACTTCGCCGACGACCAGGGTCGGCGGGCCCGGCGAAGCTCCCTGTGGCGCCTGACGGAGACGGGCTGGCGGATGTACTTCCACCAGGGGACCCTCGTCGACTGAACAGGGAAGCCTCGTCGGTTGAACGCGGCCGACACCCGAAACGCCTGCGCCCGAAACGGCTGCGCCCGGAACGCCGGCGGGCGACTCGTCGGCGGACCGGCACATCGGACCGGAACGCCGACGAGTCGGCCCGTGTGCACATCTCGCCGGGCGGTCTTTTCGGCCTCCGACTTTCTCTTTCCCTTTCCGGCGCCCTTGAGCTGCTTCTTTCCGTGGTCGCCGCTTCCGATCCTCTCGACACCACAGACGGCTGCGGAGTACCACGTCTCGGGCTCGGCCATGGTGGCTTCGGCGGTTCCGGCGAGGGCGAGCAGGGCGCATACCGCCGCTGTGGTCCAGCAGGCGATGGACTTCCGTCACCGGATCTCATGACGGTGGCAGCGGTTTCACCATTCCCCGCAGGCCGCTGCGACGGCGCCTCACCCCACTGCCACGTTCGTCGTCACCCGCGGCGGCGAGTACTGCTTCCTGCCGAGCAACACCGCCCTGCGCCGGCTCGGCGAACTCCAGGACCGACGCGAGGGTCTCAGCGGCATCCCAGCTGCTCGACGACGATCTCCCGCTTGAGGATCTTGCCGGTTGCTCCCTTGGGGAGTTCGTCGGTGAAGGTGACGATCCGCGGATACTTGTACGCCGCCACGCGCTGTTTGACATGGTCGCGTATCTCATCGGCCGTGATCTGCGCACCGTCCCGGAGGGTCACGACGGCGGCTACCTCCTCGCCGTAGGACTCGTGCGGCACGCCGACCACCGCGGCCTCGGCGACGGCCGGGTGTTCGTAGAGCACCTCCTCGATCTCACGCGGGTAGACGTTGTATCCGCCACGGATGATGAGGTCCTTCTTCCGGTCGACGATGAAGTAGTAGCCGTCCTCGTCGACGCGGGCCAGATCGCCGCTGTGGAACCACCCGTCCCGGATGGCATCCGCGGTCGCGTCCGGACGATTCCAGTAGCCCTTCATCACGTTGTCGCCGCGGATCGCGATCTCACCCACCTCACCGGGTCTCACCGAGGTGCCGTCGTCCGCCACGACCTTGAGCTCGACCCCGCGGATCGGGAGACCGATCGAGCCGGCCTTGCGGGGCCTGTCCGGAGGGTTGAACGCCGCGACGGGCGACGTCTCCGACAGCCCATAGCCCTCCAGCACCGTGACGCCGAATGTCCGTTCGAAGTCGTGCAGTACCTCGACCGGCAAGGAAGCACCGCCGGAAACGGCCAGGCGCAGTCGTGAGAGGTCGGAGCCCTCGGGGATCCCGGTGTGAAGCAGGGCGGTGTACATCGTGGGCACGCCCAGGAAGACGGTGGCCCCGTCGTGTTGCATGATCTCCAACGCCTTGGCCGGTTCGAACCGCGGCAGCAGGGTCAGGGTGGCGCCCGCGGCGACGGCGGTGTTGAGGGCGCAGGTCTGCCCGAAGGCGTGGAACAGCGGAAGGCCCCCGAACAGCACGTCGCCCGGCCCGACGTGGAGCAGCGTCTCGGCCGCAGTAGCCGCGTTGGTCATCAGGTTGCGGTGGGTCAGCTCGGAGCCCTTCGGGGTTCCTGTCGTGCCCGACGTGTAGAGAATCACGGCAGTGTCGTCGTCCGCCCGGTCGACGATGTGCGGCATCGGTTCGGTCGCCGTCACCGCGATGTCGAACGCGGTCGAGCCGGTGACCAGGCATTCGGCCCCGGTCTCCGCCGCAGCCTTTGCGACCTCGTCCGCGCAGGGCGGGAACGTCACCACGGTCCGCGATCCGGAATCCCGGAGAGCGAAGCCTATTTCACGGGCCTTCAACAGTGGATTCATCGGTACCACCACGCCACCGCACCGGAGGATGCCGTAATACGCGACCGGGAAGCAGGTGACGTTGGGCATGACCAACGCGACGCGATCGCCCGGCCGTACGCCCCTGGTCTGCAACAGTGAGGCGAACCGGGCGCTCTTGTCGTCGAGTTGGGCATAGGTGAGAACGAGCTCATCCTGCCGCACGGCGACATGGTCGCCGTCGGCCCTCGCGGATTCGGCCAGGAGCGTGGCGAGGTTGTTCATTCGGTTTCCTCTTCCGTCCGGGTTGGTGGCGGTCACCGTTGGCGTCGGCAGCGGCCGAGGCCCGATGGTGCTCTCCGCTGGACTTCCGATCGGCCGGAAGACCGTATCCAGGGGAGAACCCAACCGCAGTGGTGCCACGCTAGGTCACGACGTGGCCGATGACTTGACGTGACGTGACGTCTCACTTATCACTTGGGGACAAAGCCCCTTGGAGCGCGCTCATGAAGCCTCTTGTCCGCAATGCAGCGCTGAACAACTATGTCGAGGTCAGTCAGTCACTGGGCATCGATGCGAGGGCCCTGATGAAGCGCGTGGGCCTGGACCCCGTCGGCCTCGCGGTCCAGGACAGATGGATCCCCGGCACGGCGGTCACCCAGCTGCTCGAACTCTCGGCGGAGGCCTCGCGGCGAGGCGACTTCGGCCTGCTCCTCGCCGAGCGGCGCAGCTTCTCCAACCTCGGCCCCATCAGTCTGGTCCTGCGCGACGAGCCCGATGTCCGCAGCGTCCTCGAACTGCTCGTCCGCCACGAGCACATGTACAACGAGATGCTCCGCAGCCGGCTCTCCGGGGCCAACGGCCTGGCCACCCTCAAGGTCAGCCTCGAACTGGGTGAGGCCATGGCCGCCCGCCAGGCCACGGAGCTTGCCGTGGGCGCCTTCCACGGGGTCCTCCGCAGCTTTCTCGGTGCCCGATGGCAGCCGCTGTCCGTGTGCTTCACGCACGAGGCGCCGCCGGATCCCGGTACCCACCGGCGTCTCTTCGGCCCCGTGGTGGAATTCAACCGGGAGTTCAACGGGATCGTCTTCTACGCCGGCGATCTCGAGGCTCCCAACCCCATGTCGGACCCGCTGCTGCGCACCTACGCGCGGCAGTACGTCGAGTCCATCGCGGTCGCGAAGGACACCACCGTGCTGGACCGCGTACGTGAGCTGATCGAAGTCCTGCTGCCCACCGGGCGCTGTTCGATCGAGCAGGTCGCAGACAGTCTCGGCATCGACCGCAGGACGATCCACCGGCACCTCGCGGCCTCGGGCGAGACGTTCTCCGCCGTTCTCAACGCCACCCGTGCCCAGCTCGCGGAGCAACTCGTGGCGAACCCGCGCCGCTCGTTCACGGAGATCTCCGGGCTCCTGGGATTCTCGGCACCGAGTGCCTTCTCGCGCTGGTTCCGCGAGCGGTTCGGCTGCAGCCCGAGGCAGTGGCGGGCCCGCGGGACCGGGCAGTAGCCGTCCGGCGAGGAGTGATCCCAAGGTTTCCGCACAGGGGGCATGGGAGGGCCGTTCACGCCATGTCCCGGCATTTCCCGTCCGGGTCCGGACATGACGCCCGCGAGGGCGAGGCATGTCCCCAAGCGGTAAGTCTTCTGTCACCTTCGGTCAAGCGCACGCCCTGGACCGCCTTTAACGTTGCTTCACCGCAAGGGACATGGCCGATCACACGAGGACGGGCAGAACCCCGCCCGCAGCCGAAGGCCCTCTCCCGGGTCCGCTGATCGTATCCGAGACCCCGGCGAGCCCCGGAACCCCGTCCGCATTCCCGCGTCCGCTCCTCGCAAGCCCTCCAGGCCTCGCATCGAAGGCAGTGATGCGTGCGGCGAGTGAAGACCATCCGACAAAGGAGATGGAGCATGCACTTCTTCGACGACTCCCTGTATCCGGAGAACCAGGAGAAGCTGGTCATCCAGGCCGCGCCCTACGGGCCGGAGTGGTTGCCCGGTGACGCCGACGACCTGCCGCTCACCATGGACGAGCACGTGCAGGCGGCCGTCGACTGCTACAACGCCGGCGCCACGGTGCTGCACATCCACGTGCGCGAGCTGGACGGCCACGGATCCAAGCGCATCTCCATGTTCAACGAGCTGATGGCCCGCCTGCGCGAGGCCGTGCCGGACATGGTCCTGCAGATCGGCGGGTCGATCTCCTTCGCCCCCGAGGACGAGGGCGGCGACGCCAAGTGGCTCAGCTACGACACTCGCCACATGCTGGCCGAGATCACTCCCAGGCCCGATCAGGTGACGATCGCGATCAATACCAACCAGATGAACATCGTCGAGCTCTTCGACGACGAGGACATCGAGGGCACTTCGATCGCCAAGCCGGCTTACTACAAGGCCTATCGGGACATGGTGGTCGAGGCCGGGCCGGACTTCTACCTCGAACATCTCGAACGGCTCCGTGCCAACGGCATCCAGCCGCACTTCCAACTCGCCGACATGGCCCAGCTGGAGACCGTGGAGCGGCTGATCCGCAGGGGCATCTACAGCGGGCCGCTGGTGCTCAACTACGTTGCCATCGGAGGCGGGTTCGCGGGCCGGCACCCGGCCGACCTGATCGAGTTCATCCGCCGTGTCCCGGACGGCGCCGTACTCACCATCGAGGCATCCATGCGCGCGGTGGCACCGATGAATGCCATCGGCATCGCCCTCGGCACGCACGTGCGGGTGGGTAACGAGGACAACCTGTGGCGGCACAAGGGCGAGCGGATGTCCTCCGTGGAGCAGGTCGAGCAGATGGTCACCATCGCCCGGGCGCTCGGGCGTGAGATCGCCACCGGGCAGGAGGCGAAGAAGGTCTACCGGATCGGCGAGTGGTACTCGGACGCCGACGAGACCCTGGACCGGCTCGGCATGGTGCCCAACCGCCGCCCCGGCCGGCGCGGTTCCATGCTGCGCGACCCCAAGAACTGACCCGACCCCATCGGCGGCGGACCGGGTCGTCGTCCCGCCGCCGCCCGCACAGCCCCCATCACCAGCGAACGGAGCACGCCTTGGTACACGCCATTCGATTCCACGAAACCGGTGGCCCTGATGTCATGCGGTGGGAACGGGTCACCGTCGGCGACCCGGGTCCGGGCGAGGTACGGATCCGGCACGTCGCCGTCGGACTCAACTTCGCGGACACCTATTTCCGCACGGGCCTGTACCCGGCCCCGCTGCCTGCGGGGCTCGGTGTGGAAGCCTCGGGTGTGATCGAGGCCGTGGGCGCGGGCGTGTCGCATGTCGCCGAGGGCGACCGTGTGACCTACACCGGCAGCCCGCTGGGTGCGTACAGCACGGAGCGGGTCATGCCCGCGGATTCACTGATCAAGCTGCCGGACGAGATCGACTGCGAGACCGCCGCGGCGATGACCATGCGAGGACTCACCTCGGCATACCTGCTGCGCCGGATCCACCCACTGAATCCCGGCGATACCGTGCTGCTCCACGCCGCGGCCGGCGGCGTCGGCCTGATCGTCTCCCAGTGGGCGAAGCTGCTCGGCATCACGGTGATCGGCACGGTCTCCAGCGAGGAGAAGGCCGAGGTCGCCCGTGCCCACGGCTGCGAGCACATCATCTTCTACCGGCGCGAGAACGTCGCCGAGCGGGTGCGTGAACTGACCGACGGCAAGGGAGTCCCGGTCGTCTTCGACAGCATCGGCAAGGACACCGTCGCCGGATCCATGGCCTCGCTGCAACGCCGCGGCCTGCTGGTGTGTTTCGGCACGGCGTCCGGGGTCCCGCCGCTCGACGCCATGCAACTGGCCATCCACGGCTCGCTGTTCGTGACCCGTCCCGCGCTGGCCGACTACATCGCCGAGCCGGCGGAGCGGGACGCGCTGGCCGGTGAGCTGTTCGGACACGTCGCGGCCGGTCGCATCAAGATCGAGATCAACCAGCGCTACGCACTTCAGGACGCCGTACAGGCCCATCGTGATCTGGAAGCGGGACGGACCACGGGATCCTCCGTCTTCGTCCTCTGAGTTCGCCGTGCCCCGCACGCCACCCCGAGGAGTGAGCACATGCCCCAGACCGTCCGTCCGAAGGAAGAGACGCCCGCCCTGGTGCGTCCGGGCGTCCTCCGTACCTCGATCGAGGTTGAGCCGCTGACCTGCACCATCGGCGCCGAACTGTCCGGTGTGAACCTCGGCGACGCCGCGCGCGACGGCGATCTGTTCGCCGAGATCAAGGCGCTGCTGCTGCGGTACAAGGTCCTGTTCCTGCGTGACCAGGACATCACGCGCGCCGAACACGTCGCCTTCGCCGCGCGCTTCGGCCCGCTGGAGGACCATCCGGTGGTCGGCAGCGATCCGGACCACCCCGGGCTGGTCCGCATCTACAAGGATCTGGACAGCAAACCGGAGCACTACGAGAACGCGCTGCACTGCGACGCGACCTGGCGCGCGTGTCCGCCCATGGGCGCCGTGCTGCGCTGCGTGGAAACACCAGAAGTGGGTGGTGACACGATCTGGGTCAACATGGCTGAGGCCTACCGCACACTGCCGGAGCACATCAAGACGCAGATCGCGGGCCTGCGCGCACGGCACAGCATCGAGGCGACCTTCGGAGCCGTGATGCCGACGGAGCAACGCCACCGGCTGAAGACCCGTTTCCCGGACCCCGAACACCCTGTGGTGCGTACCCACCCGGAGACGGGCGAACAGATTCTCTTCGTCAACGCCTTCACCACGCACTTCGTCAATTTCCACACGCCCGAGAACGTGCGCTTCGGCCAGGACTACGCGCCCGGAGCGGGCAGTCTCCTGAACTACCTGATCAGCCAGGCGGCCGTACCGGAGTACCAGGTGCGCTGGCGCTGGCAGAAGAACAGCGTCGCCATCTGGGACAACCGCTCCACCCAGCACTACGCCGTCCAGGACTACTGGCCCGCCGTCCGCAAGATGGAGCGTGCGGGGATCGTGGGTGACAGTCCCTTCTGAGCCTCGACCAGAGAAGAAAGGTGATGCCCATGGGACTGCACACTGCCGGCACGGCGGTGCCCGGGACGTCTCCCGCCGCGCCGGCTGTATCCCGCAGCTATGCCTGGCTGGTGTTCGCCCTCGGTTTCGGGCTTCTGCTGTCCGACTACATGTCGCGACAGGTCCTCAACGCGGTTTTTCCCCTGCTGAAGGCGGAATGGCTGCTCTCCGATGCCGAGTTGGGCTCTCTCAGCGGCATCGTGGCCCTGATGGTCGGTGTGCTCACCTTCCCGCTGTCGCTGCTGGCGGACCGCTGGGGCCGGGTCAGGATTCTCGTCATCGCCGCGACGGCGTGGAGCCTGGCGACCCTGGGCTGCGCCGTTTCCGCGAGCTACGGCGAGATGTTCCTGGGCCGGTTCATGGTGGGTGTCGGAGAGGCGGCTTACGGGAGCGTCGGCATCGCGGTGGTCCTCAGCGTGTTCCCCGTCGGTTTGCGGGCCACGCTCTCCGGAGCCTTCATGGCGGGAGGGTCGTTCGGATCCGTGCTGGGCGTGTCGGCCGGCGGTGTGATCGCCCAGGAGCATGGCTGGCGCTGGGCGTTCGGCGCGATGGGAATCCTCGGCCTGGTCCTGGCCGCGGCCTACGGCCTCGTGGTCACCGAGAAGAGGCTGGGACCGGCGTCCATCCGCGACCGCGTCGTGTCCGGCGAACGCGCCCCCATCCGGACCCTGCTGCCACGGCTGTTCTCCTCGGTCTCCGTGGTCTGCGCCTACATCGGCAGCGGGTTGCAGTTGTTCATCGCGATGGCCCTGCTCGCGTGGATACCCAGTTTTCTGGACCGGTACTACGACATGCCTCCGGCGAAGGCCGGCCTGGCCGCCGGGGTCTTCGCGCTGATCAGTGGCGTCGGCATGATCCTTTGTGGGGTCGTCGCGGACCGCCTCAGCCGGAAGGCCGCGGCCCGGAAGTGGATCGTTGCGATCGTCTGCTCTCTCGGGTCGTTCGTGCTGCTGATGACGGGATTCCATCTGCCGGTCGGCCCGCCGCAGCTCGTGCTGATCGCGGCCGGGACCCTGGTGGCCGGCGGCACCGCCGGTCCGGCGGCCGCCATGGTGGCCAATCTGACCCCCGCCGCCATCGCGGCGACGGCCTTCGCCACCCTCACTCTGGCCAACAGCCTGCTGGGGCTGGCTCCCGGGCCCGCCGTGACAGGCATGCTCGCGGACCGCTTGGGCCTGCTCGGCGCACTGCAACTGATCCCGCTCGTCGCGCTCGCGGGAAGCGTGGCCTTCACCATCGGCAAGTTCTGCTACGAAAACGACCTGCGCCGCCTGGCGCTGGTCCCCGACCTGGCGTTCAAGAAAGCGGAGTTGCAGCCATGAGTCTCAGCGCACGACCGACCGTCGTCATCGTCCCCGGACTGCGCGATCACGTGCCGGACCACTGGCAGACCGTCCTTGCCGACAAGATCGCCGGCGCCCGAACCGTTCCCCCGCTGGAGAAGGACAGGCTGAGCCGCGACGCCCAGGTCGCCGCACTGGACGAGGTGCTGTCGGGGATCTCCGGGCCCGTCGTACTGGTTGCCCACAGCGCCGGGGTGATGACCACCGTGCACTGGGCGCAACGGCACCGGCGTCCGGTCGAGGGCGCGCTTCTGGCGACGCCGCCCGACTTCGACGGCCCGCTGCCGGACGGCTACCCCACCCCGGACGTCCTGCGCGAGAACGGCTGGACGCCGACGCCGCGGACACCCCTGCCCTTCCCCAGCATCGTGGCGGCGAGCACGAACGACCCCTTGGCGGACGTCGGACGCGTCGCCGACCTCGCCCGGGCATGGGGGAGCCGCCTCGTGGATCTCGGCCCGGTCGGACACCTCAACCCCGCCTCCGGCCACGGCGCATGGCCCCGGGCGGAGGAGTTCGTCCGCGAGCTCTCTCAAGTCTCGTCCGGCACGTCCGCCTGACCTCCCACGGCCCTGACCGCGGTGGGACGGCACAGACCGGGCGGCGGCACGTCGAGGGTGTGGACGCCGCCGGTGAACAGCCGCGTGGTGTGCGGCCGGGGACGTCCGTCGGCGCCGCAGGAGTGGATGCGGACAAGGACGGCCTCGGCCGACCCGGGGGTTTCGACGACGAGCCGGGCCGCCGCGTGAGGGACGTGCCGGAGCCGCACATGTGGCTCCTGGCGAATGTGATCGCGCTCGGTTCGCCGTATCTCCCTTGTCCTCACCGGATACCCGCCGGCCCAGCAAGTCCGTCTGAACCGGCGTGTGCCTCACTGTGTCCGGTTGGCCACCGGCAAGGTGACCGTGACTGACGACCGGCCGTCCGGGCATGCGGACGGCCGGCTCGGTGTCACAAACTGTCACACGCGGAGCGCCGCGCAATGGCGCAACAGCGGATCCAGGCGCAGTTGGGTGTCCTCTCGGTCGAACACCTGGAGGGCGTCGAGACAGGTGACGATCCAATGGGCCTCGTCCTCGTCCTCGATCCGCACTGCCACGGCAGTCACCGCGTGCTCCAAGTCGAACGAACCGTCTTTGAACGCGTCGTCGAGCGCACGGTAGCCGGTCGTGAGCAGCGGGTCCGCGTACACTCCGGTCGCGTCGGCGAACGCGCGGGCCTCGGCCCGGTCCGTGCGCAGGTCGGCGAGGTGGCGCAATGCCTCATCGGGGTCGCCCAGTTCGTTGTGCAGTCGGTGGGCCCGGTCGACCAGGAGGGGCCAGCCGCCGGTCAGCTCGTGGAGACGGTCCAAGCGGTCCTCGGTGTGAAACATCTCGACGCGCTGGGCCCAGCCGTGCAGGCTGCGGCGATCATGACGGCGCAGCACCACAGGCGCCGCCGAGGTGGGTTCGTCGCCCATCAGCAGGGTGCGCCACAGGCCCAGTTGGGCGATGTCGGTGACGAGAACAACCGCGCGGGTCACCCCGGGGGTGGCGGGCAGTTGCGTCTCGGCCAGGTCGACGGACTCACGGCAGGCCTCCGGCCGCGCCGGATAGCGAGCGAAATCACTGATGACGACGCGTCGTTCACGCGGAACTCCGCCCACGAGCTCCTGCTTGTAGACGCTGAGCTTGCCGATCGGCGGCAGCGTCCAGTCGGCGATGCGTCCGGCAATCGTTCGCAGGGTGTCGCCAACGTCGCCGACACCGGTCGCGGAGGTGCCGAGGACGACCCTCGTCTGGTTGGACCGCTCGCCGAGCAGGTCGTCGAGCTGAGTGATGGTGAGCGGCGCCGGCCGGCCGTCGGGCAATTCGGGACGGCCCTCCTGCACGATGCTCTCCTGGAGCTCGCAGTCCTGTTCTGCCCTGAGAAGGCGGGCGTCCACCTCGTGGGAGGTACCGATCATGCGCAGGGCGTTCGGGCCACGCAGATGCCAGCCCTGACCGTCGTGGTTGGGGGCGAGCACGCCGAGGCCCACCATCTCGGAGAGATAGGCGCGGAAACCCTCGGTGTCGAGCTGCGCGAAGCCCTTGCGCCAGAACGTCTCGCATTCTTCGCGGAGTTCGGCGTCGCTCAGCCGCGCCTCCAGGCCACGTTGGCGGGCGTGGTACGCCAGCACGTTGGCAATCACGTCGTAGCGGTGATCGAGGCTCAGCGTGTCCTTGAAGGCCGCCGAGATGCTGTCCCTGAGCCCGGCGTCCGATTCCACGACCTCGATGTCGGCGATCTCCACCGCGTACGGCGGGGCTTCGGCTCCGCGCCGCGACCGCTTGCGGTGCATCACCTCGACCAGTCGGTGACCGAACATCTGGAGCAGGAAGGGCTGGTAGGAGCAGTAGCCGAGCACCCGGTTGACGAGATCCATGTCCTGGAACTCGAAGCCGAGCGCCCTCATCGGGTCGACCAGCAGTTCGGCGGCGGACTGAGGAGCGAGCGGGCCGATCACCTTCGGGGTCTGGGCGAGGTGACCGAACGGCCCGTTGCTCGCGAGCTTGGAGAATCGCTGTACCGAGTGCAGGCCGGCGAAGACGACCTTGGCACGGTCCTTGGTGTCGGAGCCGAGGCCCTTGAGCTTCTTGGTCTGGTCGAAACGGGGAGCGTCCGCCTCGAAGAACTGGTCGCATTCGTCGAGCAGGATCAACAGACGACAGCGGGAATCCCCGTCCAGCCAGGCCCGGATGCCCACCCGCACCCGGTCGGACATGTCCTGCCGCGACTTGCGGCTCGGCGGACCACCCAATACCTGAGCTGCCCTCAACTCACGGTCGAGGACGCTCCACAGCGTTTCCGGTCCCAGCGAGCTGCCCTTGCCGATGTTCTCCTGGTCGAGGTTCACGTACACCGCCAGGTGGTAACCGGGGCGTTGTCCCTCGAACCGCTCCCCGGCATCACTGAGCAGTGCCGACTTGCCGAGTCCGCGGCCACCGAAGATGACCTGGGTGCCACGCGGGTCAAGGATACTGACCCGTTCGGCATCACGCCCGTAGAACATCTCACCGCCGATCCGACCGCGCTTCTCCCGGATGTACGGGTTGACGCCGGAGAACGGCAGCAGTGTCTGCGTGGCCGTATTGGCCTGACGGTTGCCCCGTGCCGCGAGGTAGGCAAGGGCTGCGTCGTCCACGACCAGCATCGGTTGCAGTCGGCCGGAGCCGACGGCGAGTTCGACGCGGGCCTCACGGCTCAGCGTGCCGAAGTAGACGACGAGGAGACTCGCGCCGCTGGTGTCGCGCTCCGCCCAGCTCATGACGACCTTGGCAGGCGGGCGGCCCCAGACCATCAGCACGCGCAGGTTGCCGCCCTGTTCCCTGATCTGCGAGCCGAAAGCGGGCGCCTTCGCCCTGCCGTTGATCTCCACCTCGGTCGCCTCGAAGAGGCGGTACTCGCGCCGGTGTTGGGACCGCTCGTCGAGCGGCCTGGCGCTCTTGGCGTCGTACCCGAGAAGTTTGAGGAGCGGCGGCAGCTGGCGCCTCGGGGAGACGGTGAGCCGGTCCTTCGGCTCTGTGGCCCCCAACTCCCGCCATTCGTCAAGGGCGTCGGCCGCCAGGGCCGCCTCGTCGGTCGAGAGCGCGCTGTAGTCCAGAACAGGGATGGTCGGGTGTTTTCCGCCGGACCGGACGAGATCGACGAGGTCGCGGTCGATGCCCTTGGGCAGGCCGTCGGGCACGGCCGGGAAGAACTCGATCAGGTGGGACTCGCCACCGTCGATCTCCGGGACGTCCTCGCCGATCTCCAGGAAATAGACGAGGTCGGCGGCGGTGGCCAGGCCACCCGTGTCCAGGTGCCGCAGGATCTGCGCACGCTCCTCCTCCGTGGGGTCCAGGGCGTCGAGCCGGGCCCTGATCCGATCGGCCGCCTGCTGCCGGAAGGCGGGCAGGTCGCTCCTCACCTTGTCGAGCGCCCGCCGTACGTCCACCAGGTCGTGCGTGACGGTGCCATCGAGCCGGTCGCGAGCGTCGGCCAGAAGCTCCTGAAGACGCAGGTCCTGGTCGTCGGTCACGGCCCCGTCGGCCTGCGCCCGGTGCAGCTCGGCGACGAGTTCGCCATGTGCCGTGCACAGCTCCGTGCGCCGGGCGGTCTCCCGGGCCTCGATCTCGTCGACCGTCGGCGGGATGAACTCGCCGGCCTGTGCAGCGGGCAGCACTCCTCGTCCGGCAAGGTCGGCGATGGAGCGGGCCGCGGTGAAGGCGTCGCGTGAGAGCCGCTCGGTGAAAGCGTCTTGCCAGCTACGATCGACCGCAGTGAGGAGCTCGCCGATTGACGGTCGATCTTCACGGCTGTCGCAGACCTTGAGCAGCTCCGCGTCCAGCACGAGTTCGGGGTCGACCGGGCCGCTGGGACGCATGGTTGCGGTGTGACCGGCCAACAGAGCGAACAACTCCTGCATCGAAGCACGTGCTGCCCATGCCGTCGCAGCCGGGACTGCGTCCGAACGCCGCGCCATCCGCTCCAGTTCGCCCAGGACCGCTCCCTCGCCGTCCAGCAGGGACTGGCGCAGGGCCGAGATCTCCTTGGCCGCGCGGTTGCCGTCGGAACGGTCGCCACGGCGGATGCCGTCAACCGCCAGACACCACTCCTTGACCAGGCCAACCGCTCGTTCCACGAGATGCACCAGGTCCTTCCGCCCGGAACCCTGGAGCGGTTTGCCGCTGGACGAGCGGTGTTTGCGGTCCATGCGGTCGATCTCGTCGCTGATCTCGGCCAGTTTCGACAGACGTTCTGCCTGTTCACGCGTCTGCGTCGTCCCGTCACGGTGGTCGCGGACCACGGTCGTGAGCAGCGATCCGAGCATCCCGTCGTCGGCCAGCCAGCGCTTGGCGATCTCCGTCGCCCGTGCGAACCGCAGCCTCGGCGGCGCGAGCAGGGCACGACACTGCTCACGCAGCTCCCGGAGCCGGGCCTCCGTCTCGGCAATGTCGGCGATGACAAGCGGGGAGGCCGTCATCAGGGCTCCGCTGAGGGCACGGTCGGCGACAGCGGTCGCCGCCTCCCCCAGCTGTTCCGGGAGCCGGGGCACCAGGGCCTTGAGCTGGGCGCCCGCCAGATGATCGCCGGTGACCAGCGCCGTACGCAGCAGGGCAGGCAGCAGGAGGAGTTCGCTGCCCTCCGTGTCACGGCCCGTGTGGACGCCGTACTTCTGGAGCAGGTCCGCGGTCAGCCGGGCACCCTGGCTGTCGCCGGAGGTGAGCAGTCCGGCGGCACCGGCCAAGCGGAGCGCCGCCACCTGCGGCTCGGGGTGACCGACGACGCGCGCGACATGGTGGGCGAGTCCGAAACGGCGTTCCACGATGAGCTGCGTCAGAGCCCGCTCGGCCGCAACCTCGTCGGATTCCTCGACCGTGGCCGGGGCGGGTGCCGTCTCCGGAGGCTGCGCGTCCGCGTCGTGCGGTGCGGCGGGAATGGGCGCGGGTACGGATGCCGGGGCCGATGCCGCCGGGAACTCCGCGCCCGAGTCCATGGGCGGTGTCGTGGCGTTGTCGGCGGCGGGGGCCGCTGCCTGTGCGCCGTCGACGTCGAGCGGGCTGGAGGCCGTCGTCAGGACGGGCGCAGAATCCCGCGTCACGGGTTCGGAGCGGGGGGCGGTGTCCTCTGTGGAGTGGTCGACGGTCTCCTCCGCCGGGCCCTCGTCCCTCGGCTCGGCCGACTGCACGCCCCCGTGCACCCCTGTCGCCTCTCCCTCGGCGGGTTCGATGACGCCCGCCGTGTCGGCGTCGGCGCCGTCCGCCTCGACGGGTTCGCGGGAGACTTCCTCAGGATGCGACAGCGCCAGTTCGGGCGCCATGACCGCCGCCATGGCACACGCGGGCAGCACCCGCACGACCTGTTCCTGCAGGGCCAGGATCTCCGTCGCCGCGTCTGCCTGTCGCCCCAGCCGGATGAGCCGTGCCAAGGCGCCGAGCGCGGTGCTCTCCTGCAGTTGCGTCTCGTCCCAGACCGGTACGTCCAGCAGTCGGCGAGCCGCTCCTCGTACGGCCTCGGCGGCGAACGCGGCGGAGCTGTCCGGGCGGCATGCGACGTCCAGCAGTTCCCGCACCGTCTCCCGAGCCTGGCGGTCACGCTCGTGTGCTGCCCAGTGCGCGCGTGCGGCGTGCGTCATGTCCTCCAGACGGCGGGGCACCCTTTCCATCCCCGCTGTGCGGAACGCCGCATCGGCGCTGTCGAAGACGGCGACCAGAGCAGCCAACGAAGCCAGATCCTCTTCCTGAGGAGGACGGCCGTCCGTGATCGCACCGGTCACGTTCTCAGCGGCTTGCCGCGCTTGCGCGAGGGCCGTCTCGAGCTGTCGACGGACTGCCTCCGGATCGGTTCCCAGATCGGTGCGGGTCTCTTCGGGCGTCGTCGTGGTCACGTCGTCCGAGGTGCCGGGGCCCAATGCGTCGGCACCCGTGACGGGGACGTTCGAGCCCGGCCGGCCGGCGACGGCATGGCCCACGTCCTTCCCGTCCTCCGTGGGCAAGCACTCCGGTTCCTCCGCTGCGCCGCCGAAATCCGGGTGCGCTGCCACGACAGACCGAGCCTCATCGGCCACAGCGGCGAGACGCGCCGTCTCCTTCTCGTCGGCAGTCGCCGCGAACCAGTCCTGGTCAGCCGCCCAGGCAAGGAGGTGGGCGTCCCCGATCGAGGCATTGCACCATGCGAACAGCGTGGCCCGGACCAGCGTCGCACCCCACCGGGAAACGGGGTCGGAGACGGTCTCACCGTCCTGCGCGAAGACGAAGGCGACCACCTGGTCCATCACAGTGCGGGTGAGGTCCTTGATCCCGCACGTGCAGGTGTGCTGCCGAGCCTCGCGCCGAAGCCGGGCGAGAACGTCCCGGCACAAGGCGCTGCCCGCCCGTCGAGGGGCCGCCATGCGGATGCCCAGGGCACCGAGCAACCTCTGCCGGTTCTTGGGCGGCAGGGAGTTGAAGGCGAGTTCGACCATGCCGACCGAGAGGTCGTTGAGCGCGGCGGCGGCCGGGTGTTCCAAGGCGTTGAGTGCTGCGGCCAGCCCTTCGAGCTCTTCGGCCGAGACGCTCGACGGGGACAACGGTGGCCCCGTGACGACGTGGTAGCGGTCCTGCATGTACGCGTACTCCGTTTTCTGTGGCTGGTTCTGCGGGATTCAGCTCGCTCGACGCCGAGGAGCCTGGGAGATGGGAAAGAGGCGACAAGAAGGGGGATGGAAAACCGTGCATACGCGCAAACGTCGGAGATCAGCGGCCGCGCGTGTGCTCAGTGACGAACGTGTAGCCGTAAGGCAGTTCCCAGCCATCCGCTTTGCCGAGCCTGCGGCAGTGCTCCCGAAAGGCCGCTCGCTGCAGTTCGCTGGGCGAGCAACCGGGCCGCAGACGGCGCAGATGGCCGGGGACGAGCTGGACAGCACCCAGCTCCTGGCCGGCCGGTTCCGCGCCGCCCCACGGGCGTATCACCCGTCGTCGGACGGGGCGGTAGCCGATGAGGGGGATGGTCGGCTGCCCGTCGCGCGCCGGGTAGTGCGGCTGGCCCCAGACGTCTCGGCTGCCGAGAGCCGGCTCGAGGAGCCGTTCCGCGAGCAGTTCCGCGACCGCGGATTCCAGGGCGGCGGCCTGGGGTCGTCCCGGGCGTCGCCCGTAGACCGCACTCGGCAGGACCGAACGGTCCAGCAGGGCGTGGCCGTCCAGGGTGAGCAGCCCACACCGGCGTACGGTCCGCATCACCAGCTGTCGCGGACCGAGTCCGACCGCGCTGTCACCGTGGCGGTCACTGCCCGGAGCGTCCTCCCTGGTGAGCACACGAGGGTCGTAGCAATGCGCGATCAGGCGGTCGCCGACCTGCACCGGTTCCTTGAGTCGTGTGGTGACCAGACGGACCGTCGTGCCGCCGCGGAGCCAGCGCAGCTCGAGCATCAGGCCGGGGAGGAATGTGCGGGGCCAGGTGACTCCGGTCAACCGGACCGATTCGTCACCGAGTTCGGCGATGACTTTCTGAATCGCCTCGCTCCCCTGCAACGCCTCCCCGACGTGGTCGATTTCGAGGCGTGGCGTGGGGAACGGGCTGTGAGAGCGGCGAAGTTCACGTGCGACATACGGGTGCAGGGGGAACCAGCCGTCGATGAGATGGGCCAGCCGCAGGGGCGACCGCCAGACGATCTCGTTCGCGTCGTTCCTCAGGAGTTCGCTGGGACCGAGGGAGGCATCGTCGGCAAGGGGGAGATCAACCGGGTCCGCCTCCGCTTCCGGCTCTGGTGGCGCAGGCAAGGTGGAGTTCCAGCCGCATCCGGCCGGGGCCAGGGGGTCACCGGGTGCCTCCGCACTACCGGGATAATGGGACCGCCACACGCCTCCGCCCTCGAAGGCGTCGTCGAGTGCGATCCGGGAGCCGTTCCCGAACAGGCCCTGGTCGCTGTCTCTTTGGACGACGTCGGTGAGCGCCACATTCGCCCGGCATACCGCTGCCGCGTACCCCACCCCCCTGAGTAACTCCGTCGTCCCGGGGAACCTTCGAAGCCTCGGTCCGACCGCTGTGTACGCGGTGACCGCAGTGGCTAAGCCGTAGCGCCGCCTTGCCGGGGTGGCCGCGTGCTCCACCGCTGCCGCGAGCGACCTGAGGTCATCGCCGCCCAACGGTCCGGTGTCCCGCCAGCAGTCCGCGAGGGAAGCCCGGGTCATCGCGTAGTGACCCCATGTGCGCAACACTGCGCTGGAGTTGAGTACACCCCGCACCGTGTCGAGGAGGCCGAGCAGCCCCGCCCGCAGGTCGTCGTCGTGCGTGCCGCCCACCAGCCCGGCGAGGGATACGGGAACGAAGGGGCTGAGCAGCTGCTCCCGTGCCGTCGTCAGGAGATGGTCCGCGTAGGCCGTCAGGTCGTCGCGCCGTGCCGCCTCCGGGGACGGATAGCAGACGTCGACGACAACATGCCCGTCCTCGTTGATCCAGCGCCGGCGCGTGCGTAAGCGGTGGAGCTGGGCCGGCGACAGGCTCAGGGCCGGGCCGAAGGCGTGGAGATCCGGGACCAAGAGCTCCCTTCGCCGTGGCGCGGCGTCGTTCCCCGGCCTGCCCGGGCCCTCGGCGCCCACCGGTGCCCCCGACACCCAGGCCGGTACATCACCGAGGGCGCCCACTTCCGGGTGGGCACCCTCCCGGTGGACGATCTCGGCGTAGAGCGGGTCGGACCCGGTGGCGACACACACCATGGCACCGACCGGGAGCACGGGAGCACACTCGCCGAAGGTGATCACTGGAAAGTCGTCGAGGCACAGCGGGCTGCCGCCGTAGCCGTCGCCGCCGAGGTCGTACCCGAAGTACACGGCATTGAAGGCGACAGTGGTGTGCACCGGCGCCGGGCGGGCCGCGACAACCGCTTCGAGATAGCGCCGCAGCCGATCCCGTTCCTCGTCGGGTACGGCGTCGTAGCCCTTCGTCATGCCAGAGGTCAGCAGGGTTCTGTCACCGTACGGATCAGGTACCTGTGTACTGTCGTGATGCGCCGACGAGTCCTTCGGCATCCCATTGTTCGCCGACCTTTGCCGATCCATACGAGTCCCCACCCATGGCGCCTCCGCCGCACTTGAGGCCTTCACTGTCCGGCGTGCGGTAATTCCCGAAGACTATGCCGACCTGGAGCATCCTGGCAGCACTTTCGTCGCTTTGCGCCGGTGCCAGTGGCTCGCACCGAACACATCGATACATCCGCGAGCGCATGTCGGACCGAGGTCACACGGCACGGCCCGAGCCACACCGGCGTGGCCCCGCCGATCAACAGTAGTGCCATGCCAAGCAGCATCGGATCCCCCCTGCGCGCCCCGGGCCGACGGTTGCGGTTGACGCACGGCATGCTCGCCGTCGTCGGCCGCGGCTAGGATTCACCAGGTCCGCGACGTGGTGGAAACGGTACGTACCGCCACGAGCGGACGGCCACTGGAAACAGATTCAAGAGGCGGGGACGGCGCATGCGGGAAGGCCGGTGGACCACGGTCACCGAGTCCGGGTTCGACCACGAGCACCGTGGCCTGGAGGCCATCCGGAAGAAGCTGCCGGACGCCGACCCCTGGCGTGCCTGGTCGAACTTCACGTTCACCGCCCACACCGGTCACGTCCGCGAGGTCGACCTTCTCGTCGTCTCCCCCAGCGGCGTGTACATGATCGAGCTCAAGGACTGGCACGGCTCCGTGACCAGCGAGAACGGCACCTGGGTTCAGACCACCCCCGGCGGCCATCGCCGTCTTCACGGCAATCCCCTGCACCTCGTCAACAGGAAGGCGAAGGAGCTGGCCTCACTGATCGGCCGGCACGGAGGGCGGGTGTGGGTCGGCGAGGCCGTCTGCTTCACCGATGGTGGTCTGCGCGTCCGGCTGCCCGCCCATGACCAGAACGGCGTCCACACCGTCGACGAGCTGATCGCGATGCTGAAGCAGCCGCCGCGCGACGAGCGGCGCCGGATCACGGCCATCGGCTCCCGCGAGATCAAGACCGCCCTCGACCGGATCGGCATCCAGCGCAGCGAGGCGGAGTACAAGGTCGGTCCGTACCAGCTGGACCGGAAGTCCTTCGACTCGGGCCCGACCTGGGCCGACTACAAGGCGAGCCACAGCGAGCTGCCCGAGGTCGCCCGCGTCCGCGTCTATCTGAGCGAGCGCGGGTCGGACACGTCGATCCGGCGGTCGGTGGAGAACGCGGCCCGTCGCGAGGCGGCGGTCCTGCAGCGGTTCCGGCACCCCGGCGTCGTCCAGCTCAAGCAGTACTACCCTTCCGGCCACACGGCGGGCCCCACGCTGATCTTCGACTACGATCCGCGGACACTCAGGTTGGACGAGTATCTCCTCCAGTACGGCAAGGGACTCGACATCCTCGGCCGGATGTCGCTGGTCCGCCAACTCGCCGAGACGATGCGGTCCGCGCACTCCGCCCGTATCCACCACAGAGCGCTGGCTGCCCACGCCATCCATGTGATCCCCCGCGACCGGGGCCGCCGCGGGCAGACCATCAGTGAAGACGCCGCCTGGCTCACCCCCCGTCTGGAGATCTCGGACTGGCAGATCGCGACGCAGCGTGCCTCCGGAACGGAGGGCGGCAGCCGCCAGGGCGTGACCCGTTTCGCGCCGACGGCCCTCTCGGCGATGCACCTGTCGGAGGGCTCCGATCCCTACTTCGCCCCGGAGCTGACCGCTCTCAAGGCCGACCCGGAGTACCTGGATGTGTACGGTCTCGGCGTCCTCACCTATCTGCTGGTCACCGGAAGAGCCCCGGCCGCGAGCCAGGCCGAGCTGCTGGCCCGCCTGGAGGCCGGCGAGGGCCTGCGCCCCAGCTCGCTGGTCGACGGTCTCTCCGAGGACATCGACTTCCTGGTGCAGGCCGCGACCGCCTACCGGCCCGGACAGCGTCTGTCCTCCGTGGACGAGTTCCTGGAGATGCTGGAGATCGTCGAGGACGGGCTGACCGCGCCGACCACGCCCGCCGAACCCGAACCGGCCGAGGCCCCCGAGAAGGACCCGCTGGACGCGGTGGCCGGCGATGTGCTCGGCGGGCGCTGGGAGGTCCGCCGCCGCCTGGGCACCGGGTCCACGAGCCGGGCCTTCCTCGTCCGCGACCTCGAGGCCGAGACGCGCAGGACCCGCCCGCTGGCCGTCCTCAAGGTGGCCCTGTCGGACAGTCGGGGCGATGTGCTGGTCCACGAGGCCGAGGTCATGAACCGGCTGCGCCCCGACTCCCGGGTGATCCGGCTCGTCGAGCCGGAACCGCTGCGTATCGCGGGCCGCACGGTCCTCGCCCTGGAGTACGTGGGGGACGAGCGCGACACCCATGACCCGGACCCCGAAACCACCGATTCCGGCACCCGCACGCGCTCCCGCCGCCGCGAGGAAACCGTCGCCCGCCAGTTGCGCGAGCGCGGCCGTCTGCAGATGGACCAGCTGGAGGCATACGGCGACTACCTCTTCGGCGCCGTCGACTTCCTGGAGGGCGAGGGCGTCTGGCACCGCGACATCAAGCCGGACAACATCGCCATCCGTATCCGCCCCAACCGCACCCGTGAGCTGGTCCTCATCGACTTCTCGCTGGCGGGTTATCCGGCGAAGGACTACGAGGCCGGTACCGACGGATATCTCGACCCGTTCATCGGCACCCTGACCCGCACCGCGTACGACTCGCACGCCGAGCGGTACGCGGTCGCCGTCACCCTGCACCAGATGGCCTCGGGCGAGCTGCCCAGGTGGGGCGACGGTTCGGTCCCGCCCCGGATGACGGACGCGAAGGAGCTCCCGTACCCGACCGTCCAGGCCGACGCCTTCGAGCCGGCCGTCCGGGACGGCCTGGTGGCCTTCTTCCGCAAGGCCCTGCACCGGGACGCGGCGAAGCGCTTTCCCGATCTGAAGCCGATGCGGGACGCCTGGAAGAGGATCTTCCTGGACGCCTCGCAGGCGGTGCCGTCCGGCCACCGGTCCCGCCACCCGGAGCCCGGCCCGCAGCAGACCCCGTCCGGTGAGCGCCCGTCGGCGATCGCGGACGCCGAGCCGCTCACCGCCGACGAACAGCGCGAGCGTCTTGCGGAGGCGGTCAACCGGGACACCCACCTGTCCGCCGCCGGTCTCACCCCGGCCGCCGAGTCCTTCCTCTACGGTCTCGGCATCACCACCGTGGGCGGCCTCCTCGACTACAGCCGCAGCAAGCTCCTCAACGCCCCGGGCCTCGGCACCAAGACCCGCACCGAGGTGCAGCGCCGTCAGCGCCAGTGGGGAAAGCTGCTGCGCGAGGCACCACTGTCCCCGCTCACCCCGAAGGGCCGGGCGGAGGCCAAGGAGGAACTCGCCCAGCTCACCGCCACCGAATCGGCCGTGGCCGGGGTCCTCGCGGTCGGCGAGGGAGCGTCGGGGCTGACGGAGTCCGCCCTGCGCGCGGTGAGCCTGGACACCCTCGCCACCCTCTTCGTCCCGGAGCTGAACAACAACCGCGCCAACGCCAACAAGGTCGAGATGGTGCGGCTGCTGCTGCGCCTGCCGGACGAGCGCGGCGAGCTTCCCGGCATCGGCGTCTGGCCGAAGCAGAAGGACGTGGCACAGGCACTGGGACTGTCCGCCGGCCGGATCCCCCAGATGTTGAAGGAGGAGCGCAAGCGCTGGAAGAAGCATCCGGCGGTCCAGTCCCTGCGGGACGAGATCCTGCAACTGCTGGCAGGTCTCGGCCGGGTCGCCTCCGCCGTGGAGATCGCCGACGCCCTCGCCGTGCGGCGCGGCACGCAGCTGCCTGGGCGTGAACAGCGGCGCGCACTCGCTCTCGCGGCCGTCCGGGCCGTGGTCGAGGTAGAGCAACTCCAGCCGGAGGAAGCCGAGTTCCAGCACCAGGCCAACCGCAGGGCGACGGAGGACGTACTGACCGCCGGGCTGCTCGCACTGGACGTCCGCGAGGGCGACGCCCCGGACACGCCCACGGGTCCGGGTCTGCTCGACTACGCCACCCGCCTGGGCAAAACCGCCGACCGGCTGGCCCGCCTCGAAAGCCTCCCGACCGCCACGACGGTGCTGAGCGAGCTGGGCGCGCTGACCCCGCCGCCGGGCCTGGTGGAGTGGGACGAGCGACGACTGGTCGAACTGGCCGCTGCCGCGTCGGCCAACGCGGCAGCGACACCCCGTCTGGAGATCTACCCCCGCGACCTGCCGCTGGTACGGGCGCTGCGCCTCACCCAGGCCGGGCTGGTACGGCTGATCCCCGGAGTCCCCGAGGCCCGGCAGCCGGGCCTGACCGCGGAGGACGTCCACGAGCGCGTGCGGGCGCGCTTCCCGGAGTTGGTCGTCGCGGACGCACGGGGCGCGAGCACGCACGAGCTGCCGACCGGCGGCCCTCTCACCAAGGCCCTGCGCGAGGCCGGCTTCGACCTCACCCCGTCGACGCGCGAGGACACCCGGACGCTGCGCTATCTGCCGACACGGATGGAGGACGCGTCCAGCTATCTGACGGGCGGCTACTGGCGCCAGTCCACCGACGTCGGCGCGGTGACCCGCTACTCCGACGACCCGCTCCTCGCGGGCGCGGTGCGCGCGGACGAACGGCTCCTCGCCTCGGCCCGGCGGGACGGCTACCGGGTACTGACCGTGCACCACGGCCGTACGGTCGATGCGATACGGGAGCTGTCGGCGGAGCGCATCGGCGCGCAGCCGGTCTCGGTGACGGAACTGTTCCTGGAATCGCTGCACGCTCTGGTCCCAGCCGGAACGAAGCCGACGTGGGAAACGCTCCTCAAGGCGGACGTGGCCGAGCCGGGCTCACGCGGGGCGCTTAAGTTCACGGAGTACGCGCGTACGGCATGGGGGACGGTGGAGCCGCGGGTACGCGCACTGCTGACTCCGGGAGCCGGTTCGGGCCCGGTCCTGCTGACGGAGGTGGCCGTCTTCGCGCGGTACGACGCCATGGGGGTCCTGGACCGGCTGGCGCAGGCTGCCCGGCAGGGCGGGCGGGGCTTGTGGCTGCTCGTGCCGCAGCCGGACCCGGCGCGGGAACCGAAGCTGGGGCATGTTGCGGTGGCGCACCAGGCGGGCCTGGGCGAGTGGATCGCGCTGCCGGACTCATGGGTGCGCAACGCCCACCGGGCCGGCGCGTTGCACGCGCCTGTGAACGAGAACGTGAACGTGGACGAGATCGCAACCGAGGGAGACGACAAGTGATCGACCGCAAGGCCCTGTTGGACGACCTGAAGGGGCAGGTAAAGGCGGTCGAGGCCGACCTCGGGCGGCAGGTGAAGGCGGTCGCGGAGGTCGGGACGCGCCTGCGTGCCGAGTACGACCGGGCGCGGAAGCTGGGCCGTACGGCCGCGACATGGAACTCCTGGCTGGACGAGCGGGTCACCCAGGTCGCGGTCGCATGGGTGCTGGGCACGGTCTTCGTCCGGTTCTGCGAGGACAACCATCTGATCCCCGAGCCGTACCTGACGGCCCCCGAGGACGACCGCCGCGACCTGGCACTGGCCCGGTTCGAGGAGTACGTCGCGCAGTCCGAGGACCCGACGTACCGAGGCTGGGTGGAGCAGGCATTCGAGGAACTGGGCGCGGGCCAGGCCGGGCGGCTGCTGTTCGACCGTCGCCACAACCCGTTGTTCCAGATCCCGTTGTCCCACGAGGGCGCGCGGGACCTGGTGGACTTCTGGCGTACGCGGGACGAGGAGGGTGTGCTCGTCCACGACTTCAGGGACCCGCTGGAGGAGGACGGCGACGGGACGCGGGGCTGGGACACGCGCTTCCTGGGCGACCTGTACCAGGACCTGAGCGAGGCCGCCCGCAAGACGTACGCGCTGCTCCAGACCCCGGAGTTCGTCGAGGAGTTCATCCTCGACCGGACGATGGACCCAGCGGTGCGGGAGTTCGGCTACGAGGGCCTGAAGATGATCGACCCCACGTGCGGGTCGGGGCACTTCGTGCTGGGGGCGTTCCGGCGGTTGGTCCGGCTCTGGGCGGACGGACGGCCGGGGAAGGACGTGCACGAGCGGGTGCGGGAGGCGCTGGACTCGGTGCATGGGGTGGACTTGAACCCGTTCGCGGTGGCCATCGCTCGGTTCCGGTTGCTGGTCGCGGCGATGGCCGCGAGTGGGGTGCGGACGCTGGGGGATGCGGCCAAGTACGAGTGGCCGATTCATCTGGCGGTGGGCGACTCGCTCATCAAGCACCGGCACAAGCAGGGGAATCTGTTCGACGACTTGGAGGAGGAGGGGGCTGATGAGCTGGCCGACTTCAAGTACGAGACGGAGGATGTGCACGAGCACCCGGATATTTTGCGGCCGGGGCGGTATCACGTGGTGGTGGGGAATCCGCCGTACATCACGGTGAAGGACAAGAAGCTCAACGCGCTTTATCGGGAGCTGTACGACGCCTGTGCGGGGACGTATGCGCTGTCGGTTCCATTTGCTCAGCGGTTCTTCGAGTTGGCGAGGGCAGGGAACACCGAGAGCGGGCTCGGGTACGGCATGGTCGGGCAGATTACAGCAAACTCGTTCCTCAAGCGAGAGTTCGGGACGCGACTAATCGACGCGTTCTTCCGGCATGAGGTGGAGTTGACCGAGGTAATCGACGCCTCTGGTGCTTACATTCCAGGGCACGGGACACCGACGGTCATTTTGATGGGTCGGCGACGCGGAGGAAAGACCCGATCAACGACTATCCGAACGGTGCGCAGCATCCAGGGCGAGCCTGTTACTCCCGAGAAAGCCGAGTTCGGACACGTATGGCGTGCAATAGTGGCCCAGATCGATACACCTGGCTCAGCAAGCAACTGGGTTTCAGTAGATGATCTGGAGCGTGCACGCTATTTCGGAACGCAGCCATGGATCCTTACCGATGGCGGCCTTGAAATGGTCGAGCAGCTCGAGAAAGCCAGCACCAGAACCCTCAAACAAGTAATCACTCCCCCCATTGGACGTGCAATCCGCGCCGGCGCGGATGAAGCATACGTCAGGCCACTACGTAATGCATATCAAACGACTGCCGATCGCAGGGGATTGAGGCCCCTAATGATTGGCGAGGCTGTTCGAGATTGGCAGGGCCAACCAGAGGAAGCCATCTGGTTCCCGTACACGAAGGATTTCGATTCGGACTATCTGGCCATCGAGCTATGGCCGCTGCGGCGCGTCCTCGAAGATCGCCGCACGTTCCAAGGAGACATGGCAGATGCAGGTCTTCAGTGGTGGGACTACATGCAATACACGCCTTCCGCTTACGAAACTCCACTCTCTATCACATTTGCCGAAGTCGCCACGCACAATCACTTCACCCTAGACCGAGGCGGCAAAGTCTTCAAACAAACTGCACCCGTAATTAAGCTTGCGGCTTCAGAAGGCGAAGAAAGCCACCTCCAACTAACTGGACTACTTAACAGCTCCGCCGCATGTTTCTGGCTCAAGATGGCTTGCCAGGATAAGCCGAGCAACGGTGTCGGACGCGGCCTTGAGTCCGAAAAATGGACAATCCGATACCAGTTCAACGGGAGTAACATCGAACGATTTCCACTCCCAACGGCCTATCCTACGGACCTCGCTATCGCTCTCGACGACCTGGCCACCCAGCTCACCCAATCCAGTCCAGCGAGCATTGCGAGTCGATGCACTCCCACTGCCGCAATGCTTCACAATGCACGCATCGCTTGGCATTCAATTCGTTCCCGGATGGTAGCGCTTCAAGAGGAGCTAGACTGGCGAGTCTACTCTCTCTATAATCTTCACTCTGAAGCATTGAATCTACCCGGAGAATTCGATTCCCCCGACCTCCCTAACGTGAACCTCGGTGAGCGCGCCTTCGAAATCGCACTAGCGCGTCAAATGTCGGACGAGGGTACCGCAACTGAGTGGTTTCGCCGCCACGGCTCGACGCCGGTTACCGATATCCCAGCCCACTGGCCGGACGCCTATCGTGATGTCGTGAATAGACGAATCCAGGCGATCCAGTCGTCTCGCGCCGTCGCCATGATTGAACGCCCTGAGTACAAACGGCGTTGGCTGTCAGATGGATGGGACGCACTAGAAGAAAAGGCGCTGAGGGCCTGGCTGCTCGACCGCATCGAGGGCCGCGCCCACTGGTTCGATGAGAACGGCATGCCCGCCCTCGTCACCCTCTCGCGCCTCACCGACAACCTCTCCCGTGACGAGGACTTCGTCTCCGTCGCCAAGATCTACTCGCCCCACAAGGAACTGTCAGCAATCGTCGCCGAGTTGATGACCGACGAGCACGTGCCATTCCTCGCCGCATTGCGCTACAAGCCCACCGCCCTGAAGAAGCGAGCGGACTGGGAGCACATCTGGGATCTTCAGCGGCAGGAAGACGCCGCTCCGGACGAGCCGGCCAAGCGGAAGATCCGAGACGCCATCCCCGTGCCGCCGAAGTACACCTCGGCCGACTTCCTGCGTCCCTCCTACTGGCGGGCGCGCGGCAAGCTGGACGTGCCCAAGGAGCGGTTCATCTCATACGGACAAACCAACGTGGCCACCCCCACCCTCTACGGCTGGGCCGGCTGGGATCACCGGGAGCAGGCGGTCGCGCTCGACACGCACATCGCCACCCACGAGGGCCTGACCACCGAAGAGGTCACACCGCTCCTGGCCGGGCTGCTGGAACTCCAGCCATGGCTGGACCAGTGGCACAACGAGCCTGATCCGCTCTTCGCCCCGACCCCCGCCAAGTTCTTCGAGGGCGACCGCCAGATCGAGCAAGGCAAGCACGGCCTCACCGACGACGACCTGCGAGCCTGGCGCCCGGCCACCACCCGTGAGCGCCGCAGCACCAAGAAGTAGCCCATCCGCAACGGCGACGGCCCCGCGAACGAAGCGAGACGCGGGGCCGTCGACAAGCGGGGTCAGGCGCTCAGTTGCCCGCTCTTAACTGCCGAAACGAACGAAGACCAGCCGCTTGTCGTAAACACAAGCACCAGCTCGTCTGGCACCTTGCTGTCCCGCACCGGGACAACTGCGGCGAAGTCGTCAGAGACCTCGACGCACGCGCCACCGTCCTGGTTGCTGTAGCTGCTCTTGCGCCAGGAGGCGGCAGTCAGGTCGATGGTTCGCACGTTGCTTCCTCCAACATCCGCAGGATGAACTTGCGCGACTCAGCCGGCGTGAGCGCCAGGTCGCGCACCGCATCGTACGTCTTTTGCAAACGCACAACCGGGCCGGATTCCTCGATGAGTTCGCCCCGGTATCCGTTCTCGGTATACGCCACAGTCCTGCCCTCAGGAAGGAGCAGGTACCACATATCGGCGCTCATGAGGCCGTGCAGTCCCGCGCCCTGCAGAAGCACATGCACCGTCACGTTGGGGCGCTCCGCAGCATCCCTCAGATACTCAAGCTGGCCGCACCACTCCCCCACATCCCGCAGCGGGGTCCGCAGCACCGCCTCCGACAGGATCGTCCGGAACGGTGGCGCATCCTCCCCCTCCAGCAACTCCCGCCGCCCCACCCTCGCCTCGACCTGCTGCTCCAACTCCTTCCCCCGCAGCCCGCCCGCCGCCAGCACCTCGCGCGCGTACCCCGGCGTCTGCAACAGCCCCGGCAGCACGCTCACCGCGAAGTGCCACAAACTCACCGCCTTCGACTCCAGCGCCATGTACCGCCGGTACCGCTCGCGGAACTGCGTGTGGTCCCCGGCCGCCAACTCCCACAGCGCCAGGAGCAGCCCCGGCGTCCCGTAGTGCGTGTCGAGGGCCTGCACGACCTCCGGGCTCCCCAGCGTCTCGCCCTTCTCCATCTTCCCGAACAGGGACCAGTCCCAGCCCAGGCGCTCACCCAGTTGCCGCAGGCTCGCCCCGCTGCCCGTCCGGAGTATCCGCAGCTCCTCCGCGAACCGCTGACGTGGCTCCTGACTGCGGCCGGTGACCGGTCGTCGCTGCGACATCCCGCTCCCCTTCGAACGCTTCACGATTGAATCGATGTGACACGTGTGGAACGCGTGGAACGACCTCCGCGCGACCGGGAAGCACAGCCCCGTCCACGCCACGGTCGACCACAGAGAGGCGCACTCTCGTAACACCCGCGCTACGCAGCGTAATTCACCGAACGTGGCCGGGTATCGGAAAACAGACACACACCACACCCTTGAGGACACCCGTGACCCCCACAGCTGACCACCGCTCGCACGGCATCGCGACCACGGCTCTCGCTCCGGGAGAGTCCGTAAACGAACCGTCACCGGCGGCCCACCCCGTCCCCAAGATGCAGGAAGCCCTCGATGCCCGTGATGCCCTCGCCACCGCCCTCCGCCGGGCCGGCATCCAGCTCCCCGCGATGGACATCCGCACGCCGTGGGCTGACGACCGCGAGGGCGAGGCCCGGTACGCGCTGGTCCATCTCGGGGTGTGCTCCGCGCCCGTGGCGCTCATGCTCGCCGAGGTGATCAGGAGGGGGGTCCACGCATGACGGAGGAGAAGGCGCCGGGCGTCGGAGAGGCCGTCCACGACACCGTCCGTGACCGCTTCGGGCGGGTCGTGGGACACGAAGGCCGGTGTCTCCGGATCAGCCCGCTCGGCAGTGGCCCCGTCTGGGATGCCGAACCGGGCCAACTCCGTGTCCTGACGCAGAACGAGTTGCTGAGCGCTCTGGTCGCCGAGGCGAACGGACGCAGCAGACAGGGGAGGTGAACGTCCCCGCCCGCCCCCGGATCGCGTTCGCGGTCCCGCCCGTCGCCGAGCGGGGCTCGGCTCATAGAGGTCCCTCCTCACTGCCGACACGCCGACCAAGCCCTACTAGGATGGCGAGAACCATCTCAGCGGCCCGACGGGCTTCCTGATCCGCCTCGCCCACGCGGCGGACACCGGAGGACATGCCCCCACCCGCACGAGTCTTCTTCGTGCTGCCTGGGGGCATTTCCTTGCTGTTCCGTGAGTCCGCGGCGTCCGTGGCCGCCCGCATCCTCGAAGGGTCGCTGGCGCTGCACCTGACCGAGAACTTCGCCCACCTGCACGGCCGGAGGCCCGCACAGGCGGAGATACGTTCCTGGGAACGCAGCCTCCCCGCTCTCGTCAACGCCCTCATCGAGGCCGGGCTCGACGAGGTCGAGGTCATCATCGAGTACAGCCTGCCCCTCACCAGCAAGCGCGCGGACGCCGTCCTCGCGGGCGTCCACCCGACCACGGGCGAACCGTCGTACGTCGTCGTGGAGCTGAAGCAGTGGAGCGCGGCCTATCCGGTGGAGGACGAGCCGCTGCTGTGCCGGATCGACGCGTACGCGGAGCCCGTACTCAACCCGGTCGAGCAGGTACGCGGCTACTGCGAGTACCTGCTGTCGTTCAACGCGGCTCTGGAACGGATGCCCGAGTCACTGGCCGGTGTCGCCTTCCTTCACAACGCGACCGAATCCCGGACAGCGGGACTTCGGGACGTCAAGGAGGACCTGCACGGCCTGATGTACACGGGCGACCAGCGCGGCGCCTTCCTGGACTTCCTGCGCTCACGGCTGGCGCCCAAGTCCGGCGCGGAGGCGGCCGACGTGCTGCGCGACGCACGCATCCGCCCGTCCAAGCAGCTGATGGCCGTCGCGGCGGCCGAGATCCGCGACCGCGAACAGTTCGTACTCATCGCCGAACAGCGGGTCGCCTACGAGAAGGTGATGTCCGCCGTCCGCAAGGCCAGGCGCGGCAACCACAAGAAGGTCATCGTGGTGACCGGCGGTCCCGGTTCCGGCAAGAGCGTGATCGCGATGTCGCTGCTGGGCGAGCTGTACCGGCGCGGGGTCTCCGCTCTGCACGCCACCGGATCGGCTTCGTTCACCAAGACGATGCGCAGGATCGCCGGAGCCAGGAAGCGCGAAGTGCAGAAGCTGTTCATGTACTTCAACAGCTTCATGGACGCGGAGCCGAACGACGTCGACGTGCTCATCTGCGACGAGGCGCACCGGCTGCGGAAGACCTCCGCCAACCGCTACACCAAGGCGGAGCTGCGTACGGGCCGACCGCAGGTGGCGGAGCTGATCGACGCGGCCCGGGTGCCGGTGTTCCTGCTCGACCAGCACCAGGTGGTGCGGCCCGGCGAGATGGGGACGAAGGAGGAGATTCAGCGGGCCGCCGCCGCGGAGGGCCTCGGCTGCGAGGTGGTGGAGCTCGACGGGCAGTTCCGGTGTGGCGGCAGTGACACGTACGAGAAGTGGGTCGTCGACCTGCTCGGCCTGGAGGGCGGCACGCCCAGCCGGTGGGAGCCCGACGGAAAACTGGAGCTGCGGATCGCCGAGAGCCCCCGGGAGATGGAGGACTTCCTCGTCGCGCGCCGCGCGGAGAAGTACGGCGCGCGGATGTCGGCCGGCTACTGCTGGAAGTGGACCACCAAGATCACCCCGGAGATGACGGCACTGCCCAACGATGTCGTCATCGGCGACTGGGCCCGGCCGTGGAACGTCTACGGCGACCGGTCCGTGCTCGGGGCACCGCCCGCACCTCTGTGGGCCACCGAAGAGGCCGGATTCGGGCAGATCGGCTGCGTCTACACCGCGCAGGGCTTCGAGTACGACTGGTCGGGGGTGATCATCGGACCCGACCTGGTGTGGCGTACCGACCACTGGGTCGTGGACCGCTCGGCGTCGAAGGACCCGGTCTTCACGAAGTCGACGCCGGACGACGAGATCGACCAGCTCATCCGCAACACCTACAAGGTGCTCCTGACGCGGGGCATGGTCGGCACGATCATCTATGCGACGGACCCGGAGACCCGCGAGAAGCTGCGCTCGCTCGTCCACTCCGCGTCCGGGGTGCAGATGCCCGCGCTCGTGTAGTCACGCGTGAGCTAAAAGTGGTCATCCGTTGTCAGTGGGACGCCATACCATCGGATGAGCCCGCAGAGCCGCCCGCCGGAGAGTGATCGTTCATGGTCCAGCAGCCGCCCCTCCTCCGCGATGTCATCGACATCAAGGAGTCCATCTCCACGTCGGACTTCGTCCTCCAGCTCTCGGAGGCGACGACCCCCGAGGGCGCGGAGCGCGCGCTGAGGGACTACGTGGTCACGGATCGGCTGCTGGAGAACTTCGACGAGGCGCTCGGCCTGATCAGGTCCGCGCTCGACGGACACACGTCGAAGGCGGCCTACCTGCACGGTTCGTTCGGTTCCGGTAAGTCGCACTTCATGGCCGTGCTGCACGCCCTGCTCAGCGGCAGCGCGGCGGCCCGGGCGCGCAGGGACCTCGACCCCGTGCTCACCAAGCACGAGTGGCTCGGCACGGAGGGCAAGCGGTTCCTGCTCGTGCCCTACCACATGCTCGGGGCGAAGGCGCTGGAGCAGCGGGTCCTCGGCGGGTACGTCAGCCACGTCAAGAAGCTGCACCCCGAGGCGCCGACTCCGCAGGTGTACCGGACGGACGCCCTGTTCGAGGACATCCGGGCGATGCGGTCCCGCATGGGCGACACCGCCGTGCTCGCGGGTCTCACCTCGCCGGACGGCGGGGCGGAGGAGGACGAGTGGGGCGAGGCGTTCGGCTGGACGCCACAACTGCTCGACACCGCCCTGGCCGCCGAGGAGGTCCACGAGGGCGGGCAGGCTCTCAACCTGGTCAGCCCTTCCACGCCCGCCGAGTTGCGGGCACGCCTCGTCCAGGACGCGAGCACGTACCTGCTGCCCGGCTTCGCGAAGAACGCGGCCGAGGACGAGCACGGATTCGTGTCGCTCGACGCCGGGCTCTCCGTGATCGCCGAGCACGCCAAGGGGCTCGGTTACGACGGTCTGATCCTCTTCATGGACGAGCTGATCCTGTGGCTGGCCACGCTCATCCACGACCAGAAGTTCGTGGCCCGGGAAGCCGGAAAGATCACCAACTTCGTGGAGGGCGGCGACGCCCGCCGCGCCGTCCCGGTGATCTCGTTCATCGCCCGTCAGCGCGACCTGCGCGAACTGGTCGGCGAGGAGGTCTCGGGGGCGGCCGAGGCGTCCATCCAGGACACGCTCAACCTGGCGTCGGGCCGCTTCGACAAGATCACACTGGAGGACCGCAACCTCCCGCAGGTCGCCCACGCCCGACTGCTCCAGCCCAAGGACGAGGCGGCCGCCGCCCTGGTCGAGGCGGAGTTCGAGAAGACCCGCAGGATCCGCCAGGAAGTGTGGGACACGCTGTTGGGGTCCGACCGGGGAGCGGACGGCGTCGGCGCGGACGAGGAGAGTTTCCGGCTGACGTACCCGTTCTCGCCGGCGTTCATGGACACCCTCGTGCACGTGTCCTCCGCGCTCCAGCGCAACCGGACCGGCATGAAGCTGATGGGCCAGTTGCTCGCCGACCACCGCGCCGAGCTGCGGCTGGGCGACCTGATCCCGGTCGGCGACCTGTACCCCCTGATCACGGCGGGCGGCGACAAGCCGTTCACCGACAGCCTGAAGGTGGTCTTCGAGGCCGCCGACAAGCTGTACCGGACCAAGCTGCGGCCGTACCTCCTCCTCACGCACAACGTGTCGGAGGAGGAGATCGAGCAGTGCGCGAACCGCCCCGACAGCATCACCGACCCCGCGCTGCGAACCCGGATCAAGCAGTTCACCGGCGACAACCGAATCATCGGCACACTGTTGCTGTCGGCGCTCGCCCCGAGTGTCCCCGCCCTGTCCGACCTGACCATCCGCCGCCTGTCCGCGCTCAACTACGGCTCGGTGGTCGCCCCGATCCCGGGCCGCGAGTACGGCATCCTGAAGAACAAGGTCGCCGAGTGGGCGGGGCGTTTCCCCGAGATCAAGGAGACCGGCACCGAGGCCAACCCCGGTGTCCGGCTCGAACTGTCCGGCGTCGATGTCGACTCGGTGATCGCCAACGCCGACGTGAACGACAATCCGGGCAACCGACAGGCTCTCGCCCGGCGGATTCTCGTCGATGAACTCGGCATCAGCCAAGGTCAGTTGATCGACCGGTTGCAGTTCGTGTGGCAGGGCACGGAGCGCAACGTCGAGGTGGTCTTCGGCAACGTGGCGGACGAGGACGAGCTGCCGGACCACGACCTCATGCCCCAACAGGACGACCTCTGGCGCATCGTGATCGACCTCCCCTTCGACGACAGCGAGTACGGAGCCGTCGAGGACGCGAACCGGATGCGGCGACTGCGGGAGCGGCAAGGCGAGCCGTCGCGTACCGTCGCCTGGCTGCCCACCCACCTCTCCGGTCAGCGCTATGCCGACTTCCGCCGCCTCGTCGTCATCGACAAGGCGCTCTCCGACAGTCAGCGGTTCGACAGCCAGTACGCGGGCCACCTGAGCCCCGACAACCGGACCCGTGCCAAGGGCCTCCTGGAGACCCAGCGCGATGCGCTGCTCAAGAACGTCAAGGCCGCCTTCAAGCAGGCGTACGGCCTCGCCGACAAGAAGGCCACCGACGTGGAGCTCGGCTTCACCGATCACCTGGAGTCGCTGCGCGAGGTCGAGGGGCTGACCCTGTCCTTCGGGCAGTCGCTCCGGGACGGCGTCCGCCACATCGCGAGCCGGCTGCTCACGAGCCAGTTCCCCGACCACCCGGACCTGGACCCCGACGGAACCGGAACGGTGGTCAGGCCCGCCGACGCCAGAAAGGTGTTCGCGCACCTCCAGGCCGCTGCCGAGGCCCGCGACGGGCGCGCCGAAGTCCCCGCCGCCGACCGGAACCTGATGCGGCGCGTGGCCACTCCCCTGCGGCTCGGGCAGCAGAAGGAGGCGTACTTCGAGCTGTCGCACTACTGGGCGGACCACTTCCGGCAGCTCGCCCGCGAGCAGGGAGCAACGGGCGACCTCAGCCTGATCACCCTCACGGACTGGACGGACCGGCCCACGCCGCGCGGCCTGCCCGGCTTCCTCACGCGGCTGGTCGTAGCCTCGTTCGCCGAGATGGACGACCGGGTATGGGTACGCGCCGGAACGCCCCTCGACCCCGCGCCCGCGCTGAACGAGATCAAGGACCACGACGCGCTGCGCAGCCAGCCGCTGCCCTCGGAGGAGAACTGGTCGGCTGCCCGGCAGCGGTTCACGGCGGTGTTCGGCGAACCCGCCCCCACTCTGCGGCGTGGCCGCATGGTGAACCAGCTCGCCCGGCAGATCGTCCAACAGGCAGCGGTGTACCGGGAGGCGGCCCGCGAGCTGGTGGCCCAACTGGAGCGGCACGCCGGATTCCTCCAGCTCGACGAGACCGTGGAGACCGGTCGCCTCGCCATCGCGCGGCGCGCCGTCGACCTGCTGCGAGACCTCACGCACTCAGCCGGTCAGGGTGCCGCCGGGGCCAGGAAGACCGTCGAAGCCCTGGCCGCCTTCGACTTCGGCGAGGTGGGCGCGGACCGGCTCGGGACCTCGGTCAAGCAGGCCGAAGCGGTGGCGCAGGCGCTGAACTCGACATCGTGGACCACCCTCGACCTGGCCTCCTCGGAAGGGCCCGAGGGGGAGGCCCTGCTGGAGTCCCTGCGCAACGCCGCCCGGAGCGACCAACGCACCGCCGACCTGAAGGACGCGCTGGCCCGAACGC
This sequence comes from Streptomyces sp. NPDC002476, assembly GCF_042889785.1. Classification (NCBI taxonomy): domain Bacteria; kingdom Bacillati; phylum Actinomycetota; class Actinomycetes; order Kitasatosporales; family Streptomycetaceae; genus Streptomyces; species Streptomyces sp. NPDC002476. Next base: position 14,708 of record NZ_JBIARH010000013.1, on the reverse strand, counting down.
AGCGCGAGGTACTGGCCCTGGTGAAGCGGAACCGTGCGACATCCATCCCGCCGCCCGCCCCTGCGGCTCCGCGCCCCGGGGACGTGTCCCTCGACACTCCGACCAGTCACCCGCCCGTACCCGAGCAGCCCTCCGACGCACGCCCGTCCGCGCCTGGACGGGCGAAGCGCTCCGGCGGCGGCCGGACCACGGCAGCCAGGGCCGTGGCCGAACTCCAAGCGGAGATCGCGGAGCTGGCCGCTCGTGAACCCGGCACCACGGTCGAGATCAGCTGGCGGGTCGTCGAAGGATGAGCGCGGCGACGACCAGCGCGGTGACGATGCGCCTGAACCTCGCGACGATCACCCAGTACCTGTCCGCCCAGAGTTCCCTCGCCGATGCCCTCGCGGGCCGGGACCGGCGACGGGCCGTGCTGCTGCGCTCCGCACCGCAGTGGGACGGCCCGGCCGAACACTTTTGGGGCGACGGTCAGTCCACCCGTGTCGCAGCGGCGCCCTCACCCCTCGCCGTGCATGAGCTGGTGCTCGATCACCTGTCGGACACGGAGGCCGGGCCGGCCGTGCTCGTCGTCCTGACCGACCGCGAGCAGAACGAGCTCGACCCCGCGATCCTTGCCCGCGCCCACAAACAGCGCGTCGATACGGTGGACAGCTGGGACGTGGTGCGGGACGCGTTCGGGGCGCATCAGATCGACCAGCGGCTCAAGGACGACGGCTGGGCCGCGGAGGCTCTGCTGGACGCGGCGCCTCCCGGGGGCGGCTGGCCCAGGCTGAGGGGCGGCATGCTGTCACGCGGGACCGCGCTGTCCGCACTCGCGCTGCGGCGCCTGCGGCTGGGCAGCTACGAGGACGAGGCGACGCGTCAGGACCACACCACCTCCGCCGACCGGCTCGACACCCACGCCCTGCTTGCTTGGTCGCTGGTTCCGGGACGCCCGGAACAGTTGCTGTCACTGCGCGTCCCCGAACGCACCGGACTGGCGGACTTCCTCGGCGAGGAGGACCAGGCCGGCCTCGCCGGGCGTGCCCTCCTGGCCTTGGTCGAGGCCGAGCACGGGCCGGACGCGGTGGCTTTCGGGCTGGTGTGTGCGGCGCTGTGGTGCCATGCCGAACCCGACGCGGCCGCCTACACGGCGCGAGGCCGTGCGGAGCGCTGGTTCGGAGAACACCCCCCGGCACGGGGCGAACAGCTCGATGCCATGGCTGCCGCCTTCGGCCGGGCCTGCGAGGAGTACGTCGGCACGTTGCTCGCCGCGGCCGCCCGAGACAGCGGTACGGGTTCGCAAGAGGCCCGCGAGGCTCGCCGGACCAGCGACACGGTCCTGGAGCGCGCCTCTGCGCTGGTCCGTCAGTTCAGGGCGGAGGCCGCCGCCCGGACCAGCCCGCTCCTGCCGTCCGGCCTGGACGCCAGGTTCACCGCCGTCGGCGTGGCCCTTGCGGCCGGCGAGGCGGGTCCTCTCGACCTGGCCGTCCGTTCTCTGGGCGAGCACCGGCGTGCCCACGGACCGGAAGTGCGGGCACGGATCGAGCGGACTCGCATGGGCCAGCGGCTCGTGCGGTGGCTGGCCACCGAACCGGCGGTCGAAGCGGCCAACGTCGGGGCGGCCATACGGCGGCAGCTCGAAGAAACCGGATGGGTCGACCGTGCCTTGGAACACATCGAAGCCGGTGGTGACTCCGACGACCGGCTGAGAGCGGCCTATGACGCACTGGCCGTACGCGTGCGGGAACGACGGCACGAGATCGACCGCTGCTTCGCCCGCGTGCTGGCCACGTGGACCGCGTCCGGCACCGATCCGGGCAAGATGCTGACCGTGGAAACGTTCCTGGAACGGGTGGTGAAGCCGGTCGTCCGCGGCGCCGCCGACCGGCGCGTGCTGCTGATCGTGCTGGACGGGATGAGCGCGGCCATCGCCACTGAACTGGGTGAAGAACTGCGCGCTTCCTGGGCCGAGTTCGACCCGGTGGCCGAGGGTGCTCCGCGACGGCGCGCCATGGCTGCGGCGCTCCCCACCCTCACTTCCGTGTCCCGTACCTCACTGTTCGCGGGCAAGCTGACGAGAGGATCGCAGAAGGACGAGGCGCAACTGTTCCCCGCTCTTTCGCTCTGGGGCGGAGCGCCGGCGGCCGTGTTCCACAAGGACGACCTGCGAGCCGAGAGCGCTGGGGACACGTTCGGTCCCGCGCTCACCGAAGCGCTCATGGACGGTCGTACACATGTGGCGGTCGTCCTCAATGCCATCGACGACCGGCTCGCCAAGGAACAGAAACTGGGGGACGGCGCCTGGCGGGCCGGGGACATCCCGGGTCTGCCGGATCTGCTGCGGATCGCCGCCTCGCAGGGCATGGCCGTGGTGATCACCAGCGACCACGGGCATGTCGTCGACCGACACGGCGTGAAGCTGGAGTCCGGCTCACCGCTGTCCGCCCGTCACCGGGCCCCGGGCGGCGAGACGAGCCCGGCCGAGGTCGCACTGCACGGCACCCGCGTGGTCGAGCCGGAGCCGGGGGGCTCGATCGTCGCCCTGTGGGACGCCGACTCCCGGTACACGACTCGCAAGGCCGGGTACCACGGCGGGGCGTCCCTCGCCGAGTTCACCATCCCGGTCCTGGCCTTCCTGCCGTTCGGAGCGCCTCCTCCCCCGGCCTGGCGCGAGTTGGGGGATCAGCAGCCGGACTGGTGGGTGCTCGACGAGCCATCGCCCCGCCCTGCCGCCGTTTCCCCGGTGGCCGAGCGGGCACCCGCTCCGAAGCGGCCGGCACGGCAGAAGCCGACGAAGGCCCACGCACAACTGGCCCGCACCCACGATTCCTTGTTCGATGTCGCCGTGGTGCCTAGCCTCGATGGTGAAGAAACGCTGGTGACCGCCGCCGTCGTGGATCCCGCCGACGCCCTCGTCGCGTCCCTCTTCGCCTCGGAGACGTTCCAGGGTCAGATCGGCCTGCTCGCGCGCAAGCCGCCCATGGAGAAGGTGGAGGGAGCGATCCGGGCCCTGCTCGATGCCGGCGGCACCCTGCCGGTGACGGCGCTCGCCCAACGTGTGTCCTATCCCGCGACCCGCGCTGACGGGTTCGCCGCGATCCTTCGCCAGTTGCTCAACTATGACGGGGTGCAAGTCCTGGAAACACTGCCGGACGGCCGCACCGTTCGTTTGGATCTCCCTTTGCTCCGCATGCAGTTCGACCTAGGCTGACGTTTCATTCGTCTTTTCCACACGATGAGCCAGGAGCCATGAGCGCCAACGACCGAGTGCTGATCAACCAGATGATCGAGGAAAAACGGAACGCTCGTGCCGTCCCCCTGTCGTTCGACGCGGCCTTCGAGCGGTTCGCGAGCGAACACGCGTTGCACGGTTTCGGTCTCTCGGAGGAGGAGATCGAAGCCGGTGTGATCGGTGGTGCCGACGACGGCGGCATCGACGGGGCGTACGTCTTCCTCGGTGGCCGGCTCCTGCACGAGGACAGCGAAATCCTCCAGCAGCATTCCGCCGTCTCGAACGTCGAGGCCGGAACCCAGCTGACGCTCTGGCTCGTCCAGGCCAAGACCAGCCCCGGATTCTCCGAAGTGGCCCTGGACAAGGTGGCGTCCACGTGCTCGAACCTCCTGGACATGGAGGTCGACGAGGCCACGGTCGGGCTGCTGTACAGCGACGACCTGCTCGCCCGTTTCAAGCTGTTCAGGACGGCGTTGACGCGGCTCCTCACCCGTCATCCGACCGTTCTGATCAAGTTTTCGTACGTGACGCGCGGCGAGGCGAGCGAGGTACATCCCAAGGTCCAGGCGAAGGCCAAGATCCTTGAGGCACAGTTCTCCAAGGTCTTCGCCATCTCCACCGGCGAAGTCGAGTTCCTGGGCCCCGCGGAACTCTGGAAGCGATCCAGCACCCTCCCCTCGTACACCCTGGAGCTTCCCTACCGGGAGAGCATCACCCACGGCACCAGCCATATCGCCCTCGTCTCGCTGGGTGACTACATCGACTTCCTCAGCGACGAGACCGGGGCGATCAAGTCCCACATCTTCGACTGGAACGTCCGCGACTACGCGGGCAACGTCGAGGTGAACCGCGAGATCACCGCGTCCCTCCAGAACCCCGGAGCACCGGAATTCTGGTGGCTCAACAACGGCATCACCATCGTGTGCTCGCAGGCCACCTCGGTCGGCAAACGCCTGAGCCTTTCCGACGTGCAGATCGTCAACGGTCTCCAGACCTCGTACACGATCTACGAGACGCTCAGGCAGCTCTACGAGAACGCCCCTGCCACCCCCGTGTTCGAGAGACTGGTACAGGTACGCATCCTCGTCACCGCGGACCAGGCCGCCCGCGACTCCGTCATTCGCGCAACGAACCGGCAGACGAGCGTGCCGGCCGCCTCGCTCCGGGCCACGGACGACATCCAGCGGCAGATCGAGTCGTACTTCCTCGAACACGACTGGTTCTACGACCGGCGCAAGAACTTCTACCGGAATCAGGGCAAGCCGACCGACCGTATTGTCAGCATCCCCCTGCTGGCACAGTCCGTGATGGCCATGGCGTTGGGACAGCCCGACTATGCCCGTGCTCGTCCTTCGAGCCTGCTGAAGTCGGACTCGGACTACCGCCGTGTGTTCTCCGAGAAGACGGAGCTCCCCGTCTATCTGTGGCTGGCCAAGGCGCAACGCCAGGTGGACGAGTTCCTTCAGTCCACCTCGGATCCCATCTCCCGGTCACAGCACACGAACCTCCGCTTCCACCTCGCCATGCTCGGCGCCGTCGACCTCATGGGCCGCGTGTTCAACAAGCCGGAAACGCTCAACAACGCCGCCCGGGAGAACGTCTTCCCGAGCTCCGCACGCCTCGAGTTGCTGTGGAAGTCGCTCCAGGAGCAGTTCGAGGCATTCCAGCGGGAGAACCGCTCGGGCCCCGACAAGACGTCGAAGAGCAGCGACTTCGTCAGCTACCTCACGACCAACCTCGACTACGGCAGTCTCCGACGCAGATGACCTCGCAGCACGATGCCCGGTTCATAGGGGATGGGACAATGGGCGTGTGATCGATCCTCGCCCTTCTCCCGTATCCGCCGCCCGGCGGCGCACCGCTCTCGACGCGCTCCGGCGTGGTGCGGTGCCCGAGAGCGGCCTGGATCTCCTCGCCACCGGACTGGACCGTTTCGAGTGCGCGCTCAACGCGGAACTCGAAGCGGTCGCCTCCGGCGCCTCCGTGTTCAAAGCCGTGCGAGGTGAGTACGGCTCGGGCAAAACCTTCTTCACCCGCTGGCTCGGGGAACGCGCCAAGCAGCGCAACTTCGCTGTGTCCGAGATCCAGATCTCGGAAACGGAGACGCCCCTGCACAAGCTGGAGACGGTCTACCGCCGTCTCACTGAACGGCTGTCCACCACGAGCTTCCCTCCGAGCGCGCTCCGTCCCGTGGTGGATGCCTGGTTCTATGCCCTGGAGGAGGACGCGCTCGCCGCGGGGGTGGACGAGAACGATCTGAGCACCGCAGTGGAGGAGTTGCTGGCTGCCCGGCTGGCCGAGGTTTCTCGACACGCCCCGTCCTTCGCGGCCGCGCTGCGCGGATACCGGACCGCACTCCTGCAAGGCGACGAGTCGACGGCGGCCGCCGTCCTCGCCTGGCTCGGCGGCCAGCCCCATGTCGCGGCGGCGGCCCGCCGTTCCGCAGGAGTACGCGGCGACCTGGACCACTTCGGGGCCCTCGGGTTCCTCCAAGGGCTGCTCACCGTTTTGCGGGACTCCGGTCACCGGGGACTGTTCATCGTGCTGGACGAGGTGGAGACCCTGCAGAGGGTGCGGTCGGATGCCCGCGACAAGGCCCTCAACGCGCTGCGGCAACTGATCGACGAAGTCCACTCGGGACGGTTCCCCGGCCTCTATCTGGTCATCACCGGAACACCCGCGTTCTACGACGGTCAGCAGGGCATCCAGCGCCTCCCTCCGCTCGCCCAGCGGCTCGCCACCGACTTCACCACTGATCCACGTTTCGACAACCCACGTGCGGTCCAGCTCCGCCTGTCAGGATTCACTCTCGAATCGCTGACCGGTCTTGGCATGACCATCCGCGATCTCTACATGTCCGGAGCCGACTCTCCCGACCGGATCAAGGAGCTGGCCGACGACGCGTACATCGCCGACCTCGCCCGTGCGGTGGGCGGAGCTCTCGGCGGCAAGGTCGGCGTGGCGCCCCGGCTCTTTCTGAAGAAGCTGGTCGGCGACGTTCTGGACCGCATCGACCAGTTCCCGGACTTCGCCCCGCGGCAGCACTACCGGCTCACGGTGGGCGCCGGTGAACTCACCGACATCGAACGAAACGTGGCTGGATCGTCGTCGCCCGACGACATCGACCTGGAGCTGTGATGACATCGGCTGCGGACCCCGTCGACCGGTTGGATCCCGTCATCCTGCACCACGTGGTCAACACGCTCGGCTGGCCGGATCTGCGACCACTGCAACGGGCAGCGATCGCACCGGTGATGGACGGGGAGGACGCCGTGCTGCTCGCGCCCACCGCCGGCGGCAAGACCGAGGCAGCCTGTCTACCGGTCCTCTCGGCCATGTCGGCCCAGGGCTGGACCGGCACCTCGGTCCTCTACCTCTGCCCGCTCAAGGCGCTCCTCAACAATCTGGTGACCCGCATCGACAGGTACGCCCAATGGCTCGGCCGCAGTGCGGCTCTGTGGCACGGAGATACGAAGGAGTCACAGCGTCGGCGCATCCGTACTGAGAGGCCCGACATCCTGCTGACGACGCCCGAGTCGCTGGAGGCGATGCTGATCGGCGTGAAGACGGATCACGCGCATCTGCTGGGAGGGGTCCGAGCAGTTGTCGTCGACGAGGTGCACGCGTTCGCCGGCGACGACCGAGGCTGGCATCTCGTGGCAATACTCGAGCGTCTGCAACGGGTCGCATCTCGTCCGATTCAGCGGATCGGGCTTTCCGCGACCGTCGGAAATCCACGGGAGCTGCTCACCTGGCTCCAGGGGGCGGGCGCCGGCCGGCGCCCGGGACAGGTCGTCTCACCGGGACTCACAGGTGCCTCGTCCGGCCCGGTGCCGGCCGCGGGCGTCACCGCCCGCCCACCCGGAGAGATCGAACTCGACTACGTGGGCTCACTCTCCAACGCCGCCAAGGTCATCGCGGCCCTGCACAAGGGCGAGAAGCGCTTGGTGTTCTGCGATTCCCGACGGCAGGTCGAGGAACTGGGTGCCGCGCTGCGGGCGCGCGAAGTCACGGTCTTCCTGTCGCACGCATCGCTCTCCGCCGACGAGCGGGCACGATCCGAGCAGGCGTTTGCCGAAGCACGCGACTGCGTCATCGTGGCCACCTCGACCTTGGAACTGGGCATCGACGTCGGCGACCTGGACCGCGTCATCCAAATCGATTCGCCCGACACCGTCGCCTCGTTCCTCCAACGCGTCGGCCGCACCGGACGCCGGGCGGGAAGTACTCGCAACTGCCTTTTCCTGGCCACGCACAAGGACGCCCTGCTGCAGGCAGCCGGGCTGTTGCTCCTCTGGGGCCGCGGCTGGGTCGAACCGGTCCTCCCACCGCCCGAGCCGCGCCACCTGGTGGCCCAGCAATTGCTCGCCGCCACACTCCAGGAACACAAGCTGGGAGACCAGCTCTGGACGGAACAGTGGAACGGCTTGGCGCCCTTCGACCGTTCGGCCACTCCCATCCTGCGTCACCTGACGGGGCAGGGCTTCCTGGACTCCGACGGCGGCATGCTGTTCATCGGCCCCGAGGCCGAGCACCGCTTCGGACGACGGCACTTCATCGAGTTGACGGCCTCCTTCACCGCACCGCCCCAGTTCACCGTCCTGTCCGGGCGCACCGAGATCGGAGGTATGGATCCCTCCGTACTCACCGAGAAACGTCCGGGACCACGGCGCCTGTTGCTGGCCGGCCGTAGCTGGCAGGTGACATTCATCGACTGGGGCCGTAAACGAGTGTTCGTCGAGCCCGTCGAAGGTGGTGGGGTCGCCAAATGGTCGGGGGGCACGCTCGTCGGCCTGTCGTACGCGCTGACTCGTGCCATGCGGGAGATCCTCCTACGTGCCGAACCTCCCGTCTACCTCACGCGGCGAGCTCGTGTCTGCCTCCAGCAATGGCGTGACGAGGAGGCGCCCCAACTCGTCCACCCCGGCGGGACGCTGGTCGCTCGACAGGGCGACGATGTCCGCTGGTGGACCTGGGCGGGTTACCGTGCCAATGCGACGCTGGCCGCAACGCTCTCGTCGATCGCCGATCCGGTACAGCGCCCGACCGACTGCTACCTGCGCCTGCGCGAGGATCTCACCCCCGACGTCTGGCGTAGCGCCCTTGAAGCCGCCCAGGCCGGGCCGGCGCTTGTCCTGCCCGATGTCGATCAGCGAGCAGTGCGCGGCCTCAAGTTCTCGGCAGCCCTCCCCCAACGCCTGGCCGTAGCAACGCTCGCGGCGAGACTCGCCGACTTCGACGGCGCACGCGCTGTCCTGTCGGAACCGAAGCGCCTCTCCACCGGGCGGACAGCCTGAGCGGCTATCGCCCTGCGCCTGTTGCACAGTGAGGCTGGCGATGCAGGCCGCCGTACTGTGCAGTGGGCGCGGGCCCAGATCTGCGCGGGAGGCAGCTCGGCGTACTCGTCGCTGTTCATCAGCTCCAGGACTGCCGCCCGCTCCTCGGGTGTGAGAGCCGAAGGCGGGTTGGTGCTGGTCATGAGGGGGTGGTTCTCCTGTCGTGCCCTCTCAGGCCAACCCGACGAAGCGGGACGTCTCACCCAAGGCTGACAGAGAGTGGCGGGGACGGCTCAAACGGTGAGGTTGCGCAGCCGCGCCAGGACGGTTTGCCGCTCCTCGGTGTCGTCGCTCCAGCCCTGTGCCCAGTCAAGCGCCGAGCCGCCCCCCGACTCCCGCAGGTGCGGGTCGGCTCCATGACACAGCAGCAGCTCGACGAGGGGCAGGTTCGCCTTGGCAGCGGCTGCGGCAAGTGGTAGTCCGCTGCGCCACCCCCGGGATTCGGCGTTGGGCGAGGCCCCGGCCGCCAGGAGCAGCTCAGCGCAACGGTTTTCGCCTTGGACGGCGGCGAGATAGAGCGGTGTGGCTCCGTCAGGGTCGCGGGTGTCGGGATCGGCCCCTTGGGCGAGGAGCCGCTGGAGAAGTCCGACTCGTCCGTCACCGGCAGCCGCGGCAAGCCGCTTCGGCAGCTTCTTACGCTTTCTATTGTTCACGTGTTTCCACGGGCGCGGGGCCTACCGCCTGGAGCTGCGGAAGGTGCAGTGGTGCGCCCGGTACCCCTTTCCGTACTTCTTGCCGATCTGGGCCTGTACATCTCGCTGGGCGGCCTTTTCGGCCTCCGACTTGCTCTTCCCCTTACCGGTGCCCTTGAGCTGCTTGTCTCCGTGGTCTCCACTTCCGATCTTCTCGACACCACAGACGGCGGTGGAGTACCACGTCTTGGGCTTGGCCATGGTGGCGTCGGAGGCTTCGGCGGTTCCGGTGAGGACGAGCAGGGCGCATGCCACTGCTGCGGTCCAGCAGGCGATGGGCTTCTTCACGGTGCCTCGCTTTCGGCTGGTGAGGTGGGCGTGGTGGCGCCCGGCGGACACGATGGCATGCGCAGAGGATGGGATTGTGCGGCCGTTCAAGGCTGGAGTTGACGCGCGGAACGGTTCTTCGCCCGTCGTCACGGGGGGCGACTCTTGCGGGGCGTGGTGGTTTCACACCTTCGCGTGAGGTGGACCGAGGGGCCGTTCGCAAGGGCCGCAAGCGGGGACTGGCCGTGGACGTGCTGGGTCCGGTCATCGCCGTCATCGTCCTCGCCGCGAGCGCGCACGACAACGCCGCGGGCATTGCCCTGCGGGACCAGGCCACCGAGCAAAACGGTGACACCGTCGAGAAGTCGCTGGTCGACCAGGGCTTCAAGAGCCAGGTCGTCATGCACGGCACCCGCCTGGGCATCGACATCGAGACCGTCGAACGCAATCCGCAGCACAAGGGGTTCGTTCCGCAGCCGAAGAGGTGGAGCGTCGAGCAGACCTGCGGGATCCGGATACTGCACCGGCGCCCGGTCCGCGACTACGAGCACCGCCTGGCCTCGTCCGCCTCCCGCGTCTACTGGGCCATGACCCACGTCATGGCCCGCCGCCTCACCGGCGCGAATACCCCTACTTGGCGCGAGGCGCAGACGGTGACCGCGTGAACCTCCAGCCCCTCCTCGACGCGCTCGGGATCCAGGAGAACGCCGCCCGGGCCCTGGCCGACGACCTCCGCGGACGGATCACCGAACTGCACAACCGCCGGCGAGAGACCGAGACTCACCTCGAACACCTCGCGATCACCCGGGAGACCGTCCTACGACCGAGCCTGTCGTACTGGTAGTGCCACTTCAGGCCCTGGGGATTGATGACACCCGTCATACGCAAGTTGGCATGCTACGGGTGTGCCACGTGACGTCGCCTCTTTCGTCGACGAGTTGGCGACCGGGAGCGGTTCGGGGACACGCCCGACGCACTGCCCGCGCCGCCGGACCCGGGGCTCCGATTGACGGCACGGCCGGGGCAGTGTGACGATGCGCCGATGTCGGACCTGCACGCCCGGATGGCCGCCCGGGTCGGTGACCTCACGGCCGTCGTGGTCGCGCGCTGCGCGGCGGAGGCGCCGTTCTACGGGGCGCTGCCCCGCGCCACCCTCCAGGGCGAGGTGGCGCGGTCCATCGCGGCGGTGCACGCGCTGTTGCTCAGGGCACTGCGCGACGGCGTCGGGGGGGCGATGGGGCCGGGCGATCTGACCCGGCTCATCGAGTGGTCGGCGCGCCGGGCCGAGGAGCGGGTCCCCCTGGAGGCGGTGATCGCCGCGTACCTGATCGGCGCCGAGGTGTGGTGGCAGACGCTGACCGAGGTCGCGGAGCCCGGTGAGCTGGCCGGGGCGGGCGGCAAGCTGCTCGCCTGCCTGCACGCCGCGCTGCCCGCGGTCGTCCTCGCCCACCAGAACGCCCAGGAGGACCTCCACAGCGAGGACAAGCGCGTACGGCGGGCCCTGCTCGGCGCCCTGCTGGAAGGACGGCCGTACGAGGAGCTGGCGGGCGTGGCGCGGGTGGCCGTGGTGGGTGAGTACGAGGTGGTTGCCTTCGCGTTCGAGTCCGACCCGCCGAGCAGATTGGTGCAGTCCTCGCTCGACGCCTTCACCGGGATCCCTGTGCTGATGGACCACGTCGCTCGGATCGCCTTGTTGCCGGCCAGGTCCGACGTACCGGGCCTGGTGGCCCGGCTGGAGAAGGATGTGGGGCAGCCCGTGCGCGCCGCCGCCGCCCGCTCCTCCGTACCGGCGGCCATCTCCTCGGCAGCGCAGGAGGCCGGCCGCGTGCTGGATCTCGTCCGGCGCCTGGGACGCCCGCCCGGGTGTTACCGCCTCGACGACGTGCTGCTGGAGCACCAGCTCGCGCGCCCCGGGGACGGCCTGGTGCGGCTGGCGGCCAAACTCGACCCCTTGGAGGAGCATCCGTACCTGCTTGAGACGCTGCGCGTGTTCGTGGAGCGGGGGCTCAACCGCCGCCAGACGGCGTTGGAGCTGTGCGTCCACCGCAACACCCTGGACTACCGGTTGCAGCGAGTGAGCGCGCTGACGGGCCTCGACCTCGCGGTTCCCGCGCAGGCGCGGCTGATCCAGGCGGCGCTCGTCGCCAGGGACCTGGCCGGGCCCGCGGGTCACCGCGGGGTCACCGGATGGCAGGGATCCGCAGAAGCAGCGGAAAGCGGATGAACCACGGCCGGCGTCGGCGAGCGCTCGGCCTGTCATCTGTCAGAGCCAGGCGCCGAGTTCCTCGTGCCGGGGTGCGAGGACCGGGCCGACGCCGGGGTGGTCGAAGACCATGACGGGCCGGTCCGCGTTCCAGCCGGACCAGCCCGGCTGTCCGGTAGTGGCGAAGGCGACCCAGGCCCGGTGCATGGCGTCGGCCAGTGGTTGAGGCGCGCCGGGCCCGGTCAGGTCCTCGGCGGCGCGCAGGTTGTCGAAGACGAAGCCGAGTTCCAGCGCATGGCACGCGCCGAGTCCCATCACGGGCGAGCGCCAGCAGAATTCGTAGACGAAGGTGCGGGCGGGCCGGGAGTCGGCGAGGCGGTTGAGCGGCCCCCGCAGCAGCAGGTCGGTGGCCATCTCTCCCAGGATCTCACCGGGTTTGGCGTGCGGCCGGGTGGCTCGGTACAGGCGTGCCACGCGTTGCGGGACACGGATCTTCAGCAGTGCCAGCCGCAGGGTGAGCCGGCTGATCCGGTCCACGGTTCCGCCGGGTACGAACCACAGCCGGTACTCCTCCCGGTTGCAGCCCAGCAGCAGGTCGGCCTCGGGAAGGGGCGGGGCGGCGGGCACCACGTCGCCGTCGACCACGATGTGGAAGCCAGGACCGCCGCCGATGGGGTCGGACCGGTCGACGACGGCGGCCTGCGCGTCCAGCAGCAGATCTCGGTCCACCGCCGCGAACGCCTCGGCGGTGGCCGGGATCCGCAGTCTCTTCGCCATCGACCGTACGGTCTTCGCGCCCTCGCGGCGCGATATCGTGTAGGGCGGGCCGCTCTGCAGGATCGCCCGGTGGAACAACCCGGCCGCGCCGGGGCTGGTCATGAGGGCCGCGACGCTGATCGCGCCGGCGGACTCCCCGCACACGGTGACGTTCGCCGGATCTCCGCCGAAGGCGGAGATGTTGTCGCGGACCCAGATCAGGGCTGCGATCTGGTCGAGGAGGCCCCGGTTGACGGGGGCGTCGGGGAAGACCCCGAACCCCTCGACGCCGAGCCGGTAGTTGACGGAGACGAGGACCACCCCGTCGCGCGCGAAGGCGCCCCCGTCGTAGAGCGGCAGGTTCGCCGAGCCGTTGCGCAGGGAACCCCCGTGGATCCAGACCATGACGGGCAGCCGGCCCTCGCCGACGGATGGGGTCCAGACGTTGAGGTTGAGACAGTCGTCCCCGGCGATGCTCGGATCGGGTATCAGCCGGTCGAGGGGCGGGCGGTAGGGGCGTTTGGGGGCGGTCGGCCCGTACTCCAGAGCGTCTCGTACCCCTTCCCAGGACTCGACCGGGGCGGGGGCGCGGAAGCGGTGGGCGCCGAAGGGCGGGGCGGCGTAGGGGATGCCGAGGAAGGTGGCGATCCCGTTGCGGAAACGGCCTCGGACCTTGCCCTGCCTGGTGGTCGCGATGAGGTCCATGGCGGTCCTTCCATGTGCGAACGGGGCCGGCCGCCCCTGGTCGCGGGAGCGTCAGGGGCGGGCGGCGTGGATCGGGACGGCCGCCGGTCACGGCGGAAGGGATATCCGGGAGCGGGTCACCGGCTTGCGAGGCCGTTGCGGCGGACGTCGGACCAGGTGCCGCTGTCGGTGCAGATCCCGCAGCCGGCCCCGAAGAACTGTGCACTCGCCGTCTGGTCCCCCATCAGGTGCGCCTTGAACCAGGCGGTGGTGGGCGCGGCGAACGGGCCGGGGTCGCCCACGACCGTGAGGTGATCGGCGCCGCGCAGTTCCCCGTAGATGGCCGGTATGTGGTCGGCGTCGTTGTAGAAGGTCTTGACCAGAAAGGGGAAGACGATGCTGTCCTTCTGCCCGGCCAGGAGGAGCGCGGGTACGTGTACGTCGTCGATGTCGGCGAGCGGCCCGGGCTGGATGGGCAGGATGGTGTCGATGCGCGGGTCCGCGCCGACGACGATGGCGGCGGCGCCGCCCTGCGAGTGACCGGACGCGCCGATGTGCTCCAGGTCGACACGGTCGTGGAAGGGACTGCCGTGGTCGGCGTTGCGACGGGTGAGCAGGTCGATCCCGGCGCGCATGGAGATGCCGAGGTTGGACTGCGGGGTGTTGGCGGCGGCGACGATGAAGCCCTGACTGGCCCAGTGGAGCAACAGGTCGCGGTAGACGACCGGGAAGGCGAAGGTGCCGTTTCCCCACACGATCACGGGGTGGCGGCGGTCGCTGGTCGCGATGTCACGCGGGTAGTACAGGGTGGTCACCGCCCCGACCTCCACCGCGGTGGCGTAGGGGCCGGGAGCGCCGTAGTCGGCCGCGACCGCCTCGGCACTGGCACCGGCGGGGGAACCGGTGGACGCCGCTGCCGCTCCCGCGCCGGCAGAAGCCGTCAGCAGGAGCAGGAGCGAGGTCAGGGTGACGAGCAGTTTTCTCCAGAGCACAGCGGACTCCCGATGTCGTCACGGCGAACTGGATGTTTCATCCGGCTCACGCCTTGTCTGATCGCACATCCTGAAGCACGGCTCGAGACCCGTCTCTGCGCAATCGCGGCAAGCAGCGACGTCGGATTTTGTGCAACATGCCGAGAGCCTGAGCGCGGCGAGGGTGCCATGCTCGGCGACCAGCCCGCCCCCACCCTCCAGGCCGAGCGGGAGCACCGTCACCACGCGGTCGTCGAGCAGGTCATCGCCGACAGCAAAGCCTCCGCCCTGGCCCACCTGCCGTCGGGACACTTCCACGCCAATGCCGCCTGGCTGATCCAGTGGGCGATGGCCTACAACCTGCTGCGGGCCACCGGCGCCCTGGCCTCCGCCTTCCACGCCAAGGCCACCACCGCCACCTGAGGTTCCCCCGCTGCGCGGGGGTGGCTGACTAGCTGGTCAGCCACCCCCGCGCAGCGGGGGAACCTCACCCCCGGAACGGACTCTCGCAAGGACGGACACGACCAGCATGACGCACAACACCCCTCAGATCACCGGCGGAGTCGACACGCACGGCCAGACCCA